>JAISOA010000186.1 GCA_031275945.1 Spirochaetaceae bacterium
AAAAATCCCCGTCCCGTCATATAGGTTATGAACATGGCAAAGGCGGCGATAAGAAGCAGAACACCCCCTGCAACCCATGCGTTGCCGCTGTGGATAAATGCGGCGATCCCCGCAGTGGATTTGCCGGATCCGGAAGCCCTCTCTGCCGTATCCGCCGTCTTCACAGAAACCGCCGCCGCAGGAACCGCTTCCGCCGTGGCGGTGAAAGCCGCCGCATCCGCCGCCACGGGGGCTGCTTCCTCCGCCGCCGGGGCCGGTAGGGGCTGAACCGGACGGTCCGGCAGGTTCCGTATTTCCCAGCGCAGGTGGTCTAATGCTGTCTTAAGCTCCCGTATCTGTTTTAAGAGCCATAGTACTCCAAAAAACGAGAAAAGAAGAATTCCGGCCATAAGCGTTATAACAGATGCCATTGATCTACCTGCTGTGCATTGGACTTGTTCGATAACCCGGTTGGGTATCTCACACGCCTAGGCAAAATGCCCCGCATTTTGCGGTTTTTAAGCGATTGCTGTTCAGAAACTGAAGTTTTCGAACAACTCTATTTAGTTTGTTTAGCTTTGTTCGCGGTGTTCCAGCTTAAGGGTCTTGGTCGGCTGATCACAGATTTCCGGGGGACCGTAGTACTGGATCGCTCCAGGAAACTGGTAGCAGGTTTCTTGTGCCCACAGGCCCCGCCGGGCGGCAAATTCCTTAAACGGGGCCCCCTCCAGTTCCACCAGGGCTTTTTTAATTACCGGCTTGGAAGAACCGTGGCGCTTTTCCATGTTCATCATCATGGTTAGGGGAATGCCTCCGGGAATCCACTGTTCTGCCGGGGCCACCAGATTTCTAACGCTGGAGATATAACCCGTAAGGCCGGAGGCAATCAGGATAAAGGCCGTAAGGCCCAGGGAATAACAATAGTTGGCGTCAAAATTACTGGGAAAAGCGCAACGTCCTTCGTAGCCAAAAAAGTGGGCCAGCGCATTAAATTTGCCGGTATAGGCGTTTATTTTTTTTAATTCCTCCAATTTGTTTTCCACCATCCCGATCAACAATTTTTCCGTTTCAATTCGGGAAACCTGAACATTGCCGTGGGGATCCCTGTCTGCCAAAAGCTGCCGGCCAATGGAGGGGGGCAGGGTCTTAAAGAGGTCCAGGGACTCGTACGAAAGATGCTGGTCCAGCCAGTATACCTGGTCGATAAAGTTGGTGATGGTCCCCAGTTCGTCCGCATAATCGGCCATTAGGTCGTTTAATTCCTTAATAAGTTTTTTCATTTCCGGTACAAATTCAATAAGCCCCTCGGGAATCAGAACCACCCCGAAATTGTTTTTATCCGCCGCCCGTTTAATAATAGAGCTGCAGATCTCTTCCACAATTTGACTAAGGGATAGTTTTTTTGCTTCCACTTCTTCCGAAATTAGGCATACATTGGGCTGGGTCTGCAGGGCGCATTCCAGGGCGATGTGGCTTGCCGAGCGGCCCATGAGCTTGATAAAGTGCCAGTATTTTTTTGCGCTGGTGGCGTCCCGTTCTATATTGCCGATAAGTTCGCTGTAGGTCTTTACTGCGGTATCAAAGCCAAAGGACGCTTCGATGTATTCGTTTTTAAGATCCCCGTCTATGGTTTTGGGGCATCCGATTACCTGGATTGAAGAACCCCGTTCGATAAAATATTCGGCTAAAAGAGCGGCGTTGGTATTTGAATCGTCGCCGCCGATGATAACCACCGCGTCAAGGCCCCGTTTTTTGGCATTTTCAAAGGCCGCGGCAAATTGTTCGGGAGTTGCTATCTTTGTCCTTCCTGAGCCGATAATATCAAAGCCCCCGGTGTTCCGGTACCGGTCAATCAGTTCGCCGGTACATTCCACCGCCTTGTTTTCCAGCAGTCCGCTGGGACCGCCCAGGAAGCCGTAGAGGGTGGAATCCGGGCTTCCCTTTTTAAGGCCGTCGTAGAGTCCGGCAATGACATTATGACCCCCCGGAGCCTGCCCGCCGGAAAGGATTACCCCAACGGTAAAGGGACGTTTTGCTATGCCGGTTTTTCCGCTTACACATGAGACGATGGGTTTCCCATAACTGTGCTTAAAAAGGGTCCGCAGTTCATCTTCGTCCGCCGTGGCCTTGGCCGGCGCCCCTATTTCCAGGGATATTTCCTCTAAAGAACAGGATAAACAGGCGGGGATTCTGGGAGTGTAGGCGTACCGTGCATTCTGCAGGGCTGAAATTTCCATTTTTTATCTCCTTAACGTAATTAAAAAGATTGTAGCCGGAATAGCCGTGCTGGACAAGGTAAGAGAAGCTCCGCCCCGATGGGCCGCGGTTGTTTAGGGTTACGAGATAATTGTTCCCAGAAAGGATTCGCCGAGCAGTATGTGCTTGAGATTGGAAAGGTCCCGGCCTCCGGCGCAGATAACCTTTAGGCCCAGTTTTGCCGCATGGCGGCTTGCCACGGGATCAAAGGGAACGTTTTTACCGGGGATCCAGTCGTCGCCGACCAGGGCCCGGAAGTCTTCCCAGGTAATAGCGGATATGGGTTTGGCGCCGGAATCTTCCCGGGGATCGGCAGTGTACACCTGATCGATATTGGAAAGATTTATTACCATATCCGCCTGGAAGCGTTCCGCCAGAAGGACCGCGTCGTAATCCGAGGAAAAGCCCGGTTTCCATCCTGCGGCCACCAGAATCCGCCCCACAAAGGGACCCACCGTTGAGGGGTTGGTGATCACCTCCTGGGTACACCAGCCGCCCATGACGGCCTTTACAAGCTGGGCGTTAAGGCGGGTCGCCATAATTCCAATCCAGTCCGCATCTTCGGCCTTAACCGGGGATACAATGTCCCGGTATGCGTTCTGCCAAGCCCGGGCGGGTTCGCCGCCTCCCACCACCAGAATAAAACGGCGCTTATCGTCCCGGTCCAGAAAATCGCCGATAAGGGAGCGAAAATCCCGCAAAAAAGAAACGTCCGCTTTGCCGGGGGCGACGATGGAACCCCCCAGGGAAATAACCGTTACCATTACCGCTACCGCCGGACACTCACGGAATCTGTGGAAGGGCGGGAAGACGCCCTGGGAGGGGGGACAAGTTCCCGGATTTCCCCCGGAGTTTTTTCGGGAACCGCAGGAACGGCGGAGGCGGGATCGGGCGGTTCCTCCGGCTCTTCGCCGTAGCGGTACAGGGTAAGAAGCAACTCTATGCGGGGGTTATCCGCCGCTGCATCGGAACCGAGGGGGAAAAAGTAAATCGGCTCCCCAAAGTCCATGGGTATGGAATGGGTGGTTGTTTTATAATGGATCCCCTTATCGGGTACGTTAAGCCATATCTGGCTTTGGGCCACCAGGGCGTTGCTCCTTTCCCCCCTGGTATAGGGCGTAAACTGGATGGAAATGACCAGATTTTCTCCCACCAGTTTAATGCTTACCGGCCGTCCGGGAATTGTTACTTTGGAATTGTACGCGTTCCACACTTCCTGGCTGTTTTCTTCGACCCGGGTGGTGATCCGCAGCACCAGGGCCTTTTCTTTAAGCGCGGGAAACTCGTCCAGTAATAGATCCTGGGCAAAGAGCCGGGGCACGGTAAAAAACATCCAGGCTAGGGATGCTAGGGCCCCAAACCGGAACCCTGCGGATCCCGGCTCAAGCTTCCCGGACAGATTCATCGGGAAACGCCCCTGTAGTCCGCCGCCTTAAGCATGGTGGGCTCCCCGGCGTTTTTGAATGTGGTGTCGGGCAGGCGAATAATTACCATGTCTGGGGAATTCTCGCTTCCCAGGTACTGTAAAAGGCCTGCCATGTCCGTGGGCGGTACCATATCCTGTACTTCCAGGCCCGCCAGGGGCGGTTCCGCCGTCCTAGTAAGCCGCTGGGTAACAAGGATGCCCAAGGCCAGACTTAGGATAAGCCCCGCCGCCGCGGCGGCAGGAATGGGGACAGAAATGGACCCGGACCAGAATCTTCTGCCCAGGTTTTTAGGCCTTCCGGCGCCCAGGGCAAAACTAAGCTTGCCCCAGACCCGTTCCATGGCCTGTTTGTTTTCCACCGGTTTTGTAATTCGTTGCCGGATCTGCCTGTAGCGTTCCATCTCTGCCCGGCACCGGACACAGCCCTCTAGATGCCGTTCTATTTTTTCTTTCCAGGGGGAACCTAACTCTTCATCGAAGTAAATTGAAAGAATTTCACGATCAGGACACATATTACCCATCCTTTCCCGTACCGGAAACGCCCGTATCCGCCAGCAGGGCGGCCAGCCGTTCCCGGGCTCTAAACACTCTAACCTTAACGTTTCCTTCGCTGATGCTAAGGATCCGCCCTATTTCTTTGTAATTCAATTCTCCATATTCCTTTAATACTAACACTGTCCGCAGTTTTTCGGGAAGCCTATCAAGCGCTTCTTGCACCTCTATCCGGGTTTCCTGCTTTAAAAGGTCTGTTTCCGCCGTTTCGCCCGGTTTTTGAACCTCTTGAAATGCCCTTTGATACGCCCTTCTTTCCCGTTCTTTTCTTTTTGCATAATTTAATGTTGAATTTTTAACCACCCGGATAAGCCAGTACTTTGCCTCGTCCGGATTGGGGAACGACATTTCCTTCTCATGGTATCTAAAAAAAGCTTCCTGGCAAAGATCCTCTGCCGCCTCCTCGCTCCCGGCAATACGGTACGCAATCCGGAACAGGATCGGAAAAACCGACGTATACAAACGGCGAAAGTTATCTTCCCCCTGTGTTGTAGGTTCTTTCCCTGCTTCTGAAAACAATATTTTTCCCCATTTGTTACAACGGTTACATCCGCTGTCTTATCCCCGCCGCCACATGGTACCGGTTTTGGTATCTTCGAGAATTATCCCCTTTTCTTTTAGTTCCCCGCGGATAGAGTCGGCCAGGGCAAAGTCTTTGGCGGCCTTGGCCTCGGCCCGTCGGGCGATATATCCTTCTATTTCGGCGGCGGATTCCGGATCTTTTTCCGGCGCCTCCTCCGCGGCTGCCCTTAGGTTAAGCCCCAGGATCGTATCCATTTGAAGGACCGTCCATAGCACCTCCCCAGAGACGGCGGAACCGTCCCGAAGCAGACCCCATAGTTCCGCCAGGGCCCGGGGGGTAGAAAGATCGTCGTCCAGGGCCTGGTGAAACGCGGCCAGTCTTGCCAAAGCGGGGGACCCGGCGCCGGGTTGTACTGCTTCGGCGCCCAGGGCCCGCACCCGGTCTACCAGGGATTTACGGGAATTCCGTGCCCCCTCCAGGCTGTCCCAGGAGAACTGGAGCTGGCTGCGGTAATGGCCGCCGATTAAAAAATACCGGTAATCCAGGGGATCGTAGCCCGCATCCACAAGATTTTGGAGGGTTAAAAAGGAACCGCCGCTTTTTGACATTTTTTCCCTGTCTAACACCAGGAATTCATTATGCACCCAGTACCTGACCCAGGGACGTTTTCCCGTGGCCGCTTCGCTTTGGGCAATTTCGTTGGTATGGTGAACCGGTACATGATCGATTCCTCCGGCATGGATGTCGAAGGTTTCGCCCAGGTAACGCATGCTCATGGCTGAACACTCAATGTGCCATCCCGGGTATCCCCGCCCCCAGGGGCTGTCCCAGACTAGGGCCTGATTTTCAAATTTACTTTTGGTAAACCAGAGAACAAAATCTCCGGGATTACGCTTGTTTGTGTCCAGGTCCGTCCGGGCCCCGGCCTTAAGGTTCTTCATCCGAAGCATTGCCAGATCCCCGTAATGTTCAAAACGGCTTATGTCAAAGTAGAGGTTTCCTCCGGCTACATAGGTATACCCCCCCGCTTCTATGCGTTTTATGAGGGCTATCATGTCGCCGATATGCTCGGTGGCCTTACATACAATGCCGGGCCTAAGGATATTCATCCGCTCAATGTCGGAAAAAAAAGCCTGGGTATACAATTCGGCCACTTCCAGCACGGTTTTGCCCCGCTCCGCGGCGCTTCTAAGCATTTTATCTTCCCCCGAATCGCTGTCCCCGGAAAGATGGCCTATATCGGTGATATTCATCACATGTTGTACCGTATACCCCCGGTTCCGAAGGGTGCGGACAAGAATATCATGGGTTACATAGGCCCTAAGGTTCCCGATATGGGCGTAGGTATACACCGTGGGACCACACCCGTAAAACCCCACGACACCTGGTACAAGGGGTTTAAACTCTTCTATCGTGCGGCCAAGTGTATTGTATAGGCGTAGGGGCATGGTATACTGACTCCGTGACTAATGTACCGGAGTTCCTGACAAATTTCAATTCCCATGCTCCGGCTTTTACGGGCCTGTTTCGCTTTAACGAACCCATGGCGGGTCATACCACCTTTAACGTGGGGGGGCCGGCGGATCTGTGGATCCGTCCGGAGGGAGACGGCTTCTCCGGCTATGCCGCGGCCCTTCTGGAGGCCGCCGGGGAAGGGGGAATTCCGGTCTTTATCCTGGGGAGAGGGGCCAATTTGGTGGTGTCCGATCGGGGGATCCGGGGAATCGTACTGGATACCACGGGGTATACGGGCCTTGAAAGAGAAGAGGGGGATACGCTTTGGTTTAGATCCGGAACTACGGTGGACGAAGCCCTGGAAGCGGCGGCAGCCCGTTCCCTTTCGGGGCTTGAATTTTTGGCCGGTATGCCCGGTTCCATCGGGGGCGCCCTGTGGATGAATGCCCGGTGTTATGGCCGGGAAATGGCCGACATAGTTACCACAGTGCGGTTCCTGGAGCGGGGAAAGGTACTTACTATGACTCAACATAAAAAAGACTATGATTATAAAAAAAGCCCCTTTCAAGGCCGGGATCTGCTAATCCTGGAGGGAGCCTTTGCCTTGACCGAAAAAGCCCCCGGTTTGATACGGGAAGAAATGAAAAACCGCCGGCGGGACAGGGAACAGAAGGGGCAGTACCGTTTTCCCAGCGCCGGATCGGCCTTTAAAAACAACCGGAAATTCGGGAAACCCACGGGAAAAATCATTGACGATCTGGGGCTTAAGGGGCTTAGCCGGGGGGACGCCCAAATAGCTCCCTGGCACGGGAACCTTATTATCAACCGGGGAAGGGCCAGCGCCCGGGATATTAAGACCCTGATGGACGAAGTACATACGCGGGTATATGAGGCCCTGGGATTTAGTCTTGAACCGGAAATTATTTTTGCGGGAGAAGGGTTTTAGCCCAAGGAAGTAGCGGTTTTAACCGAAACCCTGCCCGGGAGCCCTTTACCGGCCCATTTTGTTATAATTTTTCTTGACAACCGTATGATGCCTTTGTATACTGTATACCATCATTTCAACATCCTTTTTTAGTTTATAATTCGGGGCGGAATTAATTTTATAGGACAGAGGTATGGTACAGTGTCTGATGAAGATGAGGTTGTGGTCGATGTTGAAAAAGTAAATCAGGCCATTCGGATGCAAATTCCCCTGGTTATGACTACCTATACGCTGCCCCGAAAGGTGGAGCGGTATATTGAACAGGTTGTAAGCCTTTTTTTGGATTATGTTAATCAAAGCAGGCTTCGGGATAACGTGATCTACTGTATCCAGGAACTGGTGGTTAACGCAAAAAAGGCAAATACCAAGCGGGTTTATTTTATCGACCGGGGGCTGAATCTTAATAACCGGGAGGAATACCGGCGTGGCATGACCACCTTTAGGGACGATACCTTTAATAATATTAATCATTACCTGGAACTTCAGCGTCAGCAGGGCTTGTATATAAAGTTGATTCTTCACCTAAAAGGTAATATGATAACTATAGAAATTAGAAATAATGCGTCGATTACGGCGGACGAGCTGGAACGGATACGGAAACGGCTGATAAAGGCCAGGGAATATGACTCAATGGAAGAGGCTGTGGCCGAGCTTCTGGATGATTCCGAAGGGGCCGGGCTGGGCTTGGTTATGTTGGTACTCTTACTAAAAAAAGTAGGCTTGGACGCTAATGCCTTTGACATCCTTAGGACCGATAATGAAACCATTGCCCGGATAGTTATTCCCAAGAACCTGAAGAAAGCTGATTGACTAATATTGCAAATCCGCCCTTTAGTATCTATACTTGTGCTGCCGATGCTTTAGGTGGAGATCTATGACCGGTTCGCTACAGTTAGCGTTCGTAAATTATAAAAAAGACTCGTATATTGTGGTTGAAGGCAAACCAAATGCAGATAGATTTTTTATTATCCGCCAGGGAAAAGTACGGATTTTTAAAGACGTAGAAGTTGTGGAAGAAGAGGGGGGAAGCCTGCTTGGCCCCGGCGACTTTTTCGGGGTCGTTTCTACCATGTCTTCCCACAGCCACATAGAGACCGCCCAGGCCATTACCGATGTAACCCTTATTTCGGTGATGAGGGAACAGTACGGGCAGCTTATCCAGAACAACACCCCGGTGGCGATGAAGATAATTCTCCAGTTCTCTAAGCGTATGAGGTACCTGGACGAAGCCCTGACCCGGCTTACCTTAAAAAGCAATGCCCAGGAAGATGCAACCCACTTGTACAAGGTAGCCGAGTACTATACCCGGCAAACCCAGTATAATCAGGCATATTATGCCTATCACCAGTATATCAAATACTGCCCCCGGGACGAGAACGTTAACAAGGCCCGGGAGCTTATGATGAAAATAGCCCCCTACGCAAAATCGGTTAAGCTGGATTACAACGCCGCCGAATTTAACCGGCTTTATCCCAAGGACTGCATGATCTTTTCCGAAGGTGAACCAGGGGAGGAACTGTTTATTATTCAAACGGGGTCGGTGAAGATAGCAAAAATTGTGGATAATAACGAAGTACTTCTGGCGGTGCTTAAATCGGGGGATATTTTCGGCGAAATGGCTCTGCTGGAGTCAAAGCCCCGGGCGGCCTGTGCCGTGGCCTATGAGGATTGCCATGTGATGGCGGTAAACCGGGTTAACTTTGAACGCATGGTCGGAACCCAGCCCCAAATTGTTGCCCGGCTGACCACGCTGCTGGCAGAGAGAATATGGTTCATCTACAAGCAGCTTGCCAATACCCTTATCAGTGATCCCATAGGAAGGATGTACGACGCCCTGCTTATCCAGCTTGAAAAAAACAGAATATCGATCAACAGCTCTTCGTATACCTTTGATTTTGGTCCCAAAGAACTGGTCAATATGGTGGGCATCCCCCAAAACGAAGGGGTGTTGATCCTCCGTAAGCTTCTGGAAAATAATAAAATTCAGATCCTCAAGGATAAAGAGAAAGACAAAATTCATTCACTGAATGTGTCGGATATTGCCAAGCAGACCGAATATTACCGGAAAATGCAAAAAATAGAAAAAGCCCGCCAAACCGGAACTGCCTGGAGCACTCCGGTGGTAAAATAGGCCCGGCGGCGCTGTGGCGGCGCCGCAAAGGTATCCGGCGACCTTGTGAAGCCGTGCGGCGGCATTGCGGTAGTATTGTGGCGGCATTGCCGGTTGAAACAGGACCGTCAAAGGCCGATACTAAAACATGAAAAAGCGATTTTTTTATATTCTGTTTTTTCTTCCCTTTTTTGCATGGGCCCAGGCCGGGACCATGGAGGTGTTCATTCCTGCCCGGCCGGGGCCTGCCATTGTTCCCGGCTCAGAGGAGCTGGCCCGGGCTTTTAGGGAACTGCGCCTGGGAATGGATCTGGAAGAACTGAAAAAAGCCCTGGCCGGTGACGGGCTTTTTGAATTCCGGGGAGATAGGGATGTATCCTTTCTTCCCGCAAAAGAAGAAAACCTGGTGGAAACCACGGGACTTTCTTTTATCCGGCGGGCTTTTTTCCAACTTAGGGAGGGGCGGGTTTTTATTATGGCCTTTAGTCTGGATCCTTCCATGATAGATCACTATTCGGTTTTTACGTCCTTAATAGAGAAATACGGAGAACCGGTGCTATTGAATCCCCGGGAGGCAATCTGGGAAAACGGCGAAACCAGGATCTCCATAGAGCGGCCCCTCACGGTCAAGTACATCGATATGACGGTGTTTAAGGCGATCATGGGGGAAGCGAAGGCGGAAGAGGCTGCCGAAGTGTTTAGGCGCCGGGGGTTTTTGGATGAATTCTAGCAGTTTGTTGCACTTCGTTCATAAAACTCCAAAAAATCGACTGAAAGTCGATTTTTTACCTTGCAAACTGCCAAAACAGCCCATAAATTGTGGTTTTTGTGGAGCAAAGCGACGCAAAAACCCACAAGTGCAACAGGCTGCTAAGAACCCGCCCGTTTTGTCTCCGGTACGGTCCGGGTTGTGGCGGCCCCTGGCGCCGGTCCTGCTGATCCTGCTTAGCCTTGGCTGTACCGCGGCAGACCGGGAAAAGGACAAGTCCGGCGGGCCCCAAACGGGGCTTGAAACCAGGATTATTTCCATTGGCGGGGCCGGAGTACGCGTCGAAGCCGAATTGGCCCGTACGGAAACCCAGCGGCAAATAGGTCTTATGCGCCGGACCGCCTTACCCGACGGCAGGGGCATGCTCTTTATTTTTAACCGGGACGAGGTTCTTTCTTTTTGGATGAAAGATACCCTCATACCCCTCTCCATTGCATTTATCACCTACGACGGCAAAATTCTGGAGATCCGGGACATGTATCCGGGGGATCTGCGTTCCATCCAGTCAAGCCGGTCGGTCCGCTATGCCCTGGAAGTACCCCAGGGCTGGTTCGATAGGACCGGCGTTAAGGCCGGAGACAGGCTTGATCTCGGCGGCCTGTAGGAGCGGCGGTTCAGGAGCCGCCGCCTGCGGCGCGAAAAAGTACTTCCATGCCGGTACCGTTCCGGCAGCTTTCCTTTAGCTTAGGGCTTCCAGCTTTTCCCGTATGGCGTCGTATTCCAGGTTGTCGATCTGTTCCCGAAGCCAGGGAATAAGTTCCCCCCCCGATTCATAGTCCCGGGCCTCGAGTTCCGCGAGAACCTCTTCCATTATTGTGGGCTTAAAGCGCTTGCTGGCGTCAAGCATTTTTTCAAGCAGGGCCTTGTCTGGGGCAAGGGCCTTTGGTTTTTCATCTCCCTTCGCCGTGGTCTGCAGCAGTTTCCCCAGGCTTTCGAGAAATGCTTCGACCTTTTCGATAAAGGCCGTGTTCCCGGCGCCGACCTTTTCGTAGTCCCCGGCCTTTGCCGCGTGTTCCAGCTCTTCCGCTTCCCTGCCGATTTCCATGGCGCAGACGCCGTAGCTTGCCCCCTTGAGGCCGTGGACGGTAATGGCGTAATCCGGCAGGGTTTCCCT
>JAISOA010000066.1 GCA_031275945.1 Spirochaetaceae bacterium
TGAAATGCTGAGCATAATTTTGAAAGGGGGGTCTCTCAACAGACTTTAATGCTGATTGACGTAATTCCTTATGTGATATATAATTACCACTAATGATTGAGGTGCAGGCGGCCCTGTAAATCTGTTGGCTTTAGCCTTCGTAGGTTCGAATCCTCCACTCCCCAAACAGCGGCTTTCCGAAAGGAAAGCCGTTTTTGTTTTTACTTTGAGGATTCGAAGGGTTCTTGCGGCCGGTTTAAGGCGAGACATCGCAGCCTTAATCCGGCAAACCGCCAGGGACGGCGGTTTAGCAAGAACCCCGGCCCGGAGGCCCGAAACAGGAAGTTGAGGGCCGGAGGGCGAATCCTACACTCCCCAGAACGGCGGCTTTCCGAAAGGAAAGCCGTTTTTGTTTCCCGATGAGGATTCGAAGGGTTTAGCCCGCCGACCAAAGGGAGGGAAAGGCCGCACTGATGCGGCCAGAAGGGTTAAACCCCGGCCCGGAGGCCCGAAACAGGAAGTTGAGGGCCGGGGACGGATCCTTCACTCCCCAAAAGCGGTATAGGTAACCCTATACCGCTTTTTTTATATATGAGCGGTAAAAGTATTAGCATGGCATACGAGGGGGAGTGGAGGATTCGTCCTCCCTTGCCGGATCGGTAGACAGGCAGGGGCGGTTACAGGAAACCCAAGCCCCGGCAACCGGTTACTTACGTAGTAATCCCGAACCGATGCCTGACTGTTCCACTGCGATTTTTGCCAAACTCCGCACAGTCTACTATATTTTTTATAAGGGTAGGGTGCTTTTAAACCCCCGCCGGTTTAGATCTCTCCGAACCGCCGTCTTGGAGTTGGATGAAATATGGAAGGCAGAGCGTGAAAATAGGTAAAAAACTCATTATTATGATTATTGGTCTGGCCATTTTGGGAACCGGCGTTTTGCTGGGAACCATTTTGCATAGTTCCCAGGAACAAATTGCCACATTGATCGACCGTGAGTTGGAAAATATGGCGAATAACGAAGCCCGCCAGCTTGCAGCGTGGACCGAGTCATACTTCAACCTTGCCAGATCCCTGGCGCAGCTGATGGAAGCTTACGAAGAAATAGATGCCGGGGACCGGCGTTTCTTTTACAATATTACGTTGAAACAGGTGGCCGAGGGAAACCCGGAAGTGGCCGCGGTCTGGACATGCTGGGAACCAAACGCCCTGGACGGTTTGGACGCCCAATACGCCAATACCCGGGGGACCGACGCGACGGGTAGATTCATCTCCCACTGGTTCCGGACCACCGGCGGCATTGAGTTAAATGCGCTTAAGGATTACACGGTAAGCGGCCCTGGAGATTTTTATCTTATTCCCCTGCAAACCGGAATCGAAACCGCGGTGGAACCCGTGGTGTATACCATCGACGGGGCCGATGCCCTGCTTACTTCCCTGGCGGTACCGGTAAAACCGAATGGTAAGGTCCTGGGGGTTGTGGGAATCGATATTACCATGTCCAAATTTCAATCCGGCGTCGCGGCCATTATGCCCTACAAAGGCAGCTTTGCCGAGGTTTTTAGCAACGGCGGCCTTGTGGTGACAGGACAGTTCGATCTTTCCCTGATTGGACAATCCATGCTCGACACCGAAAAAGAAATCGCCGGCGATTATTTGTCCGAGTACGTAAACGCCGTAAAAACAGGTTCTCCATACTCCTTCTCTAACCTCGTAAAGAAACCGGACGGCACAAAGGTATGGTATAAAGTTATCTGTATGCCCTTTTCGATGGGGAAAACCACCACTCCCTGGGCTTTGGCGCTGGGGCTGCCCTATACAGTTATTGACGCTCCGGTTTTGAGGATGCTCCGCATAAGTATTGTTATCAGTGTGATAATGCTTTTGGCCATAGCCATAGGGGCTTTTTTAATTTCCCGATCCATCAGCAGTCCCATTAAGTATATGATGAAGGCCTTTAGCGCCGTGGGAGAGGGGGATTTAACCCAGCGTCTGGATTTTCATCGCGGGGACGAAATCGGCGACATGGCGGGGGTTTTCAACGGTACCCTGGACAAGATCAAAAGCCTGATGGAGACCATTAAAAGCCACTCCGTATCCCTCTTTGATATAGGGAATGAGCTTGCCCACAACATGACCGAAACCGCAGCGGCCATCAACGAAATTACCGCCGGTATTCAGAACATCAAGGGCCGGGTGATAAACCAGTCCGCCAGCGTAACCGAAACCAACTCAACCATGGAACAGATCACCGTCAATATCGACAAGCTAAACAGCCAGGTGGACCGCCAGAGCCTTAGCATGTCCCAGTCTTCTTTGGCCATTGAACAGATGCTGACCAATATCCGCTCCGTAACCCAAACCTTGATTAAAAACAGCGATAACGTGAAGGGCCTTATCAACGCATCCGAAGTGGGGCGCATGGGACTGCAGGAGGTAACTACGGACATCCGGGAAATAGCCCGGGAATCCGAGGGCCTGCTGGAAATTAATACGGTGATGGAAAACATCGCCAGTCAGACGGATCTGTTGTCGATGAACGCCGCCATAGAGGCCGCCCATGCCGGGGATGCGGGAAAGGGCTTCGCGGTGGTGGCCGACGAGATCCGGAAGCTGGCAGAAAATTCCGGGGAACAGTCCAAGACCATAAGCACGGTGCTTAAAAAAATCAAAGATTCGATTGACAAGATCACCAAATCCACCGGCAGCGTCCTTGAAAAATTCGAGGCCATAGACAGCGGTATCAGGATCGTATCGAACCAGGAAGAAAACATCCGTAATGCCATGCGGGAACAGGGGGAGGGGAGCAAACAGATCCTGGAAGCCTTGGAACAGCTCACCGAAATGACCCGGATGGTCAAGGGGGGCTCCGAAGAGATGCTGGAGGGGAGCAAGCAGGTTATAGAAGAGAGCCGGAACCTGGAACTGGCGACCCAGGAAATAAGCAACGAAATGAACGAAATGGCTACAGGAGCGGAACAGATCAACGCCGCGGTAAGCCGGGTCCATACGATCAGCGGAGAGAACAGGGGCAACATAGAGATCCTGGTTCGGGAAGTGTCGAGGTTTAAGATCGCATAATCCCCGCCGGGATCTTCCGGGATCCCGCGAAATTACCCCGCCGCCGCCCAATCACCTTTAGATTGCCCGCCCCGGCGCTGTGTGGATCGAGATCCAGGGCCCGGAATAAGCGTATCCATGGCCTCTCCTGCCATGGGAAGGGCCATTGTAGGCCCTTAAAAAACGGTACAATCCTCTATATGGCTAGAGCTTTTTCCAAAACTCAGGTAGTTTTGGAAAAATCACGTTAGAACATTGTGCGTTAGAACTTTTTTAGGTAAGGAACCTTTTTATGAAAACAGCCCCTTTTTATGCCGGCGGACTGCGGTTTTCCTGTCAACGCTGCTCCACCTGTTGCCGCCACGAGCCGGGTTTTGTATTTTTATCCCGCGCCGACCTTGGGCTTCTAGCGAAAGAATTGGAATTAGAGTATACTAAGGTGGTGAAACTTTATTGCCGGTGGATCCCGGCTCCCGGCGGGGAGGAACAGTTGTCCTTAAGGGAAAAACCCGGTTTTGACTGTATATTCTGGCGCCAAGGCTGCGGGGTCTATAAAAGCAGACCCCTTCAATGCAGAACCTTCCCGTTCTGGGAATCAAATCTTGCCTCGATCCGGGCCTGGAAAGATCTTCCCTGCCCGGGCGCCGGCAGGGGGGAATTGCATAGCCGGGAATATATAGAGGAATGTCTTGCGCAGCGACAGGCGGAACCGCTTATAACCAGGAGGATCTAGTGCGGATCCATTTTTGGGGCGTCCGCGGATCTATTCCGGCGCCGCAGATCCCTTCCCAGTTCAGAAGCAAAATCTCGGCCATTTTGGAACGGCTTAACCCAGAGGACATTAAAACCCCCGAAAGCCGAGAGCGGTTTCTAGCGACCCTGCCCCCCTGGCTTTTCGGCACCGTGGGGGGTAATACTCCCTGCGTCAGTATTTCCTGCGATTCCCTACAGGACATGATCATCTTTGACGCCGGATCGGGGCTTCGGGAATACGGCATAGCGGTGGTAAAAGAAAAACCCAAACGCTCCCATTTTCATATTTTTTTATCCCACTTTCACTGGGATCACCTGCAGGGCCTTCCTTTTTTTAACCCCGCCTACGATCCTTCGGTAACGGTGGATTTTTATTCCCCCATGAAGAACCTGGAAACGGCCCTGCACGGTCA
>JAISOA010000084.1 GCA_031275945.1 Spirochaetaceae bacterium
CGATAAAGGGAAGCAGCCAGCGGCCCCCGCCCCAAAAGTACCGGGTTATTTCTCTTGAAGCCTCTCCAATGGTATGGCCGGTGGGGCCGCTGTTGTTGGTATGTTCCTCGTCGTCCTTAATGCCATAGGCCCGGAAGATAATACGGGTATCAAACCCCAGGCCCCCATAGGCCCGGATGGTAAACGCATCGCCTTTGGGCCTAAAGCGGAACACCGGCTGCAGTCCCCAGAGCATACCGATAACAAAACTGGTCCGGAATTCGTCGTTGGCAGGAACCACCCGTTCAAGGTTGTAATCGTAATCATAGGTGTTACCATACAGATCCAGGGAAAGCTCCAGGGCCAAGAGATTGTTGACGGAATAGGATACGCCGCCCCCCAGGGAAGGGAGTATGGGCATGGGGGCCGAGGCATTGCCGTTATCCTCGGGAAAGAACAGCATGGAACCCCGGATAGACCAGTCAAGGGTTTCAAAAAAAGAACGGAAGTCCTGGGCCCTTACCGGTAAAGCGGCTCCAAAAAACGCCAAACCCGCAGCAAGCAGCCGAATCGCGGAAAAATACTTCATAGTGCAGGATCCTCCACCAGGGCTTCGATCCGCTGTACAATATCTTCCGCATAGGCTTCAATATTTTGTACCGCTTCTTTCTTTACCCTAAAACCTATGGCCCCGGGGTGCCCCCCGCCGTTTTCAATCTTAAGCCCCGTAAGCACCACCCTCAAATCCGTATGCAGGAATTTGGCGCTGCGCCGCAGGCGGAATTGAATAAAATCAGAGAGGGACGGGTCGTCGTAGTATACCACCAGTCCCAGTTTGCCGCAGTCTTCCGCCAGAGTATCCGCCGCGGCCTTGGAAACATTCACAATCAGTTCTACCCCGTAGGCCTTAAAAAGTTCCGCCGACTTGGCCTGGTCTATGCAGATATAATGGATCGACCATCTCGTGTTTTTAAGGGCCATAATTCCGTCAAAACAGTGTTTTTCCTGCACCGAAAAATTTTGAATCACATCAAAAACCGCCTCCATGGAAGAAAGGTTTTTGCTGTTTTTAATGGTCTTTTCCACCAGCAGCTGATCAAATATTTCACTAAAGATCCGGTAATAAAACTTTTCCCGCCTGGTCTTAAGGTACTTGCCCATCTGGGAATCTCCCACGATGCCGGTTAGTATGGCCAGGGCCAGGTTCCGGGTAAAAAAGTCTATCTTTTTAAACCGTTCCTTTTGATAGGACATTTTAAGAAGAATGTACCCGATAAGTTCACAGGTACTGGAAGCTTCGCCCACCAAGCAATAGCAGCGATCCCCGGCATATTCAGAATCCGCACCAAGATGGTGATCGATTTCAATCTTGCAAACCTCCGGATCGTCCATAAGGGAACTTATCTCGCCGTTCCGGGCTATCATTTCCGGCTTGGGGGTGTCCAGAATTACTACCGTAGAAAAAGACTTAACGTTCCCCAGTTTTCCGTACACCACGGAAATGCCGTTATATTTGCAGATCGCCAAAAGGTAGCCAAACTGGGCCATCACCGGGGCGGCAAGATAAATGGTTACTTCTTTGTTAAATTTATTAAGGAGCAGGGCAAAGGCCACCAGGGAGGCAATACAGTCCGTATCGGGGTCCTTATGCCCCAGAAGCAGAAAGGTATCCCGGTCTATAATTTTATCTCCAATCGCTTTTACAATACGGTTTTTTTCCGCGATGGTTTTTATCTCGATTTTATGTTGACGTTCCATTCAAGCTCCCCTACTATAATACCGTTTTTATAAATCGATTTCCAGCAGTAAAAACCCGGCGGCGCCGATATTCCAATCCCGCTGTTCTTCCCAGGCTGCCACCAGCACATTGCCCGCCATGGCCGTTGCGGTGTACCGGAATCCTTCGGTCCCCTGGCCGGACAGGGCCGGCAGGCTTATATGGCCGTCCCGCAGGGAATTTTCGCCGGAGCCCGCGCCGGAGAGGCCGTAGGCGCCCCGTCCGTCGGGAAGCAGCGCCAGGGCCAGGCCGCCGGTGTTCGCCAGGGGAGGGCGGTAGTACCCCGAAACTTCCAGCGGCTCCCCTTCATCCAAAGCCCCCGGACCGGACCGGTTTTGGTAAACCCGGGGGGATCCGTATTCCTCCGACACCACCGTGGCGATGCAGGGTCGTCCGGCAAGCCGTTCCGCCTCTTCCAGAACCAGGGCAAGAAGGCCCGGCGCCGGGCTGCCGGGTCCGGCGGCCTCTAAAAAGGAATCCACGCTTATCCTTTCCCCGGGACCGGACAAATCGGCGGCCCGGAAATACAGGGGTCCCTCCTCTCCATTCCGGCGAATTTTCCGGTAATACCAGCCCCCGGGGGCCTGGAACAGGGCGGAACTTTCCCAGCCCTCCGCCGGGGAAAAGCCCTCAAAAAGCGGCAGGTTTAGCTCCCGAAGTCCCCCTGGGCCAAGGGTCCACAGGGCCTTTTCCGGAACCGGCTGTTCCCCGGTGGAAAAAAACCGGTCCCGTCCCAACAGGGCCGCAGGTTCCTGCCCGTACCGGAAAAATGAAACCAGGGAATAGTCTTCCCAGGGGGCGGCGCCCCGGTGATAGTACACCGCCACTTCCACCCCATCCCTTCCGGTATCCCGCCAGGTAAAGCCCAAAAGCCCCCCCCGGTTCACTCCCGCAAAAAGAACCCCGGCGGAAGCCCCGGCGCCGTAGATTTCCGGAGAGCCTCCGGGAAGAAATGCCGTTATATACCGAGCATGGTTCCAGGGAATAAAGGGGTTTAGGGATGCTTCTCCCGGAGACGGAATAAGCCGGGGGCCCTCGGGCCCCAGTTCAAACCAGAAGGGTTCGTTGGCATGTAAATAAGAACCGGGTCGTACCAGGACCAGGGCCTGAAACCTTTCGTCTTCCGGGGAAACGGCGGAGGAGTCCGTCCGTATATGGCACGCCGCAAAAACCATTACAATAAACGCCAAGACCAAAATTCGGGCCATAGAGACAAGTGTAGCCTATTTAAGCCCGGATTTATACCCGCCCTCAAAAGGGTTCCCACAACTGGAGTTCCGAGGAAAGGTGCAAGATGCCCCGGGAACAGAGGTAGATTTCCGGCCCGGAGGAAAGGGCTAAGACGGCCCTGTAACCTTCCTCCCAGAATTCCTGCTCCCGGAAGGGCGAGGCGCTGAACCAGGGGCCCTCGCAGGGTATCCGTAGTTCCACGGGGGTTCGCGGAGCGGCCTTAACCAGACTTTTCCGGAACCCGGAAAGGACCGTTTTTTCCGCTATGTTTTTCCAGTCCGCCAGCCAGGGATCGTCCCGCAGTTCCTCCGCCTCTTCCCGAAGCAGGGAGCGGAACCGCGGCCAGTCAAAGTACTGGGGGATCCTGCGGGGATCCGCCCCCGGCAGGGACCGGGCCAGGGTCAATTCACGGTAGAAATTGGCTTCTGCCCCCGCCCGCCAGCTTAGAAAGATTCTGTCTTCGGAAACGTCAAAGGGGTACAGGGCCCCGGCGGGACGGTAGAGCCCCGGGGAAACTCCTCTTTCCGGCCAGTAGGGCCAGGCAATAAGCGGACTGGGCCACTGGTACAGCACCCGGATCTCTATGGGGTCAGTTCCGTATACTACTTTCTGCCTAAGCTTTCCTCCGGGATCGTACCACACCAGACGCCAATGGGGTGCCCCCAATACTACCGCTGCCGGGGGCCGGGGAAGG
>JAISOA010000148.1 GCA_031275945.1 Spirochaetaceae bacterium
ATACGGAACCCGGCGGACCGGGAGGGGCCGCTTCCGGATCTACTCTGGGAGGGGGCGGGACTCCTGATCGTCAATAAACCCCCGGGACTGGCCGTCCATGGCGGAGGCCCGGCGGTTCAGGGGAGCCCGGCGGCGAAATCCGGAAAGAGGGATACCTTGGAACACCGGGTACGGCGGTACCTGACGGGGCGGCTTCCACCGTCCCTTTCTTTTACGCCCGGTCCCCTTCACCGGCTGGATAAACCCACCAGCGGAATTGTTGTGTTTTCTACTACCTTGAACGGGGCCCGGCATTTTAGCGCCCTTCTTCGGGAAGGGAAGATCCACAAGCGGTACTTGGCGATCCTGGAGGGAAATCTTACAAACGCCGCAGTATGGGAAGAAGACCTGTACCGTTCCAGGGGGGAACAAAAAACCCGTATTGCAGAGCCCTCAAAAGAAAGTTCCCGGAACCGGGAAAGGCCCCCGGGACCGGACAGGGGCCGGCGGGCTCTAACCAGGGTTTCTCCCATAGCCAGAACCGGCAAAGGCGGCGTTTTCTACACCCTGGCGGAGATAGGGATCGAAACGGGCCGGACCCACCAGATCCGCGTCCAGGCGGCGTATCACGGACACCCCCTTGCCGGCGACCGTAAATACGGCGGGGGCGCTTTTCCGGGCCGCTCCGGGCCGGGGGGATTTTTTCTTCATGCCGGGGAACTGGAGATACCGGAGGATCCCGCGGATCCCGCCGGAGAAAGCCGGCTTTTCCGGGCGCCCCCGCCGGAAGCTTTCTCCAAAGCGGTGCGGGAACTGTTCGGATTCTGAAAGACCCCGGTTCGGAGAAGTGCTTTTTTGCGCAGCGTTTTTATGGTATACTTCTATAAGTATGCTTCGGGATTTCATGTTTTCCCTTCGAAGAATAAAAACCTACGCACTTATCGGTGAAAGCGGTACCGGCAAAAGTTTTCGGGCAAAACTGGTGGCCCAGAAATACGGCATTGAATATATCATAGACGACGGGCTGCTTATCCGGGACAACCGGATCCTTGCGGGGCATTCGGCAAAAAAAGAAAAAACCTTTATGGCCGCGGTTAAGGTGGCCCTTTTTGACGATAAAGAAAGCCGAACCGAAATGGCCCGAACACTGTATGAAAAAAAATTTAAAAAGATCCTTCTGCTGGGAACTTCCGAAAAAATGGTTTGTAAAATTGCATCCCGACTGGATCTGCCCCCCCCGGCCCGGATCATTCACATCGAGGATATTGCCAGCCAGGAGGAAATTGAACGGGCCATACGGACCAGAAAAATCGAAGGCAAGCATGTGATTCCCGTTCCTTCTATAGAAATTAAACGAACCTATCCCCAAATATTTTACGATGCGATCCGGATATTCCGCCGCCGCCGCCTGCCGGAAACCCTGGGCTCCAGTCCCCAGGTCCACGAAAAATCCGTGGTCAGGCCCGAATATTCCAAGCGGGGCAAGGTTATTATTTCCGAGGCGGCCCTTTCACAGATGGTTATTCACTGTGTGGATGAATATAATGAAAATATCTTTATCAAGAAAATATCCGTTAAGGATGACGACGCGGGGTACCGGTTGGTAATTACCATAGACGTACCCTACGGAATCCAGCTAGGAGGTAATATCCATGCCCTGCAGCAGTACATTATTGACAACATTGAACGGTACACAGGAATACTTATAGAAGAAGTGAACATTATTATCGACAAGATCCGGCAGGAATATTCTCAGGCATTTTAAGAACGGGCATTCACAGAACGCCGGAAATCATTAAACGGAGCGTACCATGAAAAAGTTTTTTCTAAGCATTTCCCTAATCCTGGGCCTGGCGGCGCTGCTTCCCGC
This sequence comes from Spirochaetaceae bacterium, assembly GCA_031275945.1. Classification (GTDB taxonomy): domain Bacteria; phylum Spirochaetota; class Spirochaetia; order Treponematales; family Breznakiellaceae; genus JAISLT01. The sequence continues at coordinate 1,850 of JAISOA010000148.1, forward strand.
CCAGTTTCGATCCGCCCATTACGAGATTATCGTTCCCCCCGGAAGCGCCGACGGGGCGGTTTACGCAAATCAAATGGAACAGCGTTTTGATACATACAACAGGATCTTCCGCTTTAACCCCGCGGGGCTTTCGGGGCTGCTACGGGTCCGCCTTTTTACCGAAAAAGGCGAGTACGACACCTATGTAAGTTCCAAGCTGGGAAGTTCCCGGCCCGGGGCCGTATACCTTCACTACAATACTCCGGCCAGCCGGGAACTGGTCATACTCCGGGGAAGCCCGGAGGAAGAAAAGATCCTTCCCCATCAAGCTTTTATCCAGTTTCTAAGGGCCTTTATCCCCCAGCCCCCGGCCTGGATACGGGAGGGCTTCGCGGTTTATTTTAGTACCCTGACGTACAACCGGGAGAGGGGCGCCCTAAATTATGAAGAAAACCTAAGCTGGCTGGAAACGGTCCGGCAGGCCGGGGCTTCCGCAAGCCCGGAGCTTATACTGCGGGCGGATACAAATGGAACTCCCGCCAATTTCCAGGCCCTGGCATGGTCTCTGGTATCTTTTTTTGTACATAACGGATCCGCCGTTCCGCCCCCCCAGTCTGCGGAAAATGCCTCCTCGGGGGGAAACTACTTTAGGACCCTAACGGATCTCTTTATGGTTCTTTCTC
>JAISOA010000150.1 GCA_031275945.1 Spirochaetaceae bacterium
CGAGCTCTGGGGTATACCGTGGCCGCGGGACTCATAAGCTTTAGTCTTACCATGATGCCCCTTAGCTACTTTGCGGTAGACCATAGTCCCCTCAACCTTATAAGCGCCCTTGGCCTGCTTATTCCCTTCGGACTTCCCGGCGCCGCCCTGCTGGCCTTTCTTGTGTTGACCGAGAAAAGCCGGTTTAAGCCCTGGATGCGGGAACGGATTGCCCAAAGCATAGAAACCGGGTATGAAAGGATCTCCGGCCCCTCCGCTGTCCGATGGGGACTTTTTTCCGGCGCCGTATGGATAGGAGCGACCGCCTGTTTTTTACTCTTCGGCTTCCTGGGCGGTTTTACATATTCCTGGACGGCTTTTTTATTTGCCCTGGCGCTGCAGATGGTGTTACAGGGGCTGCTCCATACGCCGGAGGACCGGGGGAATTCAAAGGCAGAGACATAAGAGAACCTCCGGAAACCTCGGTTGGGTTTCCGGAGGTTCCCATAAGGATAAGGCCTGTTCCCATCCCCGCACCACAAACCAGGTCTTGTTCCTCCCTTCTGTTAAAGGCTATAGTAATACAACTACTATGGAATTTAGCAAGCTTAATTTGCACGCGGATCTTCAAAGGGGCATTACCGATGCGGGGTATGTTAGCTGCATGCCTGTCCAAGAACAGGTGTTGGCCCATGCCTTTGGCGGCCAGGACCTGTACGTCCAGTCCCAGACCGGCACGGGAAAAACCGCTGCCTTTCTTATTGTGATCTTCCAGCGGCTTCTTTCGGAATCTCTTTTAGGCGGAAAAAAGGCCCTGATTATGGTGCCCACCAGGGAACTGGCCGTACAGGTTGAAAAAGAAGCAAAAGTGCTGGGAAAGTACCTGCCCTTTAAAGTGGGAAGCTTTTACGGCGGAGTAGGCTATACCCAGCAGCAAAGTCTTTTACGGGACAACGTACAAATCCTGGTGGGCACCCCGGGACGAGTGCTGGATCTGAACAAATCGGGCCACATGAACCTTATGGACATGGCCTTCCTTGTCATTGACGAAGCGGACCGGATGTTCGATATGGGATTTTACCCGGATCTTAGGAAACTTATCGGGGTGGTTCCTCCGGCGGATCGCCGCCAGACCATGCTTTTTTCCGCCACCCTCAATACTTGGGTAAAAAATTTAGCCTGGGAGTATACCAAAAACCCCTATGAAATAGAAATCGAGCCGGAGACAGTTACCGTAGAAGAGGTGGAACAGGTCCTGTACCATGTACACTCGGTGGATAAAATGCGCCTTCTTCTGGGCATCATGGAACGGGAACAGCCCGAAAGCGCCATTATTTTCTGTAATACCAAGCGGTATACGGAAATCGTAGCCAAACGCCTGCGGATAAACGGCATTGCCTGCGAATTTATCATCGGTGATCTTCCCCAGATAAAGCGGCTTAAGATTATTGAGGATCTAAAGGCCGGCATAACCCGGGTTTTGGTGGCCACCGATGTTGCCGCCCGGGGCCTGGATATTGAGGCCCTGGCCTTGGTGGTTAATTACGATCTTCCCACGGATGCGGAAAATTATGTCCACCGGATAGGGCGGACCGCCCGGGCCGGAAAAACCGGCAGGGCCCTAAGCATGGCCAGTGAACAGGACGTATACGAACTTTCGGATATTGAAAAGTACATAGGAAAAAAGATCCCCAGTGAAATTGCGGGGGAAGAACTTTTTGGACAGGATAAAAGCGAGGGGCTTAGGATCCGCACCGATTTCTATGACGACAGGACCGACCGGCGAAGAAACGGCGGCCAGGGCCGGGACCATCCCGGAAGCTCCAGGGGCAGAGCTCCCGGCGCGGCGGCCGCCGGGGGCACCCGGCAAGAGGGGCCCCGCCGGGACCGGAAAGAAGGCCGGGACCCCCGGACCCGGGAATCCCAAAAAACCCAAGCCGCCCCCCCCCGGCAAAGATCCCGGCGGCAGGAAGACGGGCGGAACCTGTCCAAGCTTTCCTTTGAAGAGCGGATGGCGTACTACAGGGAAAAATACGACGGAGGGCCGGGACCTAAACCGGCGGAAGAAAGAAGGCCTCGCCGAAACGGGGCAGGGCCTTCCCAAGCTTCCCAAGCTTCCCCGGCTTCACACCACTCCCGGACTTACCAATCCTCCCGGAATAAAGACCGACATAGGGGGCATGCCAATCCGGCCCCGGTCCGGCAAAACGGCAAAAGAGGAGCCCCGTCAAAGGAAGGACCGGTACGGCCCGGCGCCCCGGAGGATACACCGGCAAAAAAACCCGGCCTTTTTGGAAAGCTCCTGGGCATACTTGGGAAGAAAAAGCAAACGTAGCTTCATCTCCAGAGGCATAGTATGAATTTAACCCCTGTTTTTATCTCCCTTAGAAAGGCCCAGAAAAACCTGGCCCTGCAAAACAGACAGGAAAAAGACGCCGCCCTCGCGGCGGCGGCGGCGGCCATAGACCGGAACCGCAGAGCCATCCTGGCCGCCAACGCCGGGGATGTACAAAAGGCCCGTTCCGGAGGAATGACAGAGGCCCTGGTGGACCGGCTGACGCTTACCGATGGCCGCATCGATCTAATTCTTTCGGGTATTAGGACCATCATAGGACTGGAGGACCCCATAGGCAGGATCCGGGGAGGGTGGAAAACCCCCAACGGCCTTGTAATAGAACAGGTCACCGTACCCTTGGGGGTAGCGGCAATTATCTATGAATCCCGGCCCAATGTAAGCGTAGATGCCTTTAGCCTAGCCTACAAAGCGGGCTGCGGGATCCTGCTCCGGGGTTCGTCGGCGGCCCTGGAATCAAACCGGGCCCTCACGGCGGCCATTACAGAGGGTCTGGAAGCCGCCGGAGGAATCGGCGGTGCAGTGGCCCTGGCGGATTCGGGGAACCGGGACGAGATAGACGAAATTTTACATGCCCGGGGTTATGTGGATGTGGTCCTTCCCCGGGGGGGGCGCGAACTAATACGGCGGGTGGTGGAACATGCCGGGGTCCCGGTTATTGAAACCGGCGAAGGAAACTGCCACATCTATGTGGACGAAACCGCAGAAACAGAAACGGCGGTGGCAATTATTGAAAATGCCAAACTCCAAAAACCCGGAGCCTGCAATGCGGTAGAAACCCTCCTGATCCACCGGAAGGCCCTACCCGCCCTTATGCCCGCCCTGGCGGAGCGTCTTTTGGGGAAGACCGAACTCCGCTGCGATCCCTCCGCAAAGGCGGCGGCCATAGGAACTCCGGCCCCGGCGCTTAAGGATGCGGCGCTTAAGGATGCGGGGCTTCTGGACGCGGTGGAAGAAGATTGGGATACCGAATATCTGGATTATATTCTGGCGGTAAAAACCGTCGATTCCCTGGAGGAGGCGGTAGATCACATCAACCGCCACGGAACAGGCCATTCAGAAGCCATTCTAACCAACGATCACCGGGCTGCGGAGGAATTCTGCCGCCGGGTGGATGCCGCCTGTGTGTATGTTAACGCGTCCACCCGCTTTACCGATGGGGGGGAATTTGGCTTTGGGGCGGAACTGGGAATTAGTACCCAGAAATTTCATACCCGGGGTCCCATGGGCCTTGAAGCGCTTACGACGATTAAGTACCATATACACGGAACCGGACAAACCCGGAAATCATCTTAACCCATTCTGGAACAGGCATGATACCGCAACTTATCGCAGGGTCCCGCAAGATCGTCTTTAAATTCGGATCCAATATCCTGGCCGACAACCACGGAAGGATCAACAGTGATTTTCTTGCCCAATTCGCCCGCCAGGGGGCGCAGCTTATTAAAGCGGGAAAACAGATCGTCATTGTTTCTTCCGGCGCCCAAGTAGCGGGATTGTCCACCATGGATAAATGGGCCCGGAAACGGGATCTCCATTACCGCCAGGCCCTGTGCGCCGTGGGCCAGGTAAAACTAATGGATGCATGGGAACGGGCCTTTGCCCCCCAGGACATCCACATTGCCCAGATACTCCTAACCCGGGATGATTTTGGCGATCATACCCGGACTCTTAATATGCGCAATACCCTCTTTACCCTGGTGGACGAAGGAATTGTTCCGGTGATCAATGAAAACGATACGGTCAGCGTGGAAGAAATAAAAATCGGCGATAACGATACCCTGGCGGCCCAGTCCGCCATATTGTGGAGCGCGGATCTGCTCGTTCTTTTTAGCGATATCGAGGGACTGTACGATAGAAACCCCAAGGAGGATCCCGGGGCCCTACTGGTCGAATCCGTTCACGACATAGACGCCGCCAGGCTGTCGGTCCATACCGGAGGAACCAGTGAGTTTGGCACCGGGGGCATTGTTACCAAGCTGGATGCGGCAAAACTGGCGGTATCCTACGGCATCCCCATGATCCTGGCCCACGGGGGAAGGCCCCGGGCGCTGGAGGCCCTGGCGGCGGGAACCCAGCGGGGTACGGTGTTTCTGGCATAGCCATACAAATTCTCGCTGGATATTACCGATCCTCCGTGCTATACTTTTTCTATGAAAACATTAATAGCCTGCATAGGCGCCGGAAATATGGGAGCCGCCCTGATGAAGGGCGCCGCCGCCGCCGTGGGGGGTGAAAATATCGGCATTACCGACGCCGACAAGTCCAAGGCACGGGCCGTGGCCCGTTTATTGGGGGCCATGGTATTCGGTACCAACACAGAGGCGGTAAAAACCGGGCAATATGTTTTTCTGGCGGTTAAGCCCCAGATACTGCCCTCGGTACTGGCGGAAATAGCTCCCGCGGTGCGGGAGCGTATTGCCTCAGGCGATCCTGCCACCCTGGTTTCCATGGCCGCCGGCTGGTCTATAAACAAGATCCAGGCCATCGTAAGCGGTTCGGGGATGGATATTCCCGCCGCCCGGGCGCCACTGGCCTCTGTGCCGGTGGTACGAATCATGCCGAATACTCCGGCCCTCATATCCCAGGGGGTAATTGCCATGGCGGTTTCCGCTAAATTTCCCCCGGCAAAACTGGCGGAACTGGAAAAAATACTAACCGGCGCCGGTATGGTGGATAAGGTGGACGAAAAGCTTATGGATGCCGTAACCGGTCTTTCCGGATCCGGCCCCGCCTATGCCTGCCAATTTATCGAAGCCCTGGCAGACGGGGGAGTTATGGCGGGACTTTCCCGGGATAAGGCCCTGCGCTACGCCGCCCAGACCGTCATGGGTACCGCCGCCATGGTACTTCAAACGGGAAAACATCCGGGGGAACTTAAGGATATGGTTACCTCTCCCGGGGGCACCACCATCCAGGGAGTGGCCGCGCTGGAACGGGCCGGTTTTCGGGGGGCGGTTATTTCCGCCGTGGAGACGGCCTGGAAGCGTTCCACGGAATTAGCGTAAGGGAATGCAAACCAACATAGGCCGGCGTACGGCAAACCTACGATACATTAGACTTATGAGACAAGCAACCGGGTTGTCGAACAAGTCTATTGTTTTAATCGGCCCGCAAATATTGACCCCGGGGCCCGTTTCGGGATACGATAAGGGGCCCTTGCCAGGAACCATGCGAGAGGCCGCCGCCCAACCCCGCCAGGTCCGGAAGGAAGCAACGGTAAGCGTTTGGCTTTTGCGCCGTGGACCTCCTGGCGGGGTTTTATTCGTGTTGAGGGTTTAATACCCCGCCAAACCGAAGGTTCGAGCTCTGCGCTAAACTTGACCCACAAATCAAGACCTGATTACAATAATCAAGAATTAGGAACCACAACGGCGCAGAAGGCGCACAAAGGAACAACCATTGATTGCGACTATCGTATTGATATGATGGTCGAACATGGCCAATTGCTCATAGAAAACAAGGCGGCAAAAGAACTCAATGATGTTCATCTGGCCCAAATGCTCACCTACCTGAAGCTTTCCGGGATTTCCCTGGGATTTTTATTCAATTTCAATGTACAGCACTTTAAAGATGGTGTACGGAGGGTTGTTCTCTAGCCATTCCTCCTTCCTTGGTGCGCCTTGGTGCACTCGAACCGAAGGTTCGTCGTGGTTTTTTATCTTCATTTTGTGGGTCAAGTTTAGTGCTCTGCGGCGGGGTTGTTGATTCGAAAGTCTGCTTTTAATTACAAGCGGGAATGCCGTTTTCGCCGCTTTTTACTATCCCAGATTTTTTTCCGGATCCCTTCCGCTCCACGGTACAGGGTTGCAGCCAGGGGACGATAGGGGTAATCCCAGCTGCCGGGCCGGTGGATGATCCGGCCGCCAAAGCCGGTTTTAAACCGGTAGAGTCCCGCCATGGGGTGCTCCGGATCCGCCTCGGGGGGTATACCGAAGAGATCGTAGAACCCGCAACCGGCGGCCTTGGCATCCCGCATGGCCCTCCACTGCAGGGCATAGGGGGCCATGAGGTTTCGCTTGTGGTTTGCCGAAGCCCCGTAGAGGTACACCCCTTCCCGGCCCCGAAACAGGGTAATTATTCCCGCGATGTCTTCCCCCCCATGGGAGGCCATATAAAGCCGAAGATCCTCATTGTTTTTTGCCGCCTCTTCAAACAGAGCCGCGTAATATTCCCGGCCATGAATTGAAATGCCGTCCCGGTCCGCGGTTTCCCGGTAGAGAGCATAAAATTTTTCCAGTTCTTCCCGGACACCGCCGGATGCCGCCGCACTGCGGAGGGTAATGTTCTTCCTTTCCGCAAGCCCCACATTGTAGCGCCACTTTGGTTTCATCCCCGCCAGTATCGCCGACTCTTCCCCGGTCAGATCCACCAGCACCGAGTCCGGGGGCTGTACATCCGCGGCGGCCCGAATGAAGGGTTTCGGAGGAGCAAGAGAGCCGGGCCCCGCCGGGGCGGAGAAAACCGCGACTGGGACGGCGGCGTCCGCCTCGGCAGCGTTTGTTCCGGCGGCGTCTTCCGCCCAATACCAGGGCAGATCAAAACGGATAAATGCCGTATCCCGGGGAAGAAGGAGCCGGAGGGCTCCGGCCAGTTCCGCTGCCGCCCGGCCCCTCTCACCGGCGGTCCAGGATCCCGCCTGGCCGGGCGGGGATTCCGGCAATTCAGGCCCCCAGGGTACGTACGCAAAGGAGATTCCCGGCCCCAGGGGACGGTGCAGTACCAGGCAGAATCCCCGCTCCTGCCGGTGGAGCCATTCGACGCGAAAGGCCAAGGGTTTCCAGCCGAACCGGGCTTTAAAGGCCCCCCAAAAAGAGGACTGTAAAAATGAACGGGCTTCTCCGCAGTCCGGCAATTCCGCGGGAACCAGACCCTTAAGGACAGGGTCTTCTTTCGGAACCAGTGATTCCGGAATCGGTGATACCGGGGTACCTTCCAAGGCCATTAATGTACTTCTCCGTCGCGTATTACCGAAGTTGTCAGGGGTTTTCCGTTCACCATAAGGACCTTTCCGCCGGCCAGAACCGTTCCGTCTTTTGCCCGCAGGGGTACGCTCAAAAACGTATCAATGGAAATTTCGGGAATTTCCGCCGGCGCTTCGGCGGCATCCATTCCCTCAAGAAGAACCCTGGTCCCCGTGGGTATCCCCGATGCATCCAGTACTTCGCAGCGTTCCGCCCCCCCCGGTCCCTCCTGATCCCCCGCCGCCAGGAGCATTCCCCTGCTCATTACCCCCCGTAGTTTGGCGGCCTTAAGGTTATAGGCGACGATGATGTGCCTGCCAAGGAGTTCTTCTTCCGTATAAAAGGGAACCAGGCCGGAAACAATAACCCGCTCTTCTCCGGCAATATCCAGGGTTTCAATATATAGTTTTTCCGCATCGGGGTGCCGCTCTACCTTTAGGATCTTTGCCACCCGCAGATCCAAGGTAGAGGCAAAGGCCGCGGCTCCGGGAGTTTCGGTCTTTTGTTCCCGCTCCGTTTGGGTTCCCGAATACTTGTCCCGCAGGGCCGCGATATGTTCATCCGGCAGTTTTGTAAAGAGAACCTCGCTTTTTACCGGCCCCTGAAACGGCCTATCCGTTCCCAGCATATCCCAGTTTAACCTCCCCTGCCCCGCTCCCAGGCCCAAAAAAGCGGCGATCCGCTCCGCCGTTTGGGGCAAAAAGGGCTCGATAAGAATTGCCAGATCCCGAACCACAAAACACAGGTTCCGGATCACCGCCGCGGCCTTGGGGGGATCCTCCTTGCGGAACCGCCAGGGTTCCGCGTCCTGGAAGGTTTTGTTGGCAAATGAGGAAAGTTCAAAGATAAGACGGAACGCATCCCGCAGTTCGGCCCATTCCAGTTTTGCGGTAATCTCCCCCTCGTAACGCCGCAGTTCTTCCCAGAAGCCCCCGCTTCCGTCACCGGCGGCGCCGGAAACCGCGCCGTCATAACCGGGAATAACGCCATTATAGTACCGGCTTACAAAGGACAGGGTCCGGTTTACCAGGTTTCCCAGGTTCCCGATAAGTTCCCCGTTTACCTTTTCCTGAAAATCCTTCCAGCTAAACATGGCGTCTGATTTTTCCGGACGGTTGTAGAAAATGTAAAAACGCCACACGTCCGCGGGAATACCGGTTTCCATTACATCGGTGCCAAAGACCCCCACGCCCTTGGACTTGGAAAATTTTCCGCTTTCGTAGTTAAGGTATTCGGTACTGGACATATGGTACAGCATGGTCCAGTTTTCTCCGCTCCCCAGAAGGGTAGAAGGAAATATGACCGTATGAAAGGGGATGTTATCCTTGCCGATAAATTGGAACAGCTCCGTCTCTTCCGGGCTCTTCCACCAATAATCCACGAAGGTCTTCCAATTCCGGCCCTGGTCTTCGGCAAGGTTTCCGGTGATGGAAATATAGCCGATGGGGGCATCGAACCAGACATAAAAGACCTTATTTTCGTACCCCGGCCTGGGCACGGGGATGCCCCACTTAAGATCCCGGGTAATCGCCCGTTCATGCAGGCCGTCCCTAATCCAGGCCGCGGTCATTTGGATCGCATTGTTGGCCCATTCACCCTGCACCGAGGCTTTCTTGATCCACGTTTCAAGCCCCGCCTTGATCTTGGGCAGATCGATGTACAGGTGCCGGGTCTGTTCCAGAGTAGGGGAAGCTCCGCAGGAAGCGCAGCGGCTGTCCTTTAATTCCGTGGGATCCAAAAGCTTGCCGCAGGATTCACACTGATCCCCCCGGGCTTCAGGGTAGCCGCAGCTGGGACAGGTTCCCCGAACATAGCGATCCGCCAAGAAACGGCTGCAGTTTCCGCAGTAAAGCTGTTCTATGGACCGTTCCAGAATATAGCCGTTTTCATCGAGCTTTTTGTACAGATGCTGGGTTACCTCGGTTTGAATTGCCGTGGAGGTTCTGCCGAATTTATCAAACCGGATATTAAACCACCGGTAAATATCCGCATGGATCCTGTGGTAGCGGTCACAGAGTTCCCGGGGGCTTATACCCTCCGCCGCGGCCCGGGTTTCCGTGGCGGTGCCGTATTCATCGGTACCGCAGATATAC
>JAISOA010000042.1 GCA_031275945.1 Spirochaetaceae bacterium
GCCTGGTTTCCGTTTCCGCTTTTAAAGTTCAGGTCCGATTCAACCCCGTCTATCGTAAGCTCATCCCCTTTTTTATAACGAAGGATGATTTTAACTTCCAGGGGATGAAGGTTCTTTACTGTTGTTTGTATATCACTGCCCATGGTACAAGAATAGCAGTTTATGAACCGCTTTGAGAAGGGCTGTGATTAGGGCCCGGAAGCGCGGCCTTAGTGTCCGGTTGATGAACCGCCATCGGGGTCAAGAAGCAAAACTATTTCGGCATATTCATACTCTTCCGCGGCAAACCGTAATTTTTGTACAAGATCACCCCTTTCTTTGTACCTGTACTGTTCAAGTTCGTCTATAGCTTTTAATACTTCATCGATATTATAGCTTTTGGCGGCGTCCAGAGTTTTTTGCAGCAGCTGAGGATCCGGAGCGGATTTTTCTATTTCCGGTTTCTTTTGGGGTAAGATCCCTTTAAGTTCTTCCACCAGGTTCTTTACGGTCCCCACAAAAGCGGCGTTTAATTCCAGCACCCTGCTAAAATTCCGGGCCTTTGCAACGGTTTCCAATTCTTTGGCCATGTCACCCACGGGGGTGGCACAGATGCCGTAACAGGATCCTTTAATGCCGTGGACCAGGATGGTGTAATTTTTAATTGCCTCCAGAGCTGTAACGGCAGACATAATACGGAACCCTTCCAAACAGTTTTGTATATTTTCCAGCAACTGGGGGGTGTCTCTGACAAAAACCTTAATAATCTCCAGATAGGTTTTTTCACTCCCAAACTGGGCTACGCCGGCGGCAATATCCACCCCCATGATGCGGTATTTTTTTAAATACATGGGCTCCTTTTCTTTACCGCTTTCAGGATCCGGTGTTTTTTCCGGCGGATTGGCCCTAAGGAGCTTTTCCTTTTCTTTATCCCAAACCCAGTCAAGCAGTACCTTGTTTAAGGTATCGGCATTAATGGGCTTGGTCATAAAAGCATTAAAGCCGTTTTTTAAGAACAGTTCCTCGTTTTCCGGAAGGGCGTTGGCGGTAAGCGCTATGATGGGGATATTTTTAGCATATTCGGTTCCCAGTCCGCGGATGCGGATCGCCGCTTCCAGGCCGTTCATACCGGGCATCATGTGATCCATAAAAACGGCATCGTAGGAGACTTCTTCCCGGGCAATACGATCCACCGCCTCTTGTCCCGAAGAAACCGCGTCTATGGTCATCCTGTAGGGTTGCATAATTCCCCGGACAACCGCATGGTTAATGGGTACATCGTCAACCACCAAAACTCTGGCATAGGAAAGGCAGGGTTTTTCTTTTAAAGCGCCGGTCCACGCCGCGGCCCTAAGCTGTTCCACCACGTCCCTTCCCCAGGGCGCAGGATCCGCAATACCCTGGGGTATTTTGACGGTAAAAACGCTTCCCCGGCCAAATTCGCTGGTCACCGTCAGATTTCCGTCCATCATGTCCACAAGTTTTTTAACGATCAAAAGACCCATGCCGATACCGCCGGTACGGCGGCCGGCGCTTGTATCCGCCTGGCCATAATCGGTAAAGAGCTTTTCCACCTGGCCGGCTTCAAGTCCAATTCCTGTATCCCGGACCTCGAAAACAAGAAGCAGCCTATCGGTGGCCTGGTCCGGTTTTTCACAACCCACCCGGAGTACCATACATCCCTGGGCGCTAAACTTGGCGGCATTGCTTAACAGGTTATGTACAATCTGGGCTACCCGCTGCTTGTCCCCGCGAAGCTTTAGGGGCAGGTTTTCATCCGCCTCAAGACAAAATTCTATCCGCTTTTTTCCGATAAAAAGCCTTGCGGCATCGGAAGCGGCGGCGGCAAGGGCCGGCAGGGAATAATCGGCAAAAGTAAGGGTGATTTCGCCTGATTCAAGGCTGGAAATATCCAGCAGGTCATTAACGATGTTAAGCAGAATCACTCCGGAGTGATTAATGGCCTTCAAATTATCCTGTGATTCGCTGCGAATGGTCCATACCTCGTCCGCCGGCCTCTCCGGTAAAGCGGGTTTTTGGGGGGGGGATTGTTCATGACCCCTTTCCAATTCCGCCTGCGAAAGGCCGATGATCGCATTCAAGGGGGTTCGCAATTCATGGCTCATATTTGCCAAAAAATGGTTTTTGACCCGGTAGGCGGTTTGGGCGGCATTCTTCTGGATTTCCAATTCCCTGGTCCGTTCCCTGACCATTACTTCCAGCTTCTGCCGGGATTCATTAAATTTTCGCAGCAACGCGGTAAGAAGGACGATGACAATTCCAAACAGCACCGAAAGCAGGATTAGGTAGGGTTGTCTAAACCGGATTACCGCGTCCCGGTAATCGAATACCTTGCTTTGCCAGCGGTGAACGATCGAGGCGGTGTTTACCAAGCCTTGGGCCTTACCTATTACCGACCAAAGAATTTTTTCTGTGCGGTTAAATCCAAAGGATGAGGTAAGCTTTATATCAAAAATCAGGTTTGCCTTAAAGCCGGGTTTTTCCAGATAATTGGTAAACGACAGGACCATGTTTTTCGTTCCCATCAAAAAATCTATGTCGCCCCTTTCCAGGGCCGCTAGAGCAAGTTTTGTGCTGGGATACTCCATCGAACTGGGCTGCCTGGGGAACAGTTTCTTAAAGGTTTCCATATAGGCGGTGTTTCGGGCAAACCCCACACGGAAACTGGGCACGTCGTTGATCTCTATGTCCTGCTGTTCCACCCTCGAGATCAACGCATAGTTATCATCCACATAACCTTCTCCCCACAGGAAGCGCCCGTCCCGGCCTCTGGTCCAGATTAGTTCCGTTGTCATGGCGCCCTTTCCCTGTTCCAGACTTCTCATGGCTTCTGCCCAGGCAAATTCAGTACTGTTTATTACTCTAAACTGCAGGCCGCTTATGGCGCTTATCTGTTCAAGAATGTCCCAGGCAATGCCCTGCCATTTCTGTTCGGTGGGGTTGTAAAATGCGATGGGGTAATTGTCGGCCTCCATAAGCAGAGGAACCGGTTCCTTTTCCGAGTGGGCGTCTACATACGATCGTTCTGCTTCTGTTAGGGAAGAAAAAAACCGGTACGAAAGGAAATCTCTGTGGCCCCGGTTATAAAGTTCTATAAGGCGGTAAAAAAGCCCCCGATCCAAATATTTTTGTACCACCGAAATAATAGGTTCCAATTCAGGATTTGCGGTGGCCATTGATACGGCGTTGTACACAAAGGGAATAAACGTTTCTACCTTTAGATCTTCGTAGATATCCGGCCTGGCCTCCCGAAGGTCCCAGAAAAAAGCGTCCACGGTTCCGTGGCGGAGCATGATGTACGCGTCGTCCACCGTTGGAAAATGGACCGAATCAAATTTATACCCAAGGTTTGGGCTTACAAGCTCCTCTGTGGTGGTTCCCGTAAGAAAACCAAACCGGGGTCCATGTCCGGCTGTCATAAATCCGGGGCCGGGAGCATCCTTAAGGGTAATTACCGCCACCATCCGCTCCGCGATGGGCCCCGTCATGGCATACTGTTTAAGCCGTTCCGGGGTAACGGAAAGCTCCCCGGTAAAATCGATCTTTCCCGAATCCAGGTCTGTTACCAGCTGATCCCATTTCCGGATCTGGGCTGTAAAACTGATTCCAAACAGATCGCTCAGCAGGCGGCAGAACAGAACCGCATAACCTGCCAATCCATTCCGTCCGTTAAAACATTCCGTTGAATTGATCATGCCGTATATAAAGGTCCGGTCTGCCCGGCGCAACGCTTCAATGGCGTCAATTTCTTCTCTGCTTATGCCGGGAATTTCTTTGTAGGAAGTATAGACAGGATACTGGTTTGGAACGGCGGAACGCGCCGCCCCTTGCGTTAGGTTCCCGGGCAGGATGTTCCCTGTACAACTCCAAAACAGCGGAGCAAAAAAAAGGCCAAGGACAAGCAATCCCAGCGGGCTTTTTTTTAAGATCCCCGGCGATTTGTTTTTCCGGCTGCTAAAGCCGGATTTGGTATTTGGCATTTTTAGCTGTCCAACTAGGAACCTATTGCACCTGTGGATTTTTTGCTCAGGCGCCTTTGGCGCCCTTCATGCAAAAAATCCCGGTTAGCGAAGGCTCCCTTGGGAGTTTGTAAGGATAAATTTATGCGCTAAGCACCACAAGCTCCTAGTAAAATTGTAGTGTTTTTGCCCCGGAGAGTCCACAATTCTATTGAAACTCGCAGGGTTTCTTGCAAGACGTGGCGGTTAAGGTCCGTTGGTCCTTAACCGGCGCTAAGCGCAGGTTCGCAGATAAGCAACCGGGTTATTGAAATAAATCTAATAGGCCGCAAAGGGAATTATTTCCTGTATTTCTACCAGAAAACGGCCTGCGGCCATCCATTGGCCCTGGTCCAGCCAGTACCGGGGAAAGGCCCTAAGGCTAATGTACCCAGAAGCTTCTTTGGGCCGGTTCCGCTCGCTGCCCCTAAGCATGGCCCGCAGGGCGGCCCTGGCAGCGTCTTCCAGGGCGGCATATTTATCTTCCAGGGGGCTGTAGCCATAGCCTTGAACGCTGCGGATGGTCCCTGTTTTCCACTTGGATAAACGGTACCGTTGCTCCCCCGATGGACGGTAATCCGACCAAAAATAGAGCTTAAAATCCTTAACTTGAAGATCCGTAGGTTCCAGCCGGGGATCTTCGGCGGCTATGGAACCCAGAGGTACAAGCTCCAGAACCTCTCCAATGTTCCGGGCCCGCTCCCCTATCTCGTACTGGAAAGACCAGCCGTAGATCATGGCGCCGTAATAACGGGCCGCTTCTTCCAGGGCCCTATGGCGGGCCTCTTCGATATCCAGGGATCTGGTTTCTTCCTCCACAAAACCCCGGGCTTGTTCCAGATGTATCTGAACCTCCCCCCGAAGTACTTCTTGGGCATACAGGGGCGGGAAAACCAGGGCAAAAACCGCCGGTAACAGGCCCCGAAACAGCGGGGAAAAATCCGGTTTGGAGCGGCGAGGGAAAGCCATGGTATATTATCGGCTTGTAAGAGACGGCGCTTCAGCGTATGGTTAACGTATGAATATATTGCGCCGCCGCTTCCGGTACAGCTTTAACTGGATGGTCTTTTACATAATTGGAATTACCGTTGTGGTTTTTCTGGCCCAGAGCTGGAACCGGTACATTACCGTTTATATAGCGATGATCCCCAGCCTGGTTCTTAGGGGCTGGGTATGGCAGTTTGTAAGCTATATGTTTGCCCATGCGGGGTTTTCCCATATTTTCTTTAATATGCTGGGGCTTTTTATTTTTGGCGTCCAGGTGGAACGGCAGATAGGCAGTAAAGAATTTCTGCTTTACTACCTTGTAACCGGTGCCATTGCGGGGGTAATTTCTTTTGGGTTTTATTATCTTACCGGGGTCAACGCCATACTTTTAGGCGCTTCCGGCGCCCTGTTTGCGGTGGAACTGGCCTTTGCGGTTTTTTACCCCGATGCCATTATATATGTCATGGGGATTATTCCCCTGCGGGCGCCGGTTATGGTGCTTGGCTATACCGCCCTGGAGCTGGTTTTTTCTGTTACCGGGATGCAGCAGGGGGTGGCCCACTTAACCCACCTTTCGGGCTTTGCGGTGGGCTGGCTTTATTTTCTTCTTCGCTTTGGCATCAACCCCTGGCGGGCTTTCCGGGGCAGATAGCAGGCTATCTAAAAAGGCTTTCCATCTCCCTGGTGGCGTGGCGCTTAACCGGCGCGGGAAAATCCGTGGCGGTAAAGGCCCGCAGAAGCCGGATCCCCGCATCGCTTAAGGGAGGGCCGGAAAAGCGGCACAGATCTTTGGTGGCGGTGGCGGCGGCCATAAGAACCGAAGGATCCATGGCGGCGTTATCCGGGGCCAAAAGATAGGTAAAGGCCCGGATCGCCTCTCCCGTGGGATCCACCCCTATACGGCCTATGGCTTCGCAGCAGGCCGATTTGATGATCGGCTCCCTATCGAGAGAAAAAAGTTTGGCTAAGAACGGTATGGTTTCCCTGGATCCCAAATACCCTAAAAGCCTAATACATTCGGCCCTGTCGCCTATTTGAAGCTGGGGCCTTACCGGAGAGTAGTTCGGAGACAGGGATATCCCCGCCATTTCCATCAGGTACGCCACATAATCGGGTTCACTTTGTCCCACCCTGCCGGCCTTAATGGCCGCTTCGATCTCATCATGCATGGTACGCACAATGACCGGATCAAAACGGCCGTCCCCAACCCGCACCCAGGATGAAGGGGGAGGGTTCCCCAGGTTGTAGGAACCTTCCGGGGCGGGGCCGTATATGGACTGGGGTATGTTCCGCTTTCGTTCTTCTATCCAGTAGGCGTGAAGTATGCGGTCGGTGCCACCGGAATATAGATACCCCTCGTCGCTGAACGAAGGAATTGCCGCAGCCCCGGTAATGCGGAGGATCCACCACCGGGCGCCGTCGGATTCCCTAAACCCGGTGGCCCCCTTGGTGGAAAGGGCATAAATTCCCCGTTCGTCAAACTGCATGGCCGCCCAGTAGGGTTCCAAACTGCCGCTGCCCCGTTCCGCGACGGTTTCGTGACTGTTTGCGGTCCACAACACTTCCCCTTTGGGGCTTGAAAGCAGTTGGACCCGGCCATCGCGAAGGGTTACCGCCACTTTGTCCTTCCAGCCCGTGGCGGCCACCGGGGTCTGGGCCAGGGCCGGTAATGATTCCCGCACCAGGTTGTTGCCGTCGTCCCGGTACAGTCTATCCACCGCGCCGGAGGTAGACAAAAGAAAGAACGAGTCTTTTTCCTTGGAAACTTCCAGAGGAACGATATGGAGGGGTTTGGAATTAAGCCGGAACCGCTCAATGATGCCCAAATGGCTTAGAAGGACAAATTCATTGTTGTCCAGTACCATGGCAAGCCCGCCCCGGTGATCCAGGAGCGGTTTTACAAAGATCGGGCTGCCCAGGTCTACTACCCAGAGGGAATAGCCCGACGCCGTTCGGCAGTACACCTTGGATCCTATGGGTATAAAAAGCCTGCTGTCCCAGCCCACAACAATAGGGGCCGTCACGGGGCTTCCAAGTTCCAGCTTCCACAATTCCCTGCCTACCCGGTTAATGGCAATTACCGTTCCACCGGCGGTACAGGCATAGGTTGTACCCTCCCGGGACCGGCTTACGTAGGAAACAAGCTTTTCGTTGGCATGGTAGGTCCAAAGCCAGTTGCCAAAACGGCTGTAGGACTTAATGTCGCCTTCTTCAAGAACCACCACCGCCGATTCGGCCTGAAGGGTGGGTAGTCCAATTACCGTACCCCGCAGATCCTGTTCCCAAATCGGATCGGAACTTGGCTGGGCCGGGGCTTCCTTGATTTGTGCGGGCAAAAAAGCCGGAACCATGCACAATAGAGCCAGCATGCGGATAGTGTTTCTTATACTTGCCATGTCTATACTATGATAGAATTGCCCGGTATTCTGCAATAGTGGTACATTGGATTAACCTGTTTCGCAGTTTTCCGCCCATGCCCGGCAGTCCCATGTTTCCCCTGGTATAGGCGCAGAACTGCTTGCGCATCTCCAGGCAGGCCCTGGGTTCCCCCAGATCCGCGGCAAGCATTTCCAGGTGCCGCAGGGCCGTCGTAATCCGCTCCGCCGGGCCGGGGGCGCTCCAGGATCCGGTACATAGCAGATCCCGGGATGCGGAAAAGATAAAGGGATTGCCCAGGGCGCCCCGGGCAAACATCACCGCGGCACAGCCCGTTTCTCCGAGCATGCGGCGGGCGTCTTCGGGGCCGTAAAGGTCTCCGGAGCCGGTAACGGGCAGCGGCATCCCGGCGGCTAAGGCGGCGATAAGGGACCAATCGCTTTTGCCGCCATACCCCTGGGATCGGGTCCGGGGATGAAGGGTAACCATGGCCGCCCCTGCTTCCAGGGCAATGCGGGCGCATTGGGCATAGTTTATAGAACCGGCGTCCCAGCCCGAGCGGATTTTTACCGTCACCGGAACATCCCCCAGACTTTTCCGGCTGGCCCGGACCATGGCTTCCAGCGCCCGGCCCAGCCGGGACGGGTCCCGCATCAACGCGGAACCCGCCCCGGATTTTACCACCTTGGGAACCGGACAACCTGAGTTTAGGTCCACCAGATCCGGGTGAAGGGGGGCCAGAAGGGTACAGGCCCGGCCCAGGGTTTCGGGGTCCGCGCCAAAAAGCTGGATTCCGTAGTGTGCTTCTCCCGGTCCCCGGCGGACCAAACAGGCCTCTGGAGGGGAGGGCTGTCCGGATTCAAGACCGTAGCGGCCTGGATTTCGTACCAGGGCTTCGGAAGAGATTAGTTCGGTAAACCCCAGGTTCGCCCCCATTTCGGCGCAGATGGAGCGGAAGGCCCGATCCGTATACCCCGCCGCCGGGGCAAGAAAAAGGTTCCCCGGAAGCGTTAGGCCGCCAATGCGTACGGGACGGTACAGGGGGGCGGAATCCGGGGCCCTCCCCGGCCCCCTATCCGGCCGGGAGCCCAAAGAAGCGGTTGGCATTTTCCCAAAGCTGGTCCGCCAGTTTTTCCTCGTTTATTTCCAGCATCTCCGACATAAACCGGGCCGTAATAGGCAGGTACTTGGGCATATTCCGCTTGCCCCGAAAGTCCGCAGGGACCATAAAGGGACTTTCGGATTCAATAAGCAGCCGGTCCTGGGGAAGGATCCCCAGGGTTTCGTGGAGGTTCCGGGCATTCCGGTAGGTAAGGTTCCCCGCAAAAGAAAAGTACAGGTTCAGTTCCAAGGCTTTTTTTGCATATTCCGCATCCTCCGAATAGCAGTGGAGGATACCCCCCTTAGGGGGCAGCCGGTCCCGAAGTATATCCAGCACATCGTGGCCCGCATCCCGGTTATGGATAATAACCGGCATATTAAGCTTGGCGGCTAAATCAAGCTGGGTTATAAAAAGCTCGATCTGGGAATTTTTATCCCCAAATTTGCGGTAGTAATCCAGGCCTATTTCCCCAATAGCCACCACCCGGGGAAGCGACAGGCTTTGTTCTATGGTCTGAACCCAGTTTCTGCCGGGGTTCTGCACTTCCGATGGGGATACCCCTACGGCATGGTACACATTTTCGGCGGATTTAAGGTTTTCATACACCACGGAAAAATCGTGAAGACTATTACAAATCGACACAAGCCTGGTAACCTGGGCCTGGCGGGCTTCTTGAATAACGATAAGCTGTTCAATAGGGTCATCGACAATGAGCCCTATATGGGCGTGAGTATCAAAATACTGCATGATTTTGTCCAATAGGTTAGAGTGTGTGATTTTCTGGATTTTCCAGAATATATCTTCACTGTAGCAGACCGGCGCAAAAAAGTCAAGGAATGAAAGATACATTTTATTGCAGAGCAGGCCGGTAAAAATAGCAGCTATTAGCTGATATATAAGTTAATAGTCGTTTACAAGTGTCAATAATACTAAAAAAAATAAAAAAGAATTTGAAAAACCGCCGTTAAAATGCTAGAATTTTAGCGCTTCCGGCGGAATTCAAAATGATACGGATTGTAATTATTGATGGGCAGCAAAAATGGAGGAAATATTTCCAAAAATGCCTGGCAAGTCAAGCGGATTTTACTATTGCCGGGTCCGGCAGCGATGGATAC
Organism: Spirochaetaceae bacterium; assembly: GCA_031275945.1. Lineage (GTDB taxonomy): Bacteria > Spirochaetota > Spirochaetia > Treponematales > Breznakiellaceae > JAISLT01. Next base: position 9,579 of record JAISOA010000042.1, read on the forward strand.
CATGCCTTAAAACTTGTAGACATGTATAAACCGGATATTGTCCTCCTGGATATGGGCTTGCCCATGGGGGAGGGGTTTAAAACCGTCTCGCTTATCAAATCCCGTTCCCCGGGAACCTCGATTATCGGCCACACCGACGCCAATACGGAACGGCGCTTTTTTTCGTCATTCTTCAGCGGAATTTCGGGATTTATTACAAAAGAAGCGGATCCCCAGCTGCTGTGCCACGCGATCCGGACCGTATACCATGGTGGACGGCTTATGGCCTCTGAAATAGCCTCCCGGTTCAATAAAATAGCCGAGCAGCTGGCGGGGGATGCCCTAAAATTCAAGAGAAAACTCCGTTCGGACCGGCGGGCGTGGGCCCCTGAATGGCACAGAAGAAGCGATACGGAATACTCGGCGGCGTACCGACCCAAAAGTGAATTGCCAGGAACCGTTTCTCCGTCGGAAAAGCAGATCATTGGTTTTTTGGGCCAAGGGCTGAGCTACCGGGAAATAGCCCAACGGCTTGACCTATCGGAAGGAACCGTACGGAACTACGTTTCGTCGGTACTGCAAAAAACGGGGCTGCGGGACCGGACCCAGGTTGCAATCTTTGCCCTAAAGGCAGGGCTGTAGCTAAACCTTTCTTTAAGTAGAGTTGCTTAAAAACAGCAAAATGCGGAGCATTGAAACCCACGGGGTTTCTTGCAAGACTTGGCGGTTAAAGTCCGGAGGACTTTAACCAGCGCTAACCGCAGGTTAGCAAATAACCAACCGGGTTATTGAACAAGTCCAGTGTTCCCCGGCACGCCCGCATCTATAGATCCATGAACTATAAAACCCGGCTTATTACCCCCTTATGTGGAGGCAAAGGTTCTGCGGTAATCCATGGGAGAAAGGCCGGTACACTTTTTAAATATCCGGGAAAAATGGAAGGGGTTTTCAAAACCAAAGTGTTCCGCCACAGACTGGATTTTAAGGGACGAGCCGGAAAGGTACGAAGAAGCGGCTTCGATTTTAAGCCGGGTAAAGTACTGAAAGGGGGTAATGCCCAGGCGGTGGTGAAAAAGCCGGATAAAATGTTCTTCCGAAAGACCCAGCCTGCCGGCCAGGGCTGTCATGGTAAGTTTTTTCCGGATCGACCGTTCCATTATTCCCAGGGCCTTGTCCACATATCCGCCGGAGCCGCTTCCCCCTAAACCGGGTTTCTGGTTTTCCCGGGCCGGATCCCCGGCGTTTATAGGGCCGTACCAGCGGAATAAAAGACTCATCAACAGATATTCCGCGGCCCGCTGTTTTTCCGGATCCTGCTTCCGGCTTAGGTGGTACAGATCCTCCATAAGAAACCGCTCCCGCCCTTCAACGGGGACCGGCCCCCGGGTAGCCCCCAGAAGGGGAAAAAGTTCCCGGCCTTCGGTTTCCCCGGGTTCAAAGAGTATGGCATAGTAACTAATGGGCCGCCGGACCGCGTCGGGCAGAATAGAATGAAATTCCCTGGGTCTGGTTAAAAAAAGGCGGTTCCCTTCAATGCCGTACTTGGACCGGTTCAGCAAAAACTGACCGTTACCTTCCAGGAACAAATGAAGCTCGTAATCCCCCGTATCATGGGTATGGTAGCGCCCGTGCCAGGCAAGCTTGTGGCCCCCCACCAGTTTATATACATACACCGCATCTTTAATGATCATCAGTGCTCCGGAACCAGAATACGAGCCAATACCCCAAAGAAGAATATCAATAATAGATATGTATTGTCAATATTTGTTATGGCAGAGGGCGGCAAATACGGATACGGTGATTCCATGGGAGAAACCATGAAAACCGTATGCGGAATTGACCTGGGAACCCAGAGCTGCAAGGTGGTTCTGTATGATTACAGGGCTAAGAAGATCGTTGCTTCTTCCCAGGCGGCCATAGAGATGATTGCGGAAAACGACGGGACCCGGGAACAAAAAGCCGAATGGTACCGGGGGGCCCTTGCAAGGTGCTTTGCCGCCCTGCCGGAGGATGCAAAGGCCGCGATTGTGGCCCTGGGGGTTTCGGGGCAGCAGCATGGCTTTGTACCCCTGGATGAAAGGGGCACGGCGCTGTACCAAATTAAGCTCTGGTGCGATACCTCCACCGCCGAGGAATGCCGGGAACTTACCGCGGCCGCCGGAGGAGAAGAACGGATTATCGCCGGTGCGGGGCTTCCCATGCGGCCGGGCTATACGGCTCCCAAGGTACTGTGGCTTAAAAAGCATAAACCCGACGCATTCAAGCGGCTTGCCCATATCCTTCTGCCCCATGACTATGTGAATTTCCTGCTTACCGGAGAATATACGGCGGAATATGGGGACGCGTCGGGAACCGCCCTCTTTGATATACGGAAACGGGTCTGGTCGGAACAGATCTGTGCCCTTATCGATCCGGCGGTGCGGGCCTGCCTGCCCAGGCTGATCGAAGCTTCCGCGCCGGCGGGAACGGTTTCGGCGGCGGCGGCGGCGGAATTCGGCATCCCCCAGGGTGTTCCCGTGGCCGCCGGCGGGGGAGACAATATGATGGGGGCCGTGGGAACCGGGACGGTTACAGACGGTGTCCTTACCCTTAGCCTGGGAACCTCCGGAACCCTCTACGGATACTCCGATTCGCCGGTGATAGACCAAACCGGAAACTTGGCGGCTTTTTGTTCCTCCACCGGGGGCTGGCTTCCCCTTTTGTGTACAATGAACTGTACCGTGGCCAGCGAGGAATTCAGGACCCTCTTTGGCCTGGATGTCCGGGCCTTTGATGCGGAGGCGGCCAAGGCCCCTGTGGGGGCCCAGGGAATTGTGGTTCTGCCCTTTTTTAACGGCGAACGGACCCCAAATCTTCCCAATGGCAGGGCCAGCGTTAACGGGATCAGCGCGGCAAATTGTACCAGAGAAAACATAGCCCGGGGCGCCCTGGAATCGGCGATTTTTGGCATGCGGATAGGCATGGAGGGGTTTCATACGCTGGGATTTAAAGCCAGGGAAATAAGGCTTACCGGCGGGGGGGCCAAAAGCCCCCTGTGGCAGAGCATAAGCGCCAATGTACTCCGGCTTCCCGTACGGGTACCTTCGGGAACCGAAGCGGCGGCCATGGGCGCCGCCATCCAGGCCCTATGGTGTCTGGCGGGGCTGCCGGCGGTCCAGGATCCGGATCTATCGGGCCTATCGATTAAGGACCTGGTGGATCAGCATGTGGTTCTTGAAGGGGCCCTGGTGGAGCCGGAAGAAAAAACGGCGCGGGCCTACGACGAAGCCTATGAAACGTATTCCCGGTATTTACGGGCCCTGGGCCCCCTGTATAAATAGAGTTTATTAATATTAAACATTAAACGGAGGAAAAACATGGCGGACTACTATGTGGGAAAAAAAGAATATTTTCCCAAGATCGGAAACATAAAATACGAAGGCCCTAAAAGTACCAATCCCCTGGCCTTTAAGTATTACAACCCCGAAAAAATGGTGGGTAAAAAAAAGATGCGGGATCATCTTCGGTTTGCCGTGGCCTACTGGCATAGCTTTTGCGCCGACGGGACCGATCCCTTCGGCGCCGTTACCCATCCTCATCCCTGGGTAAGCGATGCGGCAAATCCCATGGAAGCGGCGGAACACAAGCTCGATGCGGCCTTTGAATTCTTTACCAAGCTGGGGGTACAGTTCTACTGTTTCCACGACCGGGACATGGCCCCGGAGGGAGACAGCCCCGGGGAAAGCGAGAAGAATCTTTTTTCCATGGTGGCCAAAGCAAAGAAGCTTCAAAGGGCCACGGGAGTTAAGCTTCTATGGGGTACGGCGAATCTTTTTAGTAATCCCCGGTACATGAACGGCGCCGCCACTAACCCGGAATTCGGGGTTCTTGCCATTGCCGCCAACCAGGTAAAGGCGGCCATCGACGCCACCATAGAACTGGGGGGCCAGGGCTATACATTCTGGGGCGGCCGGGAAGGCTACATGAGTCTGCTTAACACGGATCTTAAGAAGGAGAAAGATCACCTGGGACGCTTTTTGGGCCTGGCCAGGGATTATGCCCGCAAACAGGGATTTAAAGGACCCTTCTATGTGGAGCCCAAACCCATGGAACCCACCAAGCACCAGTACGATTACGACGTGGAAACCGTGGCCCTTTTCCTTAAAACCTACAATTTGGACAAGGATTTTAAAGTAAATATCGAGGCAAACCACGCGGAACTGGCGGGGCACGATTTTTTCCATGAACTGGAAACCGCCGCGGCCCTGGGTATCTTTGGCTCCGTGGACGCCAACCGGGGAGATTTTATCAACGGCTGGGATACGGATCAGTTCCCCGTAAGCTACTACGAAACCGCCCTGGCAATGTATGCCATTCTTAGGGCCGGGGGTTTTACCACCGGGGGCCTTAATTTTGACGCCAAGATCCGGCGGAATTCGATTGATCCGGCGGACCTGTTCCTGGCCCACATTGGCGGCATGGACGCCTTTGCCGCGGGTTTGGAAATTGCCAACCGGATCATTAAAGACGGGGTTCTTCCGGGGTTCGTAAAAAAACGCTATGCGTCGTATAACACCGGGGACGGGGCAAAATTTGTAAATGGCCAGTTAAGCTTTACCGATCTGGCAAAACTTGGGGGCGAAAAATACGGCAAGGCCGGCCTTAGCTCGGGCAAGCAGGAATACCTGGAGAATGTGTTTAACCAGTATCTCTTAGGCCTATAAGCTGTAGGGAACCTCTAAAAACTGAAGTTTTTAGAGGTTCCCTGTGCTGTTCCGGGTGGAAAAATCATTTACAGGCTAGTCCCAGGGGGGTATACTTATCCGGTGAAACGCTTACTCCGCCTGGGACTGGTCCTTTCGGGTCTCTGTTCCTTAACCGCCTTTCTTTTTTCTATAATAAAGGCCCAGCAAATTTATGTCCTAACTCCGGATCCGGGTCCCCCTTTAATTTATCATTTTTCGATGTACCTTCCGGACAGCCGGAATACTTTTTTTGAGGGGATTATCCGGGGGGCGGAACGGGCGGCCCGGGAACTGAATTCCGCGGTTTCTATTCATTCGATAGATCCGGTTAAAAACGAACTGGAAACCGCGGCCTTTACCGGAGTAGACGGAATTGTCGTTTGTCCTTACCTGGACGATGCCTTGGCCCAGCGGCAGATGGAGCAGTTTAGGAAGTACCAGATACCGGTGGTGTTAATAAACCACAACCTGCCCGGCGATCAGCCCTGGCCCTTTATCGGGACAAACAATTTTGACATGGGCCGGCGTATCGGTTTTATCCTTCAAAACTATAGCGCCGATCCGGTACGGCTGGCGGTGGTATACAGCGATAAATCTCCGGGAATTTACGCGGAACGGGAACTGGTAGAGATGGGCATTTCCGCCGCCCTGGGAAGCCAGCTTGCCGGGTCTGTTATGCGTTTTAAGACCAACCTTAATCCCCTGGATGCAGAGGCCCTGCTGGTTAAACTTTTCCGGGAAAACGAAGGGACCGCGAAAAATGCGGAAGACATGGAAGGGACTTTTCCCATTAACACCATCGTGTTTACCGATTCCGTTGATACCATCGCGGCGGCGCAAACCCTGGTGGACATGAACCTGGTGGGCCGGATACAGGTTGTCGGGTTTGGTTCCGATCCGGAGATTGTCGACAACATACGGAAGGGCATTATTTTTTGTTCCGTGACAATTAACTCGGAGCGAATAGGCTACGAAGCTATCCGGTCCCTTACCGCCCTGCGTACCACCGGGTATACCTCCACCTCCATTGATACGGGGATAGATATAATTACCGGCAATAACCTGTAGGGGGAAAGATGAAGCCCTATTACCGGTCCTTTAAAGTACAGATCGTTTTAAGCACCCTGGGAGCTTTTTTTCTGTTGATCATAAGTACCGCATATATCCTGCTCTCTACCAAGAAGATCCAGGAATTTTCCAGGCGGAATTTTGAACAGGAACGCTTTCTTAAATCAATACAGGACGATTTAGCCGAGTACGAAGGCCCCTTAATGGAATTTCTTTCTACCCGGTCTTCCAATGCCCTGGCCCAAATTTTTATCGACACCCAAAACCTGCGGCAAAAACTTCCCGGGTACCGGCAGATCCTGGGAAACCCCATGGACCTAAAAGAACGGGAACTATATGCCCTTGTTTTTCATTACCTTAATTTGGCAGATACGGCTATTGAAGAAAAACGGGGCCGGAATATTCCTGCCTATACGGCAATTTACGAAGAAATGATCAGCCTAAAGAAATACATTAACCAGGAAATCGACACGCTAAGTACAGAACGGTACCGTTCGCAACTAGGGGCATACGAGCAGTTTCTAATGGAAACCGGGACCCTTCAGTTGTGGAATTTTATTTTTATTATTTCCATCGCGATTTTTTCTGTTTTGGTCCTGCTGTATTCGGTTGGCCGTTTTACCAATCCCCTGGTAAAGCTTTCGGCCATGACAAAGGAACTTTCGTCGGGGAATTTTAATATTCCCGATATGGAAACAAGCCGGGGTATAGAAGAATTTGACCAGGTAATAGAAGCCTTTAACCACATGAAAGGAGAAATAAGCAAATACATAGAAGAAATGCGCTGGCAAGAGAATATTAAACAGGAATATATGCAGGAAAAACTGCGGAACATGAAGATGGAAGGGCTGGTACGGCACATGGAAATTTACGCCCTGCAGGCCCAGATGAATCCCCATTTTCTTTTTAATACGATAAACACCGGCATGCAACTTGCCATAGTAGAGGGGGCCGACAGAACCGGGGAGTATATGGATTATATGGCCCGGCTTTTCCGTCATATTATTAGAAACAAAGAGATCATCGTTCCCCTGCGGTACGAAATTCAGGGCCTGGATTATTACTTTTATATAATACGGGTCCGCTTTCCCCGGAACCTTACATTAACCCTGGAATGCGGCGAAGAACTTTTGGATGCATATAAGGTGCCGGTTTCTATACTTCAACCGCTGGTAGAAAACAGCGTGATCCATGCCTTTAAAGACACGGGGGAGGATTTTCTGCGGTATATTACCGTACGGGGCCGCATGGAAGAGAAGCGCCTGGTTTTATCGGTACAGGATAACGGCAAGGGAATACCGCAGGAACGGGTAAAAAAACTTCTGTGCCCCCAGCCCATAGATGAATCTTCCGTTTCCCGGGTTATGGGGCTGGAAAATGTAATTCAGCGGCTGTATTTTTTTTATCCCGGCGATACCGGGGTGGTGGATATTGAAACCGGGCCGCAGGGAACCACGGTTATTATCCGCATTGATACGGAAAGGGAACCATGTATAGCGTTTTAATTGTAGACGATGAAGAGCCGGTTCTGGAAAGTTACGAGTTTATGCTGAAAAATTTTTCCGGAACCAGAACGGGGGATAATCCTTTTACCCTGGCAGGCAAAGCCCGGTCGGGCTACGATGCCCTAAAGCTTATCTACGAAACAGAACCCGATATAGTATTTATGGACATTAATATACCGGGCGTAAATGGCCTTTCGGTTCTTGAAGAGGTCCATAGAAAATATCCCCGGATGATCTGCATCCTTTCCACCGCCTACGAACGGTTTGATTTGGCCCAGCGGGCCATACCCCTGGGGGTTTTTGCCTACCTGGTAAAACCGGTTTCCAAAAGGACCTTTTTTTCAACCCTGGACGAGGCCCTTAACCAGCTTTATTCCCTGCCCCGGGAAACGTCGGAGTACAACGATCCCAAGCTTTGTCTGATGCGCCGGGATATTTGGATCCCCATGGGCGAAGAAACCTGGGCGCAATACCGGGAAAGCCTGTCTTTGCCTTCCGACTGGGGAATAACCCTGCTTTTGGAGCTGGGAACGGATCAGGAAACGTGGTGTGCCCTGGTGGCGGAAAAACTTTTGTACAAATACCCCTGCATCTACGACGTACTGTTGAACAGGGGGCTTTTCTTGATCTCCGAAGATATTAACCCCGGCACGTTCAAGCAAAAAACGCTACAGATGCTGGAAAATCTTTTAATCCCCGTTACCTGGTACTGCGGGTTTGGCGGATTGTACCGGGGGCCGGAATTGTATAATTCCTGTAACGAGGCGCTGGCGGAACTTTCACGGCAGTCCAGAGAAGCCGATCCTTGGGACCGGGAACGGAAACACATAATCCAGCTGAGGGAAAAGATAGGCCGCGTTCCGCCGGAGGAGATAAAATCCATCTTTACGTCCCTGTGGGAACCCCTTTTTTCGATGAACTTTAGCACCGCCAAGATTAGAATGGTTTCCCTTTTTACCCTGCTTCTGGATGACATCTACGGTGTCTGGTCTCAGGTCTCTCTTGTTGAGGGGGAAGCGGTTTCCGGGGCCATGCCCTTCGATCCGGCGGAAATTATGGAACTAAGCGATCTGGGGGCATGGCGGCGCTGGGCTGAAGTGCATTTTGACAAACTAGTTTTAAAGGCCCAGATCGATCGCTGCGGAACCTACCCCTTGCCGCTGGTTAAAGCCCTGGCATTTATCAGAGAAAATTATGCCCGGGGGGAGATTCAACTTACCACTGTGGCGGAAGCCGCCGGAATATCCGCCGTCCATCTAAGCCGTCTTTTTAGGGAACATCTTGAAACCACGTTTATCAATTATCTTACATCCTTGCGGATCACCGAGGCGGAGCGGCTTTTACGGGAATCGGCCATATCGGTAAAAGAGGCGGCCTATGCGGTGGGGTACCAGGATCCAAATTACTTTACTAAACTATTCAAAAAGATCCGGGGAGTACTGCCCACGGATATAAAAGCATAAACGCTCCGGCATTCCCGCCATTGCCCTAAGGGGTCCGCCATGGGTCTCTTGTATTTTCCCCGGTTTCGGGGTACACTTTCTCCATGCAATGTCCCTGTAGCGGTTACTTCCAGACAGGGTCCTTATTCTCCAGGCTTGCCGGTATAGCCCTGTTGGCTGTCTTTCTGGGGCTGTGTCCGGCGGCCTGCGATTTCCGTAGTTCCCGGGACGGGCTGCCCGGGGAACGCAATATACCGCAGGGCCGGGAAAGAAATTTTCTTCCACAGCCGGATAAACCCCGGCTAACCATAGGATTTTCCATTGCCACCGCCACGTTTATTATTGAACGGTGGAACAAGGACTTAAAGGTTTTTACCGGGGCCGCCCAGGAACTGGGGGCGGACGTTATTGTTCAGCTTTCCGCCGGGGGTATACAGGAACAAATCTCCCAGATTAATTACATGGTTAACCAGAACATTGATATCCTCGTGGTTATAGCCCACGATACGGAACTTATTGCCGGGGCGATCCGCCAGGTTAAAGAGGCGGGTATTCCGGTTATTGCCTATGACCGGCTTATCCAGAAGGTTCCCCTGGATGCGTATGTTTCCTTTGATTCCCGGGAGGTGGGCCGGTACTTTGGAGAGACCCTGCGGGATGCGGTGCCCCGGGGCAGGTATTTGGTGGTAAACGGTTCGATCCACGATGTAAACAGTGCGGAGATAAATACCGGGTTTTACGAGATCATAGGGCCGCTTATTAAATCCGGGGCTGTGCGGATAGAACGGGAAATATGGCTGGAAGAATGGAGCTCCGATGAAGCGCTGGAGAAAATCGGAGCGATTTTTAACGAAACGACAAATTTTGACGCCATAGTCTGCGGCAACGACGCCATTGCCGGCGCTGCTATCCGGCTTTTGTCGGAACGCCGGCTGGCGGGAAAAGTTGCGGTGGTGGGCCAGGACGCGGAGTTAAGCAGCTGTCAGCGCATTGTGGAAGGTACCCAGCTTATGACCGTCTATAAACCCATAGGCAGTCTGGGGGTTAGGGCGGCCCGGCTGGCGGCGGCCCTGGGGGAAAAATCCCGCGGGGCAAAGACGGTAGAGCTGCCTCCCCCGGACACCATGGTGGACAACCAAAGCGGAACCATGATCCCCGCCTATCTGCAAAAATCAACGGCAATTTACAGGGACAATATCGACATAATAATCCGGGACGGGTTCCATTCCCGGGAAGACATATTCCGCAATACCGGCGCCCAGTAAAGTAGCTCCCAACAAAAAATATTCCTCGGCAAGCTCGGCCCCGTGACCCGGAGGGGAAAATTTTAACGTCAAAAAATTCCTCTTTGGGGCCCTTTACAGGGGGTGGTACGGACAGCATAGAAAAAAATCCAGTTTTTTGCAAAAAAAATACGATTCCCCCGGAAAAGAAAACGCTGTATCGTAAGACATTCATCCTATTCTATTTTTTATGGAGGAAAATATGAAAAAGATTGCTCTTGTACTGCTGATCCTTGCCGTAGCGGCAAGCTTTGGTTTTGCCCAGCGAAACAGGACCCTAATCGGCATTGCCATGCCCGAAACCCATGTTCAGCGCTGGGTAAAAGACGGCAATTCACTTAAGGCGGCGGCCGAAAAAGCGGGGTACCGTGCGGAAGTCCAGTGGGGCAACGCCGAACAGGCCCAGCAGAACCAGCAAATTCAAAGCTTCCTAACCCAGGGCGCCAAAGCCTTGGTGGTAGGGTGCATTAACGACGGTGTCCGTTCGGTTATCGCCGAAGCAGCCCGGGACAAAGTAATTGTTATAGCCTATGACCGGATTATTCCTAACTCAGCGGATTACGATTATTATATTACGTTCAACAATTTTAAGGTTGGACAGCTTCAAGGCCAGAGCATTGAAAGCGCCTTAAACCTTAAATCCGCCACCGCCTCCGCTCCTAAGTACATTACCCTTTTTGCCGGCTCCCCCACCGATGGGAACGCATTCTTCTTCTTCGATGGTGCCATGAGCGTCCTTAACCCCTATATCGACAAGGGTGTTCTTAAGGTAGTAGGTCCCTATCCCCGGACTTCCGCCGACAGGGCCAATTTCCAGAGGATCGCCACCGAAAACTGGCAGGCCCCCATCGCCAAAACCAGGATGGAAAACCTGCTGAGCAACGATGCCCGAGCCGTAACCTTAGACGCGGTTCTGGCCCCCAACGACACCCTGGCCCGGGCGATCATCGAAGCCTGCAAGGCCGATGCCAAGTACCGGTCCAAACTTCCCGTAGTAACCGGGCAGGATGCGGAATTTGATTCCATGATCTCCATTAAGAACGGCGAGCAAACCAGCACGGTATTTAAAGACACCAACAAGCTGGCGGAAGCCGCCATCCTTTTGGCCGATCAGGTTCTTAAGGGCCGCCAGGTCCGGATCCCCGGCGCGGTGCTTGCTTCTGGAGATCTTGCCAAAATCGGCGACACGGGCCGCAAGGTGGTTAACACCTATCTGCTCGATCCTATTTTGGTTACCAAGAGCAATATCCGGGTTCCCGTAAATGCGGGTTTCTACGATGCTGCTCAGGCTTCACAGATCACCGGAAGGTAACGAGTTGTTATGTGGCGGGGGAGAGCTTCTTTCTCCCGCCTTTTTTATGCGGGATACGCCCTGTGGTTCCCTGCGGCAGCAGGAAGATATTTAATGTTTGCTGAATTTTTAATGGACTTGTTCAATAACCCGGTTGGTTATTTGCTAACCTGCGGTTAGCGCTGGTTAAAGTCCTCCGGACTTTAAACCGCCAAGTCTTGCAAGAAACCCCGGGGGTTTCAATGCTCCGCATTTTGCTGTTTTTAAGCGGTTGTTGTTTAAAAGCTGAGGTTTTTAAGCAACTCTAATAGCGAAAGGGTAAACCATGAGTAATTACATACTTGAAATTGAAAATTTAACCAAAGACTTCCCCGGAGTTAGGGCGCTGGATGATATTTCCCTAAAGATAGAAAAAGGGGAGATCCATTCTTTATGCGGGGAAAACGGCGCGGGTAAATCCACCTTGATGAGCGTTATTTCCGGCGTCTATCCCAAGGGGGATTACCAGGGAAAGGTTTTTTATAAGGGAAAAGAAACAAATTACCATAGTGTTAAGGACAGCGAAAAAGAAGGGCTTGCCATAATCCACCAGGAACTGGCCCTAAGCCCCTATCTTTCTATTTATGAGAATATTTTCCTGGGGCACATGAAGACAAGGTTTGGCATCATCAACTGGAATTACTATATTATGGAATCAAAAAAATATCTTAAGCAGGTGGGGCTTCACGAGCCGCCGGAGACCATGGTAAGCAAGCTGGGGGTTGGCAAGCAGCAGTTGGTGGAAATTGCCAGGGCCCTTTCCAAAAAGGTGGATCTGCTGATTCTGGATGAACCCACCTCTTCCCTTAACGACGATGAAAGCGAAAAGCTGCTTAACCTTATCCTGGAATTTAAACAGCAGGGCATTACCTGCGTTATGATCTCTCATAAATTAAACGAAGTCCTAAAGGTGGCGGATACCGTAACGGTTCTGCGGGACGGCAGATCGATTGGCAGTTACAAAGTTAAAGAAGAAAACCTTACCGAGGCCAAAATTATCCGCGACATGGTAGGCCGGGACCTTACCCACCGCTTTCCTGAACGGAAAAGCAAGCCGGCGGATACGATTATGGAAGTTAGGAATTGGTCGGTGTATCACCCCGAATACCATGCCATTAAGGTGGTGGATAATGTATCGTTTGTTCTTAAAAAGGGAGAGATTCTTGCCTTTTGCGGCCCCATGGGCGCGGGCCGTACGGAACTAATGATGAGCCTCTTTGGCAGATCCTACGGATACCGTAGCGAGGGGGAACTTTATATTAAGGGAAAACGGGTGGAGCTTACTTCAAGCAAGGCGGCCATGAAGGCAGGGTTAGGGTATATTTCCGAAGACCGCAAGGGACTGGGACTTATTCTTATACAGGACATAAAGACCAATATCTCTAATTCCAATCTTGAGCAGGTTTCCAATTTTGGGATTATCAATACCAGGAAAGAAATTATGCTGGCGGAAAAATACCGCAAGGAACTTAATATAAGAACCCCGTCGATTAACCAGCAGGCCAGGAACCTTTCCGGGGGCAACCAGCAAAAAGTGGTGGTAAGCCGGACCCTGGCTGTTAATCCGGAGATCTTTATGGTGGACGAACCTACCAGGGGTATTGACGTGGGAGCCAAAACAGAGGTTTATAACATTTTAAACGATCTGGTGGACGCCGGAAAGAGCGTTATCATGGTTAGTTCCGAATTGCCCGAGGCCCTGGGAATGGCAGACAGGATCTATGTTATGAACGAAGGAAAAATTAAAGGCGTGCTGACCCATGATGAGGCAAGCCAGGAAAAGATCATGCATATGGCATTGGTCGGCTAACAATAAGGAGGGCTTATGAGCGGCAAAGTTATTCATACGGTTAATTCGCGAACGCTGATCAGAAATAACATACGGAATTATTCGATGTTTATTATGCTTGGGTTGATCATGGTGATCTTTGGTCCCCTGACGGACTGGCGGAATTTCAGCGACCGGAATATTACCAACATTTTTTTCCAATACAGTTATGTACTTATCCTGGCCACGGGGATGGTTCAGTGTATTATTATTTTGGGCATTGATCTTTCCGTAGGATCCGTCTGCGCCTTTGTCGGCGCCCTAAGCGCGTTTGTCTACAACCGCGGGGTAGGAATGCCCGTAACGGTACTTTGCGCGTTGCTGCTGGGCTTTTTGGTGGGGGTTTTCCAGGGCTGGTTTATTGCGTATCCTAAAATACCGGCCTTTATCGTTACCCTGGCGGGGATGATGCTATTCCGGGGCCTTACCTATATTGTGACGGATGTAAATCCCGTGAGCTTTGCAGATGATGGGTATTCCTACTTTTCTACCGGCACCGTAGATGAGCTGCTTCATCTGGAACCCACCGTTTTTGGCCGGTATCCCGCGGCCTTTGTGGTGGTGGTGGTTCTGCTTTTGGTTTATTGGGCCGCCGAATTTTTGGGCCGGCAGAAAAAAATCGCCAATAATTTTGAGGTTACTCCCGGCATTTTCTTTGTCCTAAAACTTATTATCATCAGCCTTCTGGCCATAGTTTTGGCGGAACGTTTTGCAAGTTACCGGGGCCTTCCCGTTATTGTAATTGTCCTGGGTATTACCATAGGTACATTCCACTTTATAATGAACAACACGGTGCTGGGAAGGTACATTTATGCGGTGGGGGGCAACGCACGGTCGGCCAAACTTTCCGGTATTAATTCTGAATTTATTACCTTTATTGTATTCTGCATCATGGGCACGTTAAGCGGCCTGGCGGCGGTGGTTTCCACCGGATATATGAATAGCGCCCTTCCCCAGGCCGGTAATATGTTTGAAATGGATGCCATTGCGGCCTGTTATATCGGTGGCGTTTCCGCCAGCGGCGGCATTGGATCGATTGTCGGGGTTATTGTCGGCGGTCTGGTAATGTCGGCAATCAACAACGGCATGTTCCTGATGAATCTGGGAACCCATTACCAGTACGTCGTTAAGGCCCTAATCCTGCTTTTGGCGGTGTACTATGATGTCTACACCCGCCGTAAGGCCGGCTTGGGTTGATCGAATATCGGGTGTTAGTGGCCGTGTGAAATAACCCGGCTGGGTTTATTTCACACGGCTTGCTAGAAACCCTACGGGTTTCAATGCTCCGCAAATTTAAGAATAGACGTGTTTAAAAACTGAAGTTTTTAAACAACCCCGGATTCAACTGGCAAGTGCAACACCGCCGCATGTGGCAAAAACCTCAGCGGGGGTTTTAAAACCTAAACACTTCATCGGTGTTGCGTTAATTCTGCTTACAACTTTATCTATCTTTTTCTGTGTCGTCAAGCGCCAGTTGTACTTCTTGGGAAAATATCGCCGCAGTATCCCGTTCCGGTTTTCTA
>JAISOA010000003.1 GCA_031275945.1 Spirochaetaceae bacterium
TTTATGTCCTATGGCGGTTCGGCCCTTATTTCTGCGTTAATAGGAATAGGCCTTGCCATGAGCATCCACGTTAGAAGATTCCAGCACTGATGATAATCCGGTTGATGCATGACCCGGTATATTGATCCCCTTACCCGCTTGGGAAAACGGCTTTTAGAGGTGGAAAAACCCGCCCGGTATACCGGCGGTGAATACGGCAGGCTGGCAAAGCCCGGCGCGATTCTGCAAACAGCGGTGGTTTTTCCGGATCTCTATGAACTGGGCATGTCGAACCAGGCCTTTCGTATTCTGTACAATACCCTTAACCGGATCGATGATATTTCCTGCGACAGGGCCTTTACCCCCGCTCCGGATTTTGAAAAACTTTTGGAAGAAGAAGGGGTACCCCTGTACGGTCTTGATACGGGGATCCCCCTTGGTAATACGGATATGCTGCTCTTTTCCCTAGGATACGAACTTGGCATAAACGGCGTCCTTTCAGTGTTGAACCGTTCCCGCATACCCTTTCGGGAAAGAGGCCCCGGGGATCCTATTGTAATCATCGGGGGTCCCTGTGTTTCCAACCCCTTGCCCTACAGCCCCTTTGCCGACGCCTTCTGGATTGGCGAGGCCGAAGCGGGTTTTTTTGATCTCTGTAAAACTATTCTGGGTTTAAAAAAATCCGGCGCCTCGAGGAAGGATATGCTGAATCGAATCCTGTCGCATCCCCATATCTGGGCGCCAGGAAAGATCCGGGTGTCCCGGGCTGTTTCAGCGGACTTTGGCCGGCGGCCGCAGAAGGCAATGGCCTTTCCCGTGTCAAACATTCGGACGGTCCAGCACCATGGCGCGGTTGAAATTATGCGGGGTTGTCCCAATGGATGCCGGTTTTGCCATGCCGGCATTTGGTACCGGCCCATGCGGCAAAAACCGGCGGATCTGGTTATACAGGAGGTGGAAGAACTTGTTACTACCGGCGGATACAGGGAGATAAGCCTTTCGTCCCTTTCCAGCGGCGATTATTGCCATATTAATGAGCTTGCCACATACCTAAATGGTCTGTATTCCCCCCGGCATGTTTCGTTTCAGCTTCCGTCGCTACGGGTTTCGGGCTTTTCGCTCCCCCTGCTGTCTGCGATATCCCAGGTCCGCAAAAGCGGCCTTACCTTTGCGGTGGAAACGCCCCTTGAAATATGGCAGCTGGGGATAAACAAAATGGTTAAGCTTGACGAGGTTGTTTCGATACTGACGGAGGCCAAGCGGCGCGGCTGGCGGGGGGCAAAATTTTACTTTATGATCGGCCTGCCGCCGGCAAACCGGATGCAGGCTTTCGGGACGAACGGGGAGGCCGAAAAAGCCGGCGGCGGGGACCGGGAAGAAAACGCCATCGTGGATTTTATTGCCGAAGCGGGGAAGCGAAGCGGGGGACACTTTCACATTAACGTAGGGGTCTTTGTTCCCAAACCCCATACCCCCTATGAAAGGGCCCCCCAGCTCGGGGAAGATCAGGCCTGGCCCAAACTCAACCATATTATCTCGGCCCTTAAGCCCCTGGGACACAAGGTAAGTGTTCACGATCCCTTTGTTTCTATGATTGAAGGACTTATCGCCAGGGGAGACGAAAGGGTAGGGGATTTGATTGAACAAGCCTTTACTGCCGGAGCCAGGCTTGATCCCTGGTCCGAGTATTTTAGAAAGGATATTTGGAAGGGGCTTTTTGAGCAGAATCCGGGACTGGTTTCTTCGGTGCTTTCGGAAAAAACCGGGAAAACCCTTCCTTGGCGAATCGTTGAACCCGGCGTTACCGGAACATTTTTATCCACCGAAAGATACAAGTCCGAAGTCCAGGAACCAACCGCAGCATGTATAGAAAACTGCACGCATCCATGCGGCGTCTGTGGTAAATCCGCCGATGTTATAAAAAATAATATACATCGTGAAGTAAAAACCGGGGCGAAGCCGGAAAATTCCGAAAATCCCCGGGACCTTCTCTGGCGAATGTTGTTTTCGTTTTCAAAAAAAGATTCGGCAATTTTTACTCCCCATCTGGGCGTCATCGAAGTTTTTTCCATGGCCCTGTTGCGAAGCGGATTGCAGCCCGTTTTTACCCAGGGTTTTAATCCCCACGTGCGGCTTGATTTTGCTTCTCCCGCCGCCTTGGGACTTATTTGCAGGGAAGAAGCGGCCTGCGTTGACTTTGAACAGTACCTTGAACCGGAAACATTTATTCTACAGCTTAACTCGGCCCTCCCACCGGGGTTTTTGGTAACCCAGGCTGAAATTTTTAAGATTCCCCTGGGAACAAAAAAATACTCGCTACCGCCCCTTTTATACGGTTTTATGTATACAAGCCCCGATAACACAGATCACTGCATCAAGGCTTCGGAGGAAAAGGCATTTCGGCTAAACTGTAAAACCGGATTATCTTTTCCGGTTCGAAGCCGTGTCCTGGCCCATAATCCTGAATTTGCCAAAACCGGCGAAGCGGCGACTCACGGAACGGCGGGGATCTTTCCCTATACCGGTTATTTTAACGCCTACAGAACCTTATACGAAAATAACAGTTCCTAAAAGGCGGGATTCCAAAGCCGCAATAGAAGTAGACAGAATAGACATTATGAATAGTAAAACCTGGTGATGTTTTTTGTTTGTTGTTATTGTTTTACGGCTTGGATCCGACCGGCTCTAACTCATTGGCGCATTCCGGCTACCCTGCCGGCTATTCCCGCCCAATCATGTTTTCAGGCGGTCCGCGCCAAGTGTCAGGAGATGTTGGGAAGACGGAAAATCCCTATATGCTTGGGCCGTGAATAAATTACGGTATAATTTGAATCAATCCCCGAGGCAAGGATGTACATCGAAACGTAGGTGTATTTTACGGTGTTTGCCGGGTTATTATTGGCATTTTTTTCCACATCGGCGTTTACCATGCCGGTGATGATGGTACTGTCGGTAATTTGATTTGGCCCGGTGGTATTTTTTAAAAACCGGTCAGGCCGGGCGGTAAAATCCCCGGCCCGGAATAAATAGAAGGTGGATAAAGCAGGATCGTGATCCAGCTTCATAAAAGGCTCAATAGAAGAACTGGTAAAATCAAGATGAACGGTGCTCCCGATTCCGGCGAGAGAATCGGCAGAAGGGATGCTGCCATAGGACTGGTTTCCCAGTAACTGGTAAAGGGCTATGTCATCGGATCTATTAAACGTAACGTACAGCGGGTAATAGTGAAGACTGTTAAAAACCGAACCTATGGCATTGGGAGAAACCTTATCGTTGGTGGTATAGGGTTCCAGAGTGCTGTAGTGGGATGCCAGGGCCGGATTAATATTCTGTCGTTCCGATGAGGTAGTGATGCTGGATAATGAAAGATCGCTGATGTAGATCCGGTAAAAAATTGTATAGCTGCGGAAATACGTATTACCACTGTTATTGGGGATTATAATACGTCCCCGGCTTATATCCTCGGCATAGGCGATTTCTACCGGCCTAAGGTAAATGTAATCTTCGATGCCACAAGAAAGAACCGGCAGCGTAAAAGACACCATAAGAAACATCACCGGTAAAGAAAAACCAGGGGAAACACAACGTGTGCCGGTACCGGTCTTATTGGGATATTTCAAGGGAGATAATCCTGCTCTGGGCTAGTTTGGCCCAATTGGAATCCGGTGAATTTTTTTCGATTACGGTACGGTAGGCTTCCAGGGCCGCTTCCGTATCCTGCCGGGCTTCGTGAATTCTTCCAATGTTAAACCGGGCCCTGGAAGCGGCGGGAAAATTACCGGGAAAATCCAGGCTTTGGTTGTAGTACTCCAGGGCCTTTTCCAGGTTACCCTGTTCTTCCGCCGCCACCGCCGCATTGTATAGCGCCAGGGGCTTGAGGTATGTTTTTCCGGATCTCCGGGCAGAGTCAAGGTACGCCGATTCCGCCTTTTCCCAGTCACCCCTGTCCATATAGATAGAAGCCGCTAAAAAATAGGATCGGGCAGCGGCGTATCCAAAGGTTTTGGAGGCAAAACTTGTAATCTCCTGGAGCAGGTCTTCCACTTCGGCAGATTTGGAACTGTCGCTTAGCTCCCCCAACAGGGAACGTTTTTCTTCGATTTCTTCCAGGGTAATAATTGCTTTTTTTTGCAGTTCATTCCGGACAGAAAAAAACACCGCCGAACCGGCTATTCCCGCCGCCGCAATTATTATTACGGCCAGGAGGGCTTTTCTGTTTTTTTGTACAAAATCGGCAATCTTATCGCTTATGTGCGCAGATTCCGTTTCCGCTTTCTTCATTTCCATTATCATACTCCATAGATTTAAGTTTGTCAGGTTAGGAATAATGTTCCTTAATGGACAGTTCCTTAATCAGTCTGGATAAATAGGTCCGTTGAATATCCAGAGCCTTTGCCGTTTCTGTCTGGTTCCAGTTGTTTTCTTCCAACACCTTTTGAATAAAGTGTACTTTAAAAGTATTTATCGCATTTTTTAAGTTCCGGCTACCCTCCCCGGCATGTTCGGGTATGGCCGAAAGGTTTCGTAAAAAAAGATCATCCTTCTGTATCCAAGCGCCCTTTCCAATGACACAGGCCCTTTCTATGCTGTTTTCCAGTTCCCGGACGTTTCCGGGCCAGGAATAGGAAAGCATAAATTCCATGGTGTCGTTAGAAAACCCCTCAAACTGCTTTTTTGTTTCCCGTTGATATTTTTTAAGAAAAAAATTAGCCAATTCAGGGATGTCTTCGGGACGTTGCCGCAGGGGGGGGATATAAATGGGCAGAACGTTGATCCGGTAATATAAATCGTTGCGGAACTCACCCTTTTCTACCATTGCTTCGATGTCCCTGTTGGTGGCCGCCAGTATCCGGACATCCACGGTTATCGAAGTATTTGATCCGACTTTTTCAAATGTTTTTTGCTGGATTACCCGCAGAAGCTTGGACTGCAGGGCCAGGGGCAGGTCCCCGATTTCATCAAGAAAAATCGTACCCCCGTCGGCCAGTTCAAACCGGCCCTGGCGGTTTTGTATGGCATTGGTAAAGGCCCCCCTTACATGTCCAAAGAGTTCGCTTTCCAGAAGATTTTCCGGCAGGGCAGCGCAGTTAACCCGGACAAAGGGAGCGGAACTGCGGGGACTGCGAAGATGGATCTGCTCGGCAATTAATTCTTTTCCTACGCCGCTTTCACCCAGGATTAAAACCGAAGAATCGGTCTGCGCAACCCGATCGATGATTTCAAGTTTTTCTAACATAACCGGGCTTTTTGCAATAAGGGTATGGTATCCCTGGGTATTTCTTAGTTCGGTTTGGAGATGATTTATCTCTGAGTGGGCCTTTTCAAAGCGCTGGACATTCTGGATGGCCAGGGCGGCTTGATTGGCCAATATTTCAAGCCATTCAAGATCGTCCTGGGTAAAATAATTGCCACCCTTTTTATTAAGCAGTTCTATGACACCGATACATTCGTCTTTTATCCGCATGGGAACGGCGATCATGGTTTTTGCAGGATACCCCAACTGATCGGGAATTTTTTTAGAATGCCGTTTGTCGTTTTCCACATCGTGTACCATAAGCGATTTATTATGGGTGGCCACCCAGCCGGCAATTCCTTCGTTTAATTTAACGGTATACTTTGCTATTTTTGCACTCTTGGATCCCAGGGCAACCTCAAAGTACAGTTCCTTGGTTTCCTTGTTCACCAGCATCAAGCTGGAAGCCTCTCCCTGGCAGAATCTGGTGGCGGACTCCAAAATCTGGGTTAAGAGGGAATGGAGATCGGTAAATTTTGAATTAATAAGGGAATTGATTTCGATGAGGGTATTAAATTTATTGGCGTCGATTTTTGACAGCATAGAATGCGGTCAGCCGGCTTCTATCCGGACGCCGGAGGGGAAATTTCGGCCGCCGCAGTTCCGGCTGAAGTCTCCGCCACCGGAGCCTCCGGCAGGGAAGTTCCTTGCATTGGCGCTTCCGGTACCGAAGCCTCCTGGGTTGAAATTTCCGGCGTTGATGAAACCTCCGGTATTGGGACTTCCGCCGCCGGAGTCTCCTCCGGCGGCGGGGCTTCCGGCACCGGAACGCCGGCCTTTTTCCGGGATTTGGCGGAAGTTTCGGTTTTTCCCGCGGAAGCGGTCTGGGAAGCAGAAATTTGGCCGGCTTCCTGTTCACTGTTCTTAGATTTTAGAATATCACCCACGGTAACGGTGGAATCGCCGGATCTTTCTTCTGTCATGTACCGGGAAATCTCGTCCCGGTGTACTTTTCGCTGATAATCCCGGATCGAAAAAGAAGCTTTTTGCTTTTCCGGTTGAAGCTCCACCACCACCGCGGTAATTTTATCCCCGGCATGGTAGCGTTTAAGGGCATCGTCGGGATTTTCTTCGCGGTTTTCCGGCAAATTGGTTTTATGGATAAGCCCTTCAATACCCCCGGGAACTTTTACAAATATCCCGAAATCGGTGACGGAGGACACCTCCCCCTCTACCCGGGATCCGATCTTATAGGCCGCGGCAAAATTCTGCCAGGGATCTTCCGAAAGCTGCTTAATTCCCAGCTTAATATTGCGGCTATTCCGATCAATGCCAATGACCATTACTTCCAATTCCCCGCCCACGATTAATTCGCTGCCAGGGTGCTTAATCTTTTTGGTCCAGGAAATATCGTCCACATGAAGGAAGCCGTCGATACCCTCTTCCAGTTCAATAAAGG
The DNA here is from genome assembly GCA_031275945.1 of Spirochaetaceae bacterium. Taxonomy (GTDB): domain Bacteria; phylum Spirochaetota; class Spirochaetia; order Treponematales; family Breznakiellaceae; genus JAISLT01. The sequence goes on from JAISOA010000003.1 coordinate 6,672, forward strand.
CCCCGGCGTTAGTTGTTTTAACCACCTTTCTGGTAAGCCTGGTACCGACGGGGTATTTTTCGCTGATATCGTTCCAGGGATTGGCGCTAACCTGCTTAAGCCCCAGAGAAACCCGCCCGGCCTGTAAATCGTAACCCAGGATCATGCATTCCACTTCATCCCCGATGGCAAGAAGGTCCCCGGGGGAATGAATTTTTTTGACCCAGGAAAATTCCGATATATGGGCAAGTCCTTCAATACCCTCTTCCAGTTCAATAAAGGCGCCAAAATCCGTTAATTTGGTAACCCTGCCCATAACGATGTCGTTAACATGGTATTTGTCTTCAAAGTGCATCCAGGGATCGTCGGTAAAATGCTTTAACGAGAGGTTAATCCGTTTTTCTTCCGGATCGATTCGTATGACCTTAACGGTAATTTCCTGACCCTTTTTTACAAAATCCTTGGGTCTGGTTACATGTCCCCAGCTCATATCGTTGATGTGCAAAAGGCCGTCAAAGCCGCCCAGATCGATAAAGGCCCCAAAGGAAGTAAAACTTTTAACCACCCCTTTTCTGTCCGCCCCAATGGGGGTGTTTTCAAAGAATTCCTTCTGTTTTTTGACGGTTTCTTCTTCCAGCCACTTACGGCGGTTTACCACAATGTTTACTTTGCCGTCGGAATAGAGCCGTTCCACGTACATTTTGGACCTAAGCCCCAGGAATTTTTCCGGCTTATCAACCTTTTGTGAATCGGAGTGGCTTATGGGACGAAACGCATGAACCTGAGCGCCAAGATTGACGTCAAAGCCCCCCTTGACGTGCTTTTCTATGGTACCTTCCAAGGGGGTATGATCCTGGAAGGCCTGGCGAAGATCTTTCCAGAACAGCTTAATATCCGCCTTTTGTTTGGAAACAATCACCTCGCCGTATTTGTTTTCTTTAGAAACCAGGATAACCGATACCGGATCCCCTACTTTGGGAACCGTGGAGAATTCGGAAAGGGGTATTTTCCCCTCTGATTTATACCCCACATCCACAAATACCTGGTCGGGGGTTACTTGAATAACATGGCCGTCAATAAGCTGGCCTTCTTCAAGCTGTTCGAGTGATCTAAGGTATTCTTCCTGCAATTGTGATTGAATGTCGCCGGGATTAGTGTCCGTTCCCACTTCCATCTGAGCCATGGTTCATCCTTCTAGTGTATTATCTTGTATTACTTCTATTAATTTGTCATAAACTTCGGTTAAGGTCAAGTCCGATGTATCCAGGTAGATAACACCGGGGGCCACCATAAGGCTTCCCTCTTCCTTGTGGCTGTCTAATGTATCCCTTTCGGCGATGGACGTTTCGATCTTCTCCAGGCTTAGGCGGGAAAAACCCTGTTGGAAACGCCGTTTGGCCCGTTCCCGGATCGATGCGTCCAGGTAAAAGCGGTATTCTGCCCCGGGAAACACCACCGTGGTCATGTCCCGCCCTTCCACCACCGCATTAAGCCCCCGGGCAATGTTCCGGACATGATCATTGACCACATGGCGAACGGGCACAATTGCCGAAAGGGGGGAAACGACCCGGTCTATGTCGTCACCGTGCAGCAGGGGTTCCACCATTTCGTCTCCCAGGTACAGCCGGCCGTTTTTGTACATCACCGGGGCTTTTTTTGCATACCCCAGAACGCCTTCCGGATCCCGGGGATCGATTCCCTGCCTAAGGCATCCCAGGGTAATGACCCGGTACAGGTTGCCCGAATTGACATAGGTAAAAGGGCTGCCGTCGCCGCCCCTAAGATTTTCCGCCAGCATCTTTGCGATGGTGCTTTTTCCGGTTCCCGCAGGCCCGTCAATGGCGATTATCATAGATATTTCCTGAATTGGAAGAGTTCTCCTTCCGTTAAGCGTCGGGTTTTCCCTTCCTCCAGGGTTCCCAGTTCCACCGGTCCAATCCGGATCCGTTTAAGGAGCCGGGGGGAAAGGTGAAAATACGAAAAAACCCGCCGGATTTCCCGGTTTTTTCCTTCGATAAGCACAATTCTAAGGGAGCGGCGTCCCAACCGTTCAACAGCCCGGGCCCGGTAGGTTTCCCCCTCGATGTTTATTCCCGCAAGAAAATCATCAATGACCCTGTCCGGAACGGGAACCTTGGATTCTATAAGGTATTCCTTTTCAATTTCCGAGCCGGGGTGGCTTATGCGGGCTGCAAAATTCCCGTCGTTGGTAAAAAAAATCAGCCCGGAAGAAAGGTAATCCAGCCGCCCCACGTTGTACAGTCGCTCGGTGATGTCCGGGGGAATCAGTTCCAGGGCCAAGGAGCGGCCCTGGGGATCCCGCGAACTGCACAAATACCGGGGAGGTTTGTTCATTGCCAGGTAGTGCCGTTTTTTTTCGGTCCGGACCGGTATACCGTCTACCCGGATATCACTATCCGGTTCTACCTTGGTCCCCAGAAGGGTAACAATTTCCCCGTTGACCGTTACCCTCCCCTGGAGTATAACGGCCTCCGAGCGGCGGCGGGAAGCCACACCGCTCCGGGCAAGAAATACCTGGAGCCGGAGCGGCCCGGCTTTTTCATTAGCTTCCTTCAAGTTCAAAACGGTCGGCCTCGTGTTCGCTCAGTTTCGGCAGGTCCGCAATGCTTTCCAGCCGGAAAAAACGCAAAAATTCCTTGGTGGTTCCGTACTGGACGGGTTTGCCGGGGACATCCTTTTTTCCCATTTCCCGGATCAGGGACTTTTCCAGAAGTAACCTAATCATCGTATCCGCCTGGACCCCCCGGATCGCTTCAACTTCGCTCCGGGTGATGGGCTGGGAATAGGCTATGATGGACAGGGTTTCCATGGCGGCCCGGGAAAAGCGGGTTTCGTTCTTTTTTCCGTACCGTTCCTTTAGCTTATCCCAGTATTCTTTTTTAGCCGCGAGCATGACTCCACCTCCTATGCGGATCACTTCCACCCCCGAATCGGCCCGGCGGTATTTTTCGTCCAGTGCTTCTATGGCTTGGCATACCACTTCCTTGGAAAGCCCCGAATACCGGACAAGGGTATTGGAATCCAGGGGATCCGTTTCCAGGTACAGTATGGCTTCTATCAAGGCCGTTTCTTTTTCCACCGTATCCTCACTGTCCCGTAGTATCAGTTTTTGCCCTAATCAATATATCACCAAACATACGGTTCTGATAAATCGTTACCATCCTGCACTTTACCGCCTCCAGCAGGGCAAGAAAGGCGCAGATAATATCCATAACGGACCCCCGCCGGGCTACCAGATCGGTAAACCGGCATTCATGGGATTTTTCCAGCAGCTCCGCCAACAGGGCGGTTTTTTCGTTAACCGATATTTCCTCATACAGATCAATAATGCTCCGCCCCTTTTCTTCTCCGCTGATGCCAATCATCAGGGTGGAGAAGGTTTTAAGCAGGTCCCAGACATCCACCTGTTCCCACAGTGCCTCATCGGTAAAGGGAAGAGGCCGTTGAAGTTTTTTTCGTTCGATGACCCATTCCGCTTCCCTGCCCTGCTCTTCAAGAAGTTCGGTAAGTTTTTTAAACCGCTGGTATTCAATAAGCTTTTCCACCAGTTCCTGCCGGGGATCTTCAATTTCATCCAGATCCAGTTCCACCGGCAGAAGTACCCGGGATTTAATGTACAAAAGAGTAGCCGCCAGGGTCTGAAATTCCGTAATATCTTCCATATCCAGGGTAAGGGCAAATCTAAGGTACTCAATGTACTGTTCGGTTATTTGGGCTATGGGAATATCGTAGATATTGATTTCATTCTTTTTTACCAGGAAAAGAAGCAGGTCCAGGGGGCCTTCAAATTCCCTGATTTTAAATGTATGAGCCGGATGATCCTTCTGCCGGGGTTCTGTAAACAGGTCTGGTTTTTCCATCTGCGGTCTTTAGTATACCCGGACCAGGTGGAGTAGTAAATACCTGTACCCCTTGATCCGGCAGGGAGTTAAAGATATCCCGGTAGCTTCTGCCGGTCTCCGGTTCCCGGGCTTTGGGAAAGAGTTCCAGCAAAGGCCGAAGGGCAAAGCTCCGCTCGGTGAGCCGGGGATGGGGGATAATTAGGGCCGAATCGTGCAGTACCAGGGTCCCGAAGATGAGTATGTCGATATCCAGGGTCCGTTCCCCCCAACGGCGTTCCCGGGCACGATCCCTGCCCAGGGAATTTTCTATGGCCTGAACCCGGGCCAGAAGCTCCCGGGGACTTTTGCGATAGTATCCGCAGAAACAACAGTTAAAGAAGTCCCGTTGATCCTTCACGTGCAGGGGGGCGGTTTTGTATATCGACGAAGCCCTGCCCCGGGTAAGGACTCCATCCAGTTCCACCATGGCAAAACTCAGCAGTTCCGGGGAAAAACGGCCCCGATAGGGCAGATTGGATCCCAGCCCCAGAATACAAAGTTCCCCCGGCGGCGCCTTAAAAGAGTTCATCCCCGGTGGAAGCAAGTTCCCCCGGTTCCGGCTGTCCGGCGGGATTTCCTATTTCCAGGGATACTTCAGGATTTTTCCTCGGCCGCCCCGGTCCGCGGTGTTCCCCCTCCGGCGCCGGGGGCCGGGAGGGCGTCCCGGGGATCGTTTGGGCCGCTGCGGTTTTAAGGAAACCTCCGGAAACGGCCGCTAAATTTACCGCTCCGGCGGCAGTACCGCCAGTACTACCACCGGGGCCGTGGGCGGGATCGGGCGGTGGACCCGCCGTATGTGCGGTTGAACCCGCCGTGACGGTACTCTGCCCTCCCGGAGAAATGGCGGCGGTTCTTCCGGGAAAGATTAGATTGCGAAGCCTGGCCTCTACCTCCGCGGCAAAACCGGGATTGTCCTGCAAATATTGCTTGGCGTTTTCCCTGCCCTGCCCAATTTTTTCTTCCCCGTAGGAATACCAGGCCCCTTTTTTTTCGATTATGTTGTACTTGGCCGCCGCATCCAGAAGGCTTCCGATGGCGGATACTCCCTTGCCGAAAATAATTTCCAGTTCCGCCTTTCTAAAAGGGGGGGCCACCTTATTTTTTACAACCTTAACACGGATCCGGTTTCCCACCGCATCGGAATCTTTTCCCGCTTCAATGGTCTCTACCCGGCGAACTTCAAGGCGCAGGGAGGAATAGAATTTAAGGGCGTTTCCCCCGGTGGTGGTTTCGGGGTTCCCAAACATGATGCCGATCTTCATACGGATCTGGTTAATAAAAACCAGCAGGGTTTTTGATTTACCGATGGTGGCGGTAAGCTTACGAAGGGCCTGGCTCATCAGCCGGGCCTGGAGGCCCATGTGGGCGTCTCCCATATCCCCTTCGATTTCCGCCTGGGGGGTCAGGGCTGCCACGGAGTCAATCACAATTATATCTACCGCCCCGGAGCGGACCAGGCTTTCGGCAATTTCCAGGGCTTGCTCCCCCGTGTCGGGCTGGGACACCCACAATTCGTCAATATTCACTCCCAGGTTTTTTGCATACACCGGATCCAGGGCATGTTCGGCGTCAATAAATGCGGCAATGCCCCCCAGTTTCTGGGATTCCGCGATGGCGTGGAGAGCCAGGGTGGTTTTTCCTCCGGATTCGGGGCCGTATATTTCCACAATCCTGCCCCGGGGATAGCCGCCGATACCCAGGGCTTCGTCCAGCAGTATCGACCCGGAAGGTATAACCTCGATCCCCGCGGCATTGGTATGGGCCCCCAACTGCATGAGCGATCCTGCCCCGTATTGTTTTTCAATCTGAAGCCTGGCGGCTTCCAGGGCCTTTCGTTTTTCTTCCCCGGTACCGGTTTGTTTTTCTGCTTCGTTCATCGTTGCCATCCTTTCCCTCCCCTTCTTTACATATGGCAAGAAGTGTGTTCTTGATTTAACGCATACATAAAAATAGCATTTTTTTTTATAAAATGGAATACCGTCGGGCACTGTCCTTGTTCTCGTTTACAGCCTATGGTATACTGTACATCTAAGGATACCGATGAACGAATTTGTCATAACCGCCACCAGAACAATGAAATCCTATGCAGCCAAGGTGGCCGGATACGTGACAAAATTTTCGAGTTTTGCCCCCTTTGCCGGGACCATTAACGGCATAGACATGTTAAACACCGATTTGTTTGCGGACGGGGAAAAGGAAGTGGTTATCGGATCTTCTATTCGGGGAAAAGACGTGTTTATCTTTGCCAGCTGCGCCCGTAATGAGGCAGGGCTGGGGGTGGATGAGGCAAAAATAGAGCTTTACCATGCGGTGGATGCCCTTAAACGGGCCCAGGCGGAGCGGATCATCGTCTTTGAGCCCTTTATGTCCTGTTCCCGTTCGGACAGAACGGCCCGGCGTAGTTCGGTGGGGCTGTGGGTTCATCTAAAGACCCTTTCCAGCCTGGGGGCCCGGCATTTTGTAAGTTATCAGCTCCATTCGGATAAATCCAAGTCGATGATCGATCCCGCCCGGTGCGTTATAGATGACATACCGGCCCTGACCCTGCTTAAACGCCGGCTCTGCGACGTATATATACGGGATATACAGACCCTGTATAAAGCGGTCCGGCCAAATTGGGCCTTTTGTTCCGTGGATGCGGGGGGCGAAAAACTTGCCCGGAGATTCTCGAATTCCTTTGGAGTTTCCCTGGTCATAGCCCATAAGCAACGGGATTATACCCGGAAAAATACCGTGGAGTGCGTAAATATTCTTTCTGCAGAACCCGTGGAAGGAAAAGTGTTGTGGATTGTGGATGATATGATAGATACGGGCGCTTCCATAGAAACCCTTGTCCGGGCGCTGTGGCCCTTTAAACCGGCGGAAATAAACCTTATGGCGGTACATCCGGTTTTTTCGCACCCCGCGCCGGAACGGCTGCAACGACTTTACGACGAGGGATATATAAAACATGTTATCGTGACCGATACGATCTGCTGCTCCGAGATACCCCATAACTTTGAGTTGGAAATTGTCCCTTCGGCGGAGTTATCCGCCCGGGCAATACATACAATAGCGGTAAACGGTTCTATGGCAAAACTGCTGCGGGAGTTTAATGCCGAAACATATCTGAACTCCCCCAGCCTGTTGAACCAGCGGGATTACGACCCCTCCGGTTATACCGATCCTTCCCCCGTATAAGCAGGTTATGATGAAATACGCCATAGTGGTAATTGACATCGGCATGACTAATAAAAAAGTAGCGGTCTACGACGACAGCCTCCGTCAGCTTGATGCAAAATACCGGAATTTTGAACCGAACATTATCGAAGGGCTGCCAACCCATGATCTGGATGGCATGGAAGCCTGGTTTATTAAGGAAATAAAAACATTCGCCGCGGAATATCCGGTTAGGGGTATCGCGGTTTCCACCCACGGGGCTACCTTTGTCTGTCTGGGAAAGGACGGCAGGGCCGCCCTGCCCTGCGTGTACTATACCTACGAACCCGGGGATGATTTTTACGACCGGTTTTACCGGCGTTTTGGCCCCCCCCTGGAACTTCAGGAGCAGACCGGAACGCCGGCATTCCGGGCCCTGATCAACCCCGCCAAGGGAATATTCTTTGCCCAGGAACGGTTTCCGGAGGCCTTTAAAAACGTCGGTGCCCTGCTTCCCTTTCCCCAATACTGGGGCTTCCGGTTTACCGGAAAACTTGGGGCGGAAAGTACGTACATGGGCTGTCATACCTATTTGTGGAACCCCGTTGCCGGAGCCCCCTCATCGGTAGCCCGGGATCTGGGGGTGGCGGAACTGCTCCCCCCCAATCTGAACAATTCCTGGGATGTGTTGGGAACCCTTACGGAAGACTTTGCGGAAAAAACCGGCCTTTCCCCTGACACCATTGTAAGCCTGGGCATCCACGATTCTAATTCTTCTCTGCTTCCGCATTTTGCCAAGAAAGGAGAAACCGGGTTTGTGCTTAATTCTACCGGAACCTGGTGCGTTATTATGAACCCGGTAAAAAAATACGGATTTGCCCCGGAGGAACTGGGAAAGGTGGTATTTTTTAATGTTTCCGCCTTTGGTAAACCCATAAAAACCGCTATCTTTCTGGGGGGACAGGAGTTTGAAAGCTGGTCCGCGCTTATCGCCGCCCGCCACGGGGAGAGCGGGGTTCCCGGCTGGAACGAAGAACTGTACCGAACCATACTTGCCGAAAAGCGCCTGTTCTTATTGCCCGAAATAACCGCCGGATCGGGACAATTTCCCGGATCCCGGGCCAGGATCGTCGAAGACGGAAGAGCATACTTTTTTGACGATATGCAAAGGGCCCTGGCGGTTCCCGGGGAATCGGGCGGCGAGGCGGCCTTTCCTCCCTGTTTTACGGATCGCGGGATCCTCTTTGCAATATTGCGAATTTCTCTGGTGATGCAGACCCTGACGGCCCTGGAAAGGACCGGTATTTCCGGGAGGCAAATTTATACCGAAGGCGGATTCCGCCGGGACCAGGCTTACAACCGCCTGCTTTCTTCCGCCCTGACGGACAACGGGGTTTTTCTTACCGGTATCGCCGAGGCTACCGCCCTGGGAGCGGCTATCACCGCGAAGATGGCCATCGGCGGACAATCCTTGACAGATATGGCCGGGGATTTCGAGGTGGAATACCGGCCGGTAGAAAAAGACCATATTCCCGAACTGGGGACATACCGGAACGCATGGCTTGCGGAAGCGGAAAAATAACCACTCCCCTATTCCCGGGAATTCTGCGATATATCCGTTAATATCCCGGGGCCTGATGTATGGCGGCCCCTTCAAGCATGAACTTTTGTGCATCCCCCGGAAGAAGGATAATCCGGCCCAGAATTTCCAGGGGTTCATCGCCCTGTATAGCCGCGGGAAAATGCAGTTCCACCGGTACTATCCCTTCCAGAACGTGCTTACTGTCGTAGCCCACCATGAAATCAAAGGAAGTTTTATCCGGCCCGTATTCCAGATTAACCGCCATGCCGTGCCACAGTACGTAGCAGTCCCGGTATAGGGCCGGTTCTTTAAAAACTTCTTCATAACTAAACCTGTCCTTGAGGGTGTTAAAATCCGGGGTGGCGGTGTAGCCCATAAGAAGCCGGGCTTTGTTTTTAACCGCCGCCGAAGCATTGGATTCCAAAAGACGGTTCAGTTCCCGTTTTGCCGCCTCGTCCCGGTACTGATTAAAGAGCTTCCGGGCATTGGTGTAATACGAAATTACCTGGTCCCGGGTAAAAACATACCGGTAGGCTCCGCCTGTTTCTACGGGATTTTTTTCTTCCTCTTCTTCCAGGGCACTCTGATCCAGCCCTCCCCGGTGTTCCACGGGGATCTTTTGTATCCCCAGAAAAATTCCCGATCCCAGAGCGGCGATGCCCAGGATCAGCGCCAGGGGAACGGGGTTAAACGAAAACCCCGCCTTGGGAAGGGGTGGATACAGGGAAACAAGTTTTCCCCTTTCAAGCCAGGTTCCCAGGGATTCGGTGCCCCCGTGCCGGCGGATTATTGCCAGGGCCCGTTTGGAAGTAGGATTGTCCGGATCCAGATCCTGTACATCCAGATACAGATCCAGGGCCTTGCCTGTTTCGCCCCGCCTCAGAAAAAGAACCGCCAAAGCCAACAGAGTACGGGGGTCCCGCATCTTAATATTCTTTGCCCGGTTAAGATACGTAAAGGCCCCGCCAAAGTCCCCCGCATAGAGGCAGCTTATACCCAGGGTATAGTAATAGTTAAACGAATCCTGATACCGAAATACTTCCGCTTCCAGCATTTTAATAGCCGAGTCATATTTTTTGCGCCGGGAAAGGATAATCGCTTTTTTTAATATGGGATCAGCTGCCATGGAATCAGGGAATTCCGTATTTAGATTTAATCTTAGAGATAAGCAACCCTATGGCGGCCAGTTCATCTTCCGGAACCGAAGTACCGGAGGATAGATACATATCCAGTCTGTTTACCATGTCCCGCAGTGTAATAAGATCGGTTTGTATCGCTTCCCGAAGGTCCGCCCCTTCAAACTTGGCACTGCTTTGGATAAGCTGGGATAGATCGTCGGGAACGCTGTTGTTTAAGGCAAAACCGTTTTCGTCCTCCGACGCAAGCACGATGGAGATAATCCGGGAAGCCTTCGGATTAATTACCGCCGGTTCATAGTAGTAGCATACCGCCGAATCGTTAATAGAATAGGGAAGGAAATTAAAATTTCGTCCCGATATAAAGGGTGTTTTCCAGGGGGTGTCGTTAAGCCGCTTCCAATTAGCCAGATGGATAAAATCGGGCCGGGTTAAATTGTGGGCATCCACGCTTCCCATAAGGGCAAGCTGGCTGTTTTTGGAAATCCAGTAGCTGTCTCCGGAAGACGCGTCAATCACCGCTTCGGAGTGGATCTGCCGCCGGTCGGTGATAAAGTGGGAGGAACCCTCTTCTCCCAGAGTGGTATCTATAAGAAACCGGGCCCCCGCTTCTACGGGCCGTTCTCCCCTATTGGTGATGCTTATGGTAAGCCGGATGCCGTTGGTAAGGGAAGATGATCCGGTTCGCACAAACGAAAATTCTTCGGTTACCGTAAGAAATGACGATTCAAAGATCAACACCGGATTTGAAGGGGTACCCCCCAGCCTGGTTTTAAACGAGGCCGATTCCCCCATCCGATAATTTCTGTTATTAACCATCAGGGCAAGAAAACTGGTTCGCGGATCCTGATCCACAAAAAACGGAAAATACCGCTCCCGGGCAATGTCGGTCATAAAATACAGAGAAAAACGGCCGGTATTTTCATTGATGACCAGCCGGATTCTTCCGTCGGTATATTCCGCAGCCCCGGCGGAGAAAGAAACGGCGCACAGGATCGTACATACCAGGAGTAGTTTTTTCATAGGTCTTCTCCGTTAAGCCTCTTGTTCAGAGCGTTGATCAGTTCTAGGGCCGCGGCCTTTAGTTCCATGAGTTTTAAAGCCCGTTCGGTTTCCGTCAAGGGGCCTAAACCGGGAAAAGCTACCCCGTGGCCCTGGAGTTCGATGAGGGCCGCGTTGGCTTCGCCGAGGCTTGCCTCCAGCGCCGCTATGCGTATTTCGGCTTCGGCAAGTTTGCTTTTATACGCTACCCCGGATTCTTCAGCGTCCGCCCCGGCGCCCGCAAGCATTTCCGCTACCTTCTGTTGGTAGATAACAATGGCCTGATCGTAGGTTTTTTCCCGGGCCTGGTATTCTTCCAGGGTCTTTAGCGATTCTTCATGGCTCCATTTCAAAATACCAAGGAGTTCGGCTTCTATTTTTTTCTGGTTGATTAGATCCAGCCGGTACGAGGCGGCTTCGTACTTTACACTGGAGGGGTATTTTTCTATCACCAGCGAAAAAATGTCTGCCGCGCCGTCAAGTTGGCCTAAGGCAAAGAGAGATTCCCCCATCCAGTAATACGAGGCGGCTTTGCGGGGATCCTGTTCTTCCAGCCGGTCCATGGAATCCGTAAAATTAACCAGGGCTTCCTTGTACCGGCCCTGGTAAAAGTAACACCGGCCCCGGTGGTAAGGAATTTCGCCGGTCCGTTCACCGCCGGCCCTTTCCAGCTTTTCCAGATCCGCCAGGGCTTCGCCGTACTGCCCCGAGGAAAGTTCCGCCAGGGATATCCAGTACAGGGCCTCGGCATAGAGGGCCTTGTCTGTTTCGGGACCTATAAGACGCAGCAGGGTACACGACTGGTTGAATTTTCCCTCACCGTAAAAACTAATCCCCGTTTTAAGGAGTTCTTCCGGCGACGTAGGGCGGCCCTGGGTAAAGCCCGGTCCGATTCCCCACAGAAACAGAAGCGCCAGGATAGCCATGGGCATTTTTTGTATCATTACCACCCCTCCATTACGATTTTCGGCAGTACCGGCCCATTTCTATAGGATTTTACCGCCATGTACCCCTCTTGTAAAGAACGTAAATAATAGTATAATAAGAAGGCTGTAATGGACGCTGAAAAATCTGTGGAGGGGCTTATTCAAAAAGCCTATGGTAGCCTTACAAGCTCGGATGTAGAGGGCGCCAAACGGGCGTTAAACGAGGCCCTCAAACTCAATTTTGAGCATCCCGAGGTTGTCTATGCCCTCAAATGCCTTTCCTGGTGGATGGAAAGGCTAAAGAAACTGTCCGAAGTCCAGGATTCCTATGACCGGGGCGGGTTTATCCTTTCCCAGTGGAAGAGCTTTTATAGCTTTCTGGACCGTATCGGCGAAGAGCGGAAATTTGATTCCTGCCTTTATGCGATGAAGCATTTTGTGTTTTCAACCGCCCTGGGATTCTTTGGAGACATTTTGGGAGAGGGGGATAACCAGTATGACCCGGCTCTACTCCTCCAGGCAGGGCGTTGTTACAAGGGGGTGGGTAATTTTGTAGAGGCCCTTAAATACCTGGAACAGGCTGCCCGGTTTAAGCGGGACGACGGAGAGACCCTTTCGGAACTGGCGGACATAAATGCCCTGCTTGAAGAACCCCGGGCCGCCAAGGCCCTGTTTCGGGAAGCGTTTTTTCTTGATCCCCAGGGAATAGAGCTTCGAAACATGGATTCAGAGCTAATTTTGCGCCTGGCGGACCGGGTGCGGGAAATGGGTTATGAGGGGCAAGAGTTACTTGAGTGGATCCCTATTTACGGCGCCCTTTTTGGGGTTTTCTCGGTAAACCGGGAATTGAAGCTTGCCGAACTGGGGAAGCTTAAACAGTCAATTTTTACCCTGGAGAATGAGATCCGGGGGAATGCCGGTAAAACGGAGCTTTTGATCCCCCGGCTAATCAATCGGTACCTGTGGCTTATCGACCACTATGAGAATGTCCAGGCCGATCCGGCTCTTATTGAAGAAACTATGTTAAAGATAAAAATAACCGATCCGGCCATTTATGAACGGTATCGAAATTAAGAGGGCCCTTAGGAACCCGCGGGTTTAAGGGGCTATTTTGTGTACTTAGGAGAAGAGCATGGCAGATGTGGCTGAAATCCAGGCGGAACCGGTTGTTGCTTCACCGCTTTTGAAACAAATTCAGGAAATGCTTAACGAGGAAAAGTGGACCCGGGCAGCTTTAAGCAACTACTCCACCGGCCAGTTTAAAGAACTGGATGTACTTTTAAAAGAAGCCAGGGAAGGAAAATTCTACGACGATCTAAAACGGCTGTGCGACGAGCATTTAATTCATACCAAGAACAGCATTATAGCCCTGTACCTTTCGGGAATGATTGCCCTGTCCCGGCAGCTTATTGACGATGCGGTACTGGTTAACCTGGTTACTATCTTTGTGGACAACCGGAAATGGGGCATTGTGCGGTATCTGTGCGAGCGGATCCTTGATTACGGGGAATCCAAATTTGCCCTGCGAACCCTGGCAGAATGTTATAAAAATGAAAATGAAGAGGATCTTATAACCGGCATTTGGGAACGGCTTGTAAAGGTTGATTACGAAGAGGCGGATATAGCCAAGGCATTGGCGGAACACTATGAAAAACTGGGGAACACGGAAACCGCGGTGGATTATTATAAAAAGGCCCTGCACCGCTATATCAATAAGGGGCTTTTTACCAACGTCAGGGAAATCTGGACAAAGCTTATTGAGTATTGCCCTGAGGACATAGACTTTTTTCTTCATGTCGAAAAACGGATAGCCAAGAATATCAGCGAGGACAAGGCCGCATTGCTGCTCCAGGATGTATTTATGTCCTGTAAAAAACGGGGTGAAATTGACACCGCCATAGGGCTTTTAAAACTGATTCTGCAGTACAATGAACGGGATTCTTTAGCCCGCAGGGAAATAACCGAATGTTTCCGCCTTAAATATGCGGATCACAGCCAGTTGGAGGAGTATATCCGGCTGTCGAATCTAAGCCAAAGCTGGCGTAATGTCCGGGAAGCAATTACCGATTTTGAAAAACATATTGCCTTTGATAAGGGAAGTTTTGTATTTCATCGCACCTGGGGGGTTGGACGGATTTCGTCCATGCAGGGGGATGAAATTGTGGTAGACTTTGCAAAAAAACGGGGACACGCCATGGCTCTTAAAATGGCGGTGAACGCCCTTCAAACCCTTTCAAAAAACCACATTTGGGTGCTTAAGGCCACCTGGAAAAAAGAAAAACTTCATGAACGGGTAAAAACTGAACATGCTTGGGCCCTTAAAACGGTAATTCGCAGTTTTGACAACCTTTGCGATCTTAAACGGATTAAGGCGGAACTGGTTCCCTCGGTGCTTTCTACGGGAGAATGGACCGGCTGGATTGCCAAGGCCAGGGAGATCCTTAAAACCGATTCTACCTTTGGAGTAAGCCAGGATAACATCGATCTCTTTACCGTCCGGGACAGGCCTATCAGCATTGAAGAAAAACTGTACAATGAATTTAAGGCTCAAAAGAATTTCTTTGACCGAATTACTACGATTAGGGATTTTGAATCCAAAAAGGAAGCGGAACTGGATTCGGAATTTTTTAACGAGATGTTTAATTATTTTACCGGCTACCTTCGATCCTATAGCCAGATTAATGAGCAGGTTATTGCCTCGTACCTGTTGGTTAAAGAAATGGCCGGAAGGCATCCCCAGCTGGGCAAGAATCTTAATTGTGATTTTGAAGAGATCTTTAAAAATATCGAGGATCTGCCGGCTCTGTTTTTTGGCCTTAAGGATCTAAAGCTTAAGGAAGAATTTCTGCTTCAAATACGGCTGACCGCAGATCAATGGCCCGATATTTACGTGCGCCTTTTTCCCTATGCCATGTTGTCTTCGATTATTAATAGCCTGGAAAAAGAGGGATACGAAGAAAAGCTTGTGGGGCTTATACAGAACTGTTTTGAAAATTACCGTGATTATAGGGAAGCGGTGGTTTGGCTTTACAAAAACGTAAAGAACCCCCAATGGTTTAGCGGCGCTAATATCACCGAGGAAAAAAAAATCATCACCCTTATTTATATTCTGGACATTACCTACCGGGATATCGACAACCACCGGAATACAACGGAAAACCGTAAGATCAACAAACAGGTCTATACCCTGCTTTTTAAGGACAGGCTGCTTGAATCGTTTATTCTAAAGGCCGATGAAGATACCCTGCTTAGAATCTATACCCTGATCGAGGATGTAAAAGACCTTGATCCGGCGGATAAATTTAAACTCCGGGCGGTTATACAGGAAAAGGATCCGCATTTCAAATTTACCGGGGGCACAGAAAAAAAAGTATCCCGGGGACTTATGGTTACCGCCGCGAAGTACGAGGAAAAACAGCGGCAGCTGACCCATATTATGGACGAGGAAGTACCCGCCAATTCCAAAGAAATCGCCTTTGCCCTGTCTTTGGGGGATCTGCGGGAGAACGCCGAATACAAGGCCGCGAAAGAAAAGCAGGAAATTCTTAACTCCACGGTGGCAAAATTAAAGGACGAGATTGAGCGGGCCCAGATCTTCGATCCCGCGACGGTTAATACGGACCGGATCTCCTTCGGAACCAGGGCGGTGCTGGAAAATGCGAATTCCGGGGAAACCGAAGAATATACGATCCTGGGCCCCTGGGAATCGGATCCGGAAAATCGCATTATTTCGTATCTGTCTCCGTTTGGAAGCGCTCTGCTCAATAAAAAAGCGGGCGAACAGTTTGAATTTTTCTTTGACAAGACCAATCGGGATGAGAAATTTGTTTATACTGTAAAAGAGATAACAAAAATTCCTGTATAGGGGAGCCGTATATGAATTTGAAAAAAATTGTCTTTGGATTGTTGATTTTCTGCGGGGCCTTTTCTCTTTTTGCCCAGCGGCATAAAGATCTTATCCTTATAGTTGATACTTCTGTGGATATGCTTCCTCATTATTATGAGGTGGGGACCTATCTTACGGGCCCCTTTTTGGCGGATGAACTGGATTTTTCCGATACCTTCCACCTGATTTCTTTCGGAATGAAGCCCCGGGTTGAAATTTCACAGCCCGTGCGTGAACCGGGGGATATTGAAAATATTAGCAGCAGAATATGGCTGCTCTATCCGCTGGAAACCACCTCAAGCCCGGAAGCGGCCCTGCAGTTTGCCGAACAGTATATCAGAACCCTGCCGGCGGGACGGCCAAAGACAGTATTTTTAATAAGCGGCAAAGATTCCGGCGGTGTTGTAAATGCCACCGCGGGCCGGTTCCGGTCAAGCGGGACGGATCTGTTCTTCCTAAGGGTCGCCGACAACCGGGTGGTAGACCCCAGGGGAGCCGGAACCGCCGGTGAAACAGGAACGGGTTATGAATCCGGAGCCGCCGGGGGTAATCGTACCGCCGGAGAACCCGCCGCCCTTCCCAGGACCGCTTCCGCCTCCCCCGGCAACCGGGATACCGTCGCCGTCAATGAACGCGGCACAGGGACCGGCGCCGCCGGGGAGAGCGCCGTGGCCGGGAGAACCGGTGCTGCCTCCTCCGGCGAATCCTCCGTATCCGGAACCGGTTCCGGGCAGAACGGAGCTGAGCCCGGGGATCCGGAAACCGCCGGAGAAGGGGCCGGCTTAGGGGAGGAAGGCCGGGGATCCGGCAATGCCGCCGGGCTTATTACGCCGGGGAATACCGCCGGAACCGGTAAAAATCCCGGGACGGAAACCGGGGACGCTGAAAACGCCGGGAGGAACCCCGCCGAAGGGATAGGGCTCTTTATCAATTCCCTTTCACTTCCCTTCCTAATCACCGCCGGACTGCTGCTGCTTCTTGTTCTGGCCTTTATCATCATTATGATAGCCCGTAAGCTTCAATCCTCTCCCAACAAGGTAATAGCCGCGGCTAGTTCCACCGATGATACGGCGGCCAGGAACGCGGAACTTCTTAATAAGTTTGCAAGCCAGCAGGCAGAAGCCTCTCTTAAGGGCCCCCACCGCCGGTATCATCATCTACGGGATGACTCAAGCCAATTTTTAACCAACCCGCCG
Organism: Spirochaetaceae bacterium; assembly: GCA_031275945.1. Classification (GTDB taxonomy): domain Bacteria; phylum Spirochaetota; class Spirochaetia; order Treponematales; family Breznakiellaceae; genus JAISLT01. The sequence goes on from JAISOA010000003.1 coordinate 23,458, forward strand.
ATGCTGACCATTTTTGTGGAGGAACAAAATACGGCCATAGGGCGGCGAAATGTCCATGCCTTAAAAAAGGGCAATACCTATACCGTAGGCGGAGGGAATTCGGATTTTCTTATTTTCCTGGTATCCATACCTCCCCGGATCGGCCGGCTTTACTTTGACGGCAATAATTGTACCTTTACCCCCCTTAAGCCCAGATATTTTCCCGATATAGGTTCCAACCCGGTGCATGAATGCCTGGGAAAAACAATTAGGATCCTTTCGGATAGGAACTATGAGATCTTTTTCCATTTTGAACAGTATAAGGACCCGCTTATTGTTCTAAATCAGTTGCTTCATTCGATATCGGTTCCATCTGCGCCGGATACTCTGGATCCTTCGGTATAGGATCCTCCGCAACGGGACCGGAGGGTTCCTCCGCGGGACCCGAGTCTTCTACGGCGGGGTAAGGCTCTTCCGCAGAAAGGCCCCATTTTTCTAAAAGAGCCAGGGATTTTCGGGAAAGGCTTCCGTTCTTGGGATCCGCGAGTCTTCGTAATTCGCCGGCCAGGCTGCGGAAGTCGTTATTGGCGCAGATATCAATGGCATAGGATTTTTCCACCACTCCGCCGGTGGCAAAAAAACGGCGGGCCAGACCCTCGAGCTTATCCGATTTAGCGGACCCCAGGATCCGCAAAAAACCGTTGTAGAGGGCCGTCTGGTTTTTTGCCCTTGCCTCATCCAACTCAATAATTACGTCCTCCGTATAATCCCGGGAACCCCCGCTTAAAAGCATCTCTCCCGCATTGATCCGGATCCGGTCATTGTTCTTCCGTTCCGAAAAAAGATTTTTTAGGATCGTATCCGCCTCGTCTCCGCCAATCAGGGCTATGGATTTTATGGCCTCGTCCCGTACCGCGGGTACGTCGTCATTTTCGGCGCGAAAGCGAAGAAACGGCACCGCCTGGGTAAGTTTCCGTTCCCCCGCGGCCTTTGCAGCGGCTATGCGGGTCCTGTAGTAAGAATCGCGGAAGGAATCCATGATGGCCTCCTCCGCCTCTTCTCCCGCAAAGGGGCCCAGGGCTCCGACGGCGGAAGACCGTACATTGGGATCCCGGGACGAAACGGCACTGATGATGGCCCGGAGCCCCCCGGGATCGGCGATTTTTGAAAGTCCCTCCAGAGCCGCAATGCGAAGGGGAACCCGTTCTTCCTCATTTTCCGCGATGGATACTAAAAAGGCGGTTCCTTCTTTTGCCCCCGCGTCCCCCACCGCGGAAATAATAAGCCGCCTGTTTTCATCCCCGGGCTCGCGGTTCGTATAGTAATCAATCAGGTATTCCACGGTTTTTCCGGGATCGGATTTTGCCGCGGTCTTTCCCAGGGTGCGGATTGCGCCGGGCAGATATCGGGTTTCTTCGCCCTCCAGAATGCGTATCAGGGCTTCCTGGATTCCGGCGGCCTGAACTTTACCCAGGTAGTCAATGGCGGCGTTCACCGCTTCTGCCCCCTCATAATCCCTGTCTTCAATTATCTGGAGGGCCCGGGCTTCGAGCCCCTCTTTTTCCCGATCCCCGTAATAGTTGAATATTCCCGTTATGATGGTCCGGTTTTTTGATTTTTCCGCCAGGTCCAGAAGTTCCGCATCCAGGGGATGATCACCCTTTGCGTCCTTGGCCTGCTCGCTCCTCAGGGTTTTTATAAGATTGGCAATTTCGGTATCGGTACCGTAGCGGATCACCATCAGCCGCTGTTCGTCGATGGAATTAAGGGAAGGATCGGCAACAGAAGGCGCATCCGGTTCCTGGGCAAGAAGGCCGCGTATGATAATACAGAGTCCGCAAAAAAGAACCATACCCCGCATCATTCTCCTCCTCCGTTATGGTAACGGTATAAAAATTTTTCTTTAAATTCTTTAAATCTATTTTCGCTAATTGCCCTTCGGGAATCAAGCACAAGCCGGTTAAGAAAGAACAAATTATGATAGCTTGCCAGCATGGAGCAGAGTATCTCTCTGGTTTTAAAAAGATGCCGTAAATACGCCCTGCTGTAGGTTTGGCAGACCCGGCAGCTGCAGGAGCCGTCTATGGGCAGAAAACTTGCGGTGTGTTCGGCTTTTTTTAGGACCAGGGGGCCGTTGCGGGTAAAGACATGACCGTTTCTGCCCGTCCTGGTGGGGAGGACGCAATCAAACATATCTATTCCTTCCTCGATGGCCCAGAGAATATATTCGGGACTTCCTATGCCCATGACATACCGGGGTTTTTCATCCGGAAGCAGGGACGAGGTAATATGGAGGTATTCCCTAAACAGTTCCTCCGGTTCCCCCACGGAAAGGCCCCCTATGGCGATGCCGGGAGTTTCCGTCTCCAGGGTCCGGGCCACGCTTTCCTGCCTGAGGTCTTGAAAAAAATTCCCCTGAACTATGGAAAAAAGTGATCCCCGGTAACCCCGGTCCGCCGCGGCGGTCCAGGCCCCGTGGGACCGGATAAGCCAGCGGCTGGTCAATTCCAGGGCCTTTTTTGCTTCCTCCCGGCCGATGCCCCAGGGGGTACACACGTCCAGGGGCATCTGTATGTCGCTGTTCAGGGTAACCTGGATATCCACCACGGCTTCAGGACTTAGTGTATGGGAGGATCCGTCGATGTGGGAGCGGAATTGTACTCCTTCGTCGTTTATTTTACGAAAGGGGGCCAAAGAAAAGATCTGGAAGCCCCCGGAATCGGTTAAATAATTCCCCTTCCATTTGGTAAAACTCCGCAGGCCTCCGGCGCCGCAGATAACCTCCATGCCCGGCCTTAGGTACAGATGGTAGGTGTTTGCCAGGATCATGGAGAAACCGATTTCTTCCAGGTCTTCATTTGTCAGGGCCTTAACCGTTCCGTTGGTTCCCACGGGCATAAATACCGGAGTTTCCACCGGCCCCTGGGGAAGGTTTAGGATTCCGCAGCGGGCCTGGCTAAGGGTGTCCCGGCGGGTAATGGAAAAAATGTGCTTCATGTCCGGGAGTACCACAGTAACAGCAATCCCGCGACGGTACAGATAAAAACCGGAATCCAGGCCCCCAGGAAGGGGGGCAAAAGTCCGGCCCGGGCGCTCATCATGCTGATCATTTCGATCACATAGTATACGACGGCAGTCCCCAGGCTTCCAAGAAGGCTTAACAGCAGGGTGTTCTGCTTAAACCGGGTACTCATGCTTAACGAAAGAAAAATAACGACAAAGGATACGGCGGAAAAGGAAAACCGGTGATAATAATCCGTTAAGGCGGAACCAATCGGAAGCCCCGCCTTTTGCAGATCCCGAATCAAGAGGCGTAGAGCGGCGGTCTGCAACTCCTCCGGAGACATGGAGCTTCGCACAAAGGTTTGCGGGTCTTCGGTATACTTTTCTGTTTCCCCGTATTCCCGGGGTTTAAAAAACCCTTTTTCCCACCGGTACTGTAGAGCATGGGAAAAGGACCAAAAGGCGCCGGTCCAGATCGCCTGGGGGGCGTAAACTATGGAAACGATCCGTTTTGTATCGTCCAGTTCAATAATTGTTACGCCGTTAAGGGTTTTGGTCGTGTGGGTGTAATAATCCGCCGAATAAATAATCCTTCCTTCGTGGAGTTTTATCACAATATCCGCCAGGGTGTCGGTGTTGGTATGAAGCAGTTCTTTGCTCATTTCGTTTTTTTTACGTAAGGTGGGAATAACCGCCAGATCTTCAAAAAAAAATGCAAAACCCGATGCGACAAGCCCCAGGATAATCAGGGATCGGCAAAAGCGCCAAAAGGGCATGCCCGCTCCAATCAGGGTGATTAGTTCGTTTCTTGCGCTTAGGTCGCCCAGGGTATAGGCGGAGGCAAATAACAAAGAAACCGGCATGGCATAACTAAAACTTTTTGGAATATAGTAGAGGGAAACCTTTAGAATATCCTTAACAGCCGCGTTGGCGTTAAGGTACCGGACCAGGTAATAAAAAAGATCGATGAGAGAAACCAGCATCATAAAAAGGGCAAGGGAAAAAAGAAAAACGGGAAAAAACTGTTTTAAAAGGTACCTGTCTACGATCATTTTGCCGCAGCCTTTGCCAGCGTTAGGCCTAAGCCTAAACTAATTGCCAGTATATTGGGAAACCACATGGACCAGAAGGGAGAAAAATTAAGTACGGTCCCCAGAGCCTGCCCGATAAGGAGTAGGCCCCAGTAAAGGGCGGCGATGCATATTCCTATGACAAACCCCACAACCTGACCGCTTTTACGGGTCATAAGTCCTATAGATACCGCGGCCAGTACAAAGGAAATTCCGCCAAAGGGGATGGAGAATTTTTTATAATATTCAAGCCGATAAATTGAAAAATTCCTGTCTTTTCGTATCTGTGCGGCGGCATTTACCGTATAGGACCAGTCCATTAAAAGAGAATCAAAACGGTTATGTTCGCTGCTTCCCCTTCGCAGGGCATTTTCTAAAACCAGGGCATCCTCCGTAATTCTTCGGTGTTCGCCGTCCAGGTTATTAAAAATAGCCCCCTCCTGTTTAAGGATTTCTTTTTTTACATCCACCGAACTCATTTCCCTGGCGTTTATGATATAAACGCCTTCCAGAATATCGTCCTGGGATACCCGGTAGGAAAGGGTTTCCGCCAGGGCGTAGTCGTAATTTTTCTTAAGATTTTCTTTTCCAGACTGGACAAAAGCCTGTATTAGGTTAATGCTTAAGTTCCCCTCCCCTAGGTCTTCCAAAGTCGCTTCCCGGGCGCTGATAATTCGCCGTTCCCCGTCCCTGGTCCTGTCGATGATAAGGATATCCTCTATAACATGGCCCGTTACCTGTCCTGTGATTATTACGGAATTTTTAAACCGCTTAACCGAATTAGCCTCTAATTCCAGAGCGGGGGATGAGAAAAGAATACGCCGGTAAAGCCGTGAAAACTGTACCGTTCCTGCTGGGAGCAATATGTCATTGGCAAAAAAAGAAAACAAAGAAATAAGGATTCCCACCAGCAGGGCGGGCAGAAAAACAGACCGGTATGAAAGCCCGGAAGAAAGAAACACCAGGATCTCGTTATCCGAATTTAAGCGCCCTATGGTCATGAGGGTTCCGGTAAGGCACGCGAAGGGAGAAGTCATGGCGATTATTGAAGGCAGGGAGTACAAAATCAAAAGCGCCACCTCAAACAGGGGAACCCGCTTGGCAAGAATTTCCCGGGCCATAAGTAAAAGCTGGTTTACAAAGAAAACAAAAAAGAAAAAAAGAAAGCATACAAAAAACGAGAAGAAAATTTCCCGGATTATGTAGAAAAAAATTGTTTTTGACCCGGTAAAAACAGGCACGGTTTTTATGGAAAATCCCTTAACGGGGCCGGTTTCCGGATCTGTCACCCTGGAACCGCCTACTTGTTTTTTGATATCCCGGTGGAGCCGAATCCTCCCGCTCCCCGTCCGGTGGCGGAAGGATCATCGTCTGTAAATTCCAGCGCCGCCTGGGGAACGGCGGCAAACACCAGTTGGGCTATCCGGTCGCCGGTATGGATGACATACGGCTCTTTACCTAGGTTTACCAAAAGCACCTCCAGTTCCCCCCGGTAATCGCTGTCTATGGTACCGGGGGCATTGAGGACCGTAACGCCGTGCCGAAGGGCAAGGCCGGACCGGGGCCGTACCTGGGCCTCCCAGCCCGGGGGTATTTCCAGCACCAGGGCCGTGGGGACCCTTGCCCAGGCGCCGGGAGCAATGGTTAAATCCGAACCGAGAAGGGCCTCCACATCGGCCCCTGCGGCTCCCTTGGTCGCATACCGGGGCAAGACGGCGCCGGGGTTTGTTTTAAAAACCCGGACGCGGGGTGTACCGGAACTGTTGCGGACCATGTTAGAACCGCCGGTGGTTGCGGTCTTCCCGGTGGCCTCCCCCCTCGGGGCCACTTGAGGCCCCGTTTGGATCTACGGCGTCGATGTAGGAAAGATTAAGCCGTCCCATTTTATCAATCTCCAGGAGTTTTACGGGTATTTCCTGGCCCTCGGTAAGTACGTCGCTTACCTGGGCTATGCGCTGCCGGGAAAGTTTGGAAATGTGAACCAGCCCCTCTTTGCCCGGTAAAATTTCTACAAAGGCTCCGAATTCCATAATCCGCTTGACCACGCCGTTATAGATTTTTCCGGTTTCGGGATCCGACACAATCCCCATGACTGCGGCTTTGGCTTCCTCCGCATTCAGGGTGTTTTTGCCATAGATGGTGACGGTTCCGTCATTTTCCGTATTAATCGTTACTCCGTATTGTTCACACAGGGCCTTAATATTTTTACCCCCGGGTCCTATAAGGGCGCCGATTTTATCAACCTCGATTTTAAAGCTGAGTATTTTAGGGGCAAATTCGCTGATGGCCAAGGCGGGCTTATTAATGGTTTTGTTCATAATTGAAAGAATATGGAGCCGCCCCCGTTTAGCCTGGGCCAGGGCTTTTTCCATAATTTCCGCGGTAACTCCGGAAATTTTAATATCCATTTGAAAGCCCGTAATACCATCTTCGGTTCCGGCCACTTTAAAGTCCATATCTCCCAGATGATCCTCTTCCCCCAGGATATCGGAAAGGATCGCATATTTGTCCCCATCGCTGATAAGGCCCATGGCAATACCCGCCACGGGCTTTTTCATCGGAACCCCCGCATGAAGCATCGACAGGGTACCGCCGCATACGGAGGCCATGGAAGAGGAACCGTTGGATTCCATGATTTCGGAAACCATCCGGATGGTATAGGGAAATTCCTCCTTTGAAGGGATCATAGCCACCAGGGAACGGCGGGCAAGGTTACCGTGACCGATTTCCCGGCGACCCGTTCCCAAGCGGCCTACTTCGCCTACCGAATACGGGGGGAAGTTGTAATGGAGGATAAAATTCTCCCGCTTGTCCCCTTCTATGTCATCGTAGATCTGCTCGTCAAAAACCGTCCCCAGGGTGGTTACCGCCAGGGACTGGGTCTCGCCCCGGGTAAAAAGGGCCGATCCGTGGGTTCGCTTAAGAAGCCCTATTTCGCAGGTAATGGGCCGGATTTCTTCCGTACCCCGGCCGTCAACCCGCTTTCCCTTATCCAAAATAGAAGACCGCAGGATATGGTATTGCATATCCTCAAAAAGGGCGTCGAATAGCTTCTTTTGAAACTTATCTTCCAGCTGGGATGCGTACTGGACCTCCAGAGAGGTCTTTACCGCCCGTATTGCGTTGTGGCGCTCCCCCTTGGTGGGTTCAAAGCATGCCTTTTCCAGCCGTGGATAGGCTTCGTTGTAGATTGTGTCCCGGTTTTCAAGTACATGGGTATCCGGCGTAAGGGGAAGTTTTTCTTTTCCAGCCAGTTCCCGGAGTTTTTCCTGCAGGCCGCAAAGTTCCTTGATCGTCTGATGGGCCTTTTCCAGCGCCTGTACCATCAGTTCTTCGCTTACCTCGTTGGCTCCGCCTTCCACCATGGTAATACCGTCTTTTGTACCGGCCACCACGATTTCCAGTTGGCTGCTTTCTATTTCGCTGTAACTGGGATTGATAATCAGTTCGCCACCTCTGGCGCAGATCCGAACCGCTGCAATGGGGCCGTTAAAGGGAATGTCGGAAATGTGGACCGCCGCGGAGGATGCGATAATCGCTAAAATATCCGGCGGATTGGTCTGATCCGCGGAAATAGTTGTCGGCACCACCTGAATTTCCCGCCCGAAGCTTTTATCAAAGAGGGGCCGCATGGGCCTATCGATAAGCCGGGAGACAAGAATTTCCTTGTCCTTGGGACGTCCTTCCCGTTTAATAAACCCCCCGGGGATCTTTCCCGCGGCATAGTACTTCTCGTTATAATCCACGGTTAAAGGTACATAGTCCAGCCCTTCCACCGATTCGGAAGAAGTACAGACCGTGGCAATAACTGCGGAACCTTCGTATTGGGCAAAAACAGAGCCGTTTGCCTGCTTTGCGATCCTGCCGGTTTCCAGGATAAGATCCTTACCGGCGATGGTATATGTTACTGTCTGCATCATTTGCGCAAGCCCAATTCCTTAATTAAAGAGCGGTACCGTTCCAGGTTTACCCGCCGCAAATATTTAAGCATGCGGCGGTGCTGACCCACCAAAATTAAAAGGCCCCGCTGTCCGGATTTGTCCTTCTTAAACTGCTTGCAATGCTCCGTTAACTGCCCAATTCGCTTGGTTAACAGGGCAATTTGAACTTCCGAATTTCCGGTATCTTTTTCGTCTTTACCGAACTTTGTAATGATGGAAGTTACATCTTCTTTGTTTAACGCCATATATGCACTCCTTAAAAACTCTTGTTACATGCCCGCGGAGAAAAAAATATTTGGGCTGCTACAACCGGGCTTAGCGATTTTTCCCCAGGGGCCTTCCTAAAAGCAGTTCCGCCTCATGGTAGCGTCCGGCCCGGAGGGCAGCCCGGATCCTGCTTGAGCTTACCGGGATTCCCCCCTCTACTACGGGTTTAACGATTTCGGCGCTAATCCCCATTCCCTCCGCCAGGACTTTAAAGCGCAAAGCATCGGTATCCTGGCGGTATCCGCAGTGGAAATTAGCCCCTACCGCTATATATGCGGGATCCAAATAACGGTACAGGGCCTCTATAAAACTTCCACCATCTATTTTACTGAAATTTTCCGAAAAGTCAATGATCACGCAGAAGGCCACTCCCGATTGGCTTAGCAGGGTCATTTTTTCGTCAAAGCCTATGATGTCCTCAAAGGGATTATCCGCCGAGGAAGGGCCTGCAAAGTCCGGAGAATCTGCGGGCTGTGCTTCCTGCCGGAGAAAGGAATATTTTTTTGGATTTTCCCGGAAGGTAACCACCCCGGGAAGGAGCGCCGGGGCTTTTTCGACTATTTTGGTAATTAAAACCCGGTGGCCCCGGTGAAAACCGTCGAACACTCCTATGGTAAGGGCGGTTTTGCGGTCCCCTCCCCGGGTTTGCCATAGGCCCCTTTCCAACTCCTCCCAGTTAATCTTGTACATTGACATACCTGTATTTCCAGTCTTTTTCTGTTTTCGCAACCAGGGCCGCAAAAAAACCGGGACCGAAAATGGCTAGGGTATCCGTATCCTGGGGAAAAGAAAGCTGCCTAAGGGATCCCAGGGCCTTGCCCCGGCATAGGGCCAGGGCTGTTTCTTTGTCCACGGATAAGGTACATATACCCAGGGCGCTAAACAAACCGGGATCAAGGGGTTGTAAGGCATCCCTAATGCTCTGCAGGTCCGCATCGGAAGGAACCGCCCCTTCCACAGAAAAATTACCTACCTTGGTCCTGGTAAGGGAAACAAGGTGGGCCCTGGAGCAAAGGGCCAGGGCTATATCCCGGGCCAGGGAACGAATATACGTACCCTTTGAACAGTGAATTTCCAATTCCCCCAGGGGAGGATCCCAGGAACACAGACGAAGACTATAAACCGTCACGGGTCTTTGCGCCATTTCCACCTGAACGCCCGACCGGGCAAGCCGGTGGGCCCGTTGTCCGGCAATATGGACTGCGGAATAAAGCGGCGGCGACTGGAGTATTGGGCCCGTAAACCGGGGAAGGATCTCTTCCAGTGCCTGCCGGGAAGGAACCGGAGCCCGGGCAAGGATCTCCCCCTCCGGGTCCAGGGTATCCGTTTCTTCCCCGAATTTAACACAGGCCAGGTAGCGCTTATCACAGGTGGAAAACCATGACGCCAGTTTTACCGCCCGGCCAACCAGCACAACCAGGAGTCCCCGGGCAAACTTATCCAGCGTACCGGTATGTCCCACCGTGCGGGTACCAAAGGCTCTTTTTACCGCTCCCAGGGTTTCAAACGAACTTTGACCGGGATTTTTATTCAACAGAATATAGCCGACCGTCATGTTCCTCTGTCAATGCGTCGATTTTCTTGATAATGTCAAAGCCATCCCGAATTCCTGAATCTTCATGGAACCGGAGCCGGGGGGTAACCCGGATATGCATGCTGCGGGCCAGTTGGGCCTGAATAAACCCCGCGGCGCTTTTAAGGCCCGCCACCCCTGTGGAAAGGTTCTTGTTACAGCCGGAAATAAACACATCCGCATATACCAGGTCCCGGGAAACTTCGACCCGGGTAACAGAAAGCAGCGAATCCACCCGGGGATCTTTTATTTTCCCCCCCACAATGAGTTCCCCGATTTTTTCCTGAAGAAGGGCGCCTACCCTATCGGTTCTAAATCCAGCCATATCCTGTACAGTGCCTGCGGCAACCTTAACCGGTAAGTTTCCGGGCTATTTCAACAATCTCAAATACTTCTATTTGATCCCCTACCCGTACATCATCGTAATCTTCAATACCCAGACCGCATTCAAAGCCCGCGGCTACTTCCCGGGCATCGTCTTTGAACCGCTTAAGGCTGCCAATCTTTCCCGTATGGACCACAATCCCTTCCCGGATAAGATTAACACGGGCGTTACGTTTAACAGTACCGCTAAGCACATAGCATCCTGCAATGGTACCAATTTTGGGCACCTTGAAGGTGTTCCGTACTTCCACAGTGGCCACAAGCTCTTCCTTGGTATCGGGCTTTAACATTCCCTCCAGGGCCTGTTGAATTTCTTCCACGGCCTTGTATATGACATTGTACTTGCGCACGTCAACCCGTTCCTGATCCGCCAGGGCCTTTGCCTTTGGAGTGGGCCTAACATTAAAACCCAGGATGATGGCGTTGGATGCGCTGGCCAAATCTATGTCCCCTTCGTTAATTGCCCCCGGTAGGGCCTGTATTACATGGACCCGGACTTCATTATTGGAAAGTTTTTCCAGACTGGAGCGGAGCGCCTCGGCGGAACCTTGAACGTCCGCTTTAATGATCACCTTAAGTTCCTGGATCGCCCCATCGCTGATCGTTTCATGAAGGTTGTCCAGGGTGATCTTTTTAATATTTTTGGAATCTTCAAAACGTTTTAATTCCTGGCGTTTGGAAGAAACGCCCCGGGCTACCCGTTCATCTTCCACCACCTGCAGAGGATCCCCCGCATTCGGTATGCCCTCGAAGCCCAGGACTTCCACCGGCATGGAGGGACTGGCGGTTTCAACCTTTTCCCCCTTGTCGTTAAAAAGAGCCCGGACCTTTCCGGGCCAGATCCCCGCCACAAAGGAGTCGCCGATTTTTAAGGTTCCCTTTTCGATGATCACCGTGGCCACAATACCCCGGCCATGATCTATTCGGGATTCCAGCACCTTGCCCTCGGCGTTGCGCCGGTAATTTGCCTTCAAGTCCAGGATTTCCGATTCCAGTAATATGGCATCGATAAGCTTATCTATACCCTCTTTCTTTAGGGCGGAAAGTTCCACAAACATGGTCTGTCCGCCCCAGGCTTCGGGTATAAGTCCCAGTTCGGAAAGCTGGTTTTTAACCCTATCTGGATTTGCCTCGGGTTTATCGATCTTGTTAACCGCCACAATGATCGGCACCGCCGCTTCTTTGGCATGATTTATGGCCTCTACGGTTTGGGGCATAACCCCGTCGTCGGCGGCCACCACCAGAATGACAATATCAGTAACCTGGGCGCCCCGGGCCCGCATGCGGGTAAAAGCTTCGTGGCCGGGGGTGTCCAGGAAGGCAATTTTACCGTGGGCGGTATCTACCATATAAGCGCCGATATGCTGGGTTATGCCGCCGAATTCCCCCGAGGCCACGTCGGAGCTGCGGATCGCATCCAGTAGTTTGGTTTTACCATGATCAACATGTCCCATGACGGTAACCACCGGTGGCCTGGGTTCCATGGTGGACAGGTCATCGGTACCGCTGTCAATTACCGTTTCGTCATAGAGGCTTACGATGTTTACCTCAGCGCCGAATTCGGCGGCCAGGATCGAAGCGGTTTCCGCATCTATTTGCTGATTGATGGTTACCATCATTCCCATGCTCATGAGTTTTTGAATAAGATCCGACACCTTTAGGTTCATTTTCCGGGCCAGTTCCGAAACGGAAATAACTTCCATAATATCTATTGATTTAGGAACAGGATTGGCAAGATGGGTGATCTTTTTCTTGGTTTGAAGGAGTTTTTCCTCCATCTCTTGTTCTTTTTTTTGATAAACCGTTTTTTTTGCTTTAAAGAATTTTTTTACGGGCCCCTTGCCGCCTTCGATCGTCGGATCCGCAGTCCCCGATCCAAAGCCGGGTTTATTGCCCCCGGGCCTGCCACCTCGAAGGATAAAGCCGCCGTTTTGCCGGGGTGGAGCGCCGGTTCTTTGCGGCTGGGATTTTCCTACGGAAGGCCGTCCGCCGCCGAAGGGAGGCCTTTCGCCGCCCCTTCCAACCGGGCGGCCCCCTACCCTGCCGGCGGCCCCGGCGGGGCGCTGGAGAAAAGAAACGTTTCCAACCGGGCGGCCCCCTACCCTGCCAGCGGCCCCGGCGGGGCGTTGGGGGGTGGACAGCGTCTGCGGCGGTTTCGGTTCTTCTTTTTTTTGTTCAGTTGAAGGCGCTTCGGGGATCTTGGCCTTTGGTTCTGTCTGAACCGGCACAACCCTGGGCTGGAGGGTTTTCTTTACCGTCCCTGCGGAAATGGGAACTTTCTTCTTAACCACCACCACCTTGCGGCGTTCCCCCTGTTCGATCTTGGGCACAGGTTCTTCGCTCTTGGCATGCTTAATAAGTTCAACCTTGGGTTTCTGCGCATTATCTAGTTCGTCAGTCATATTCCACCTTGTTATTCTTCGTACTCAAAGCTTAGGCCTATTCCGCAATTAGGGCAATTGGTCATATCCACGGTAATCCGGGCTCCACATTCGGGACATTCGTATTCTTCCGGCGCCTCTTCCTCTTCGGAAGTTTCAAAGCTTTCTTTTGCCGTTTCGTCTTCTTCCACATCCCCTGTTTCTTCGGGGGCTTCCTCATTCTCCACTATTTCCACATATTCTTCTATAAGCCTGCGAAGTTCTTCTATCTGGGCTACGTTAACTTCTTTTAAATCGGATATTTCGGTTTCAGAAAGGGAAAGGAAGTCTTCGATAAATTCAATATTGTTTTTGAGCAGTCCCTCCGCAGTTTCCTTTGAAATCCCCGGCAGTTCGGAAATCTTCGATATTTCTTCCGAATCGCCGAAAAGTTCGGATACCGCCCGGCGGGATTCGGAGGCAATATCCATTTCCGCAAACTGAGCCTCGGTCTTTACGTCGATATTCCAGTCCACCAGCCGGTTGGCAAGCCGGACATTAAGGCCCTGCTTGCCTATGGCCAGGGAAAGCTGGGAATCCGCCACCACCGCCAGGGCCTGGTGTTTACCTTCGTCAAGGATAATTACATCCCGCACCTCCGCAGGGGAAAGGGCGTTTTTAATAAACCGTTTTGCATCCGGATCAAACTTTAAAATATCAACCTTCTCCCCCTCCAATTCGCGGATAACCGCCTGTATACGTACCCCCTTAAGGCCCACGCATGCTCCGACGGGGTCCACGTCGTCCCGGTTGGAATACACCGCCAGTTTAGTACGGTATCCCGCCTCCCGGACTATTTTGTGGATCTCCACGGTCTTATCGTAGACCTCCGGTACCTCCAGTTCAAAAATAGCCCGGACAAAGTCTGTATGGGTTCTGGAAAGTACCACCTGAAGCCCCGCGGGGGTTTTATTAACCTCGGTAATAAGGGCTTTAATCCGGTCATTCACGTGGTAAATTTCCCGGGGAGATTGGTATTTTTTAGGCAATATCCCCTCCACCTTACCCAGGTCAACATAGATGGTTCCGTTCCGTTCCCGCTGGTAGTAGCCGATAATTATCTCCCCTACCTTGTCTTTAAATTCCGAATACAAGCTGTCTTTTTGGATTTCCCGTATGGACTGGTGGGCCGTCTGCTTGGCACTCTGGATAGCAATGCGATCAAATTCCTTGGGATCCACCTCAATTAAAAGGTCGTCCCCCAGTTCCGCATCGGGGTTCAATTCCTTGGCTTCTTCCAAGTCGATTTCCGCCACCGGATCGTATACGCCGTCTACGATTTTTTTCTGCGCATAAATTGAAACCATCCTGTTATCGCTGTTAAACCGTACTATGGCATTATCCGCATTCCCGAAACGGCGCTTATATGCCGCAAGCAGGGTGTTTTCGATGGTTTTAAGGATCAGTTCTTCCGAAATGCCCCTGTCATGAATAAGCTGATGGATTGCTTCCGACATATCCGTTGCCACGTCCGCTACCTCCTGTGCCCTGCGGTAAAGTCCCTAGCAGTTTTCAAATTGCCACCGGATCAAGGTCCGCAGCCGCCCCGGCAATCGGGATGTTCTGCATAGTGATGCAAAACATCCACAAGTGCAAAGGCTGTTAGGCGTTTTCGATTGAATCATCCAGCCTCGCTTTGGCAATTAGTTCATAGGGCAGTTCTATCCGTTCCTGTTGTGAAGAAGACACCCCGTCTTCGGTTTCAAGAAGGATCTTTTCCGTATCCGAAAAGCGAAGTATGCCCCGCTGCCATTGTGCCGTATCGGTCCGGTAAATACGAATCCTCCTGTCCACATAATGGCGAAATTCCGCCCCCTCTTTAACCAGTCTGTCCGTACCGGGGGAAGAAAGTTCCACATGGAGATCCCCGTCGGGAAAAGCGGCTTCCAGCCTGGGCAGTATGGCCCGGTGCGCCCCCGCCAGTTCCCCGGTGCCAAAAGACCCGGCGGTCCCCGGTTTGGTAAGCACAAGCCGTACCTGGACAGCCCCCCTTTTGCCCGCATGGAACAGGTTTAGTTCCACCGGAACAAATCCAAGTCCCTGAAGGACCGGTTCCAGGTCCTCCCTCAGGGAAGCGGTTTCTCTGTCCTCGTTTTTGGCCCTATACCGCATCCGGCTAAATCCTACCGGGAACCCGCAGCCCGGAATGGCCTGCCCCCGCCGGCCCGCATAACCGTCAGGCACATGCGGCGGTTTTTCTATAAAAAAGGGGTCGTCTAAGCGGCCCCTTTTCCGATGTTAGACTGTCTAGGGCACTATACAACAGGATTTTTTTTTTGTCAAGTCACGGGCCCATGCATGTCAACGACCGGCAGGTGGAACACTTCTGTCAAGAAAGCAAGTCCGCAGGGCGCCTATTTTTCCGTCATGGTCACGGTGGCATCCCAATCCGCCGGGGGAGGATTTTTGATATACTCAGCAATACGTTCCAGGTACATAGAAGAAAGGTAGTCGGGATTTCCGGTCTTTTCCGCTATGTCCCGGGCCCGGGTAAAGTACTGTCCCGCAGTTTCCCATTCCCGCATACCGTACAGTTTAAGTCCCTTGTTGTACTGATCCAGTACTTCCCGGTCCAGGATCAGCGCCGGCGGGGTTTCTTCATCATGTTCTCCGCGGTAGGCGGCATAGACGGCGTAGAGCCCCACGGGCTGGTTTTTTCCCTTAACCCGGACACTGTCGGTCATGCGGAAGATAAACTGATCCTTTGCCTGCTGGTAGATGTTCTGTGAAACGATAATTGACTGCCTGTAGTATTTTGTTATTCCCTCAAGCCGGGAGGCCAGGTTAACCGTGTCCCCTATGACCGTATAGTCCAGTTTGTCCTGAAAGCCGATATTGCCCACCACACATTCGCCATAGTTGATCCCCACACCGGCGCCAAAGCCCGATTCCGGCAGGCTAATGCCCGAGGTGTCCACCTTGGGAAGGGCCTGTACCATCCGCAGGGCCGCCCGGATCGCGCTGGCGCCGGCATTTTCCAGGGTTTTGGGGGCCCCGAAGATGGCCATGATCGCATCTCCGATAAACTTGTCGATGTTCCCCCCCTCGCAGACAATTTGGTTTCCCATTAAAGAAAAATATGCGTTAAGAAAATTTACCAGTTCCTGGGCATTGGTTTTTTCTGAAATTTTGGTAAAATTTCTAATGTCGGAAAAAAGTACCGCCACCACCCTGGTTTCACTCTGACTGGATTGGGCGGAGGATTTTTTTATAATCTCGTCCATCACGTCTACCGGAACATACCGGGCAAAGGCGGTTCTAGTTTTCTTTTGCAGAATATCCATCTGCCGCAGCCGCAACGCGTTGGCCACAATGGGAGCGGCGGCGGATAAAAAGATATTTACGTTTTCCATGATTGCCGGAGAAAAATACTCTTTAATTGTATTGCCCACATGAACCGTGGCAAAATCTTCGCCTGAACTTTTAAGGGGGATCATGATATACGATTCTATTTTTTTGTTTTTTTCTCCCGGAGGAAAGAAATCTTTTAGTTCCCGGGACACAACCTGGTAATCGGGAAAAAGGGTGTTAAAATCCGCGATTGCCACGGCTTTAAAATCTTCGGCGATTTCTTCGGCATATCCGGATCTGTTTGCGTTGTACACCACCAGGGAATTATCCGTATCTTTAATCATGATGGAAGCAATTTCCGCTTCGCATATATTCGGTAAAAGATCAAACATACCCTTGACTATTTCTTCCAGGGAACTAAGCTTGCCGGACAATTCCGCCAAAAGTCCTATAATGGTGGTTTGAAAGAGCTTATTGTCCAAAAGGTTATTTACCATTTCTACCAGAGAATTGTCGTTTATCCGTTTTCCTTCTTTTTGGATAAGGCCGTAATCCACCGGGGCAGAAAGGGCCAAAAATTCTTCTATCCGGGTTTTAAGTTCCGCAAAATTTTCCGGTGATTTTTCGATATAGAAATCCGCCCCCGCCTGGCCGCCCCAGAATTTGTCCTTTCGTTCCCCCAGGGAGGTAAACATGATAACCGGAATGGACCGTGTCGAGGGCCGGGATTTAAGGAGTCGCGTTGCCTGGTATCCTTTAAAAAGGGGCATTTCCACATCCGTTACGATAAGCTGGGGCAGAAAGGAATAAACCATCTTAATTCCCTCCAGGCCGTTTATGGCCCTGGCCGTTTCGTAACCTTCGCCGATAAGGAATTCCGTCAACATGTCGGAAAAAATGTCCGAATCCTCAAAAACCAGGATCTTTTTTTTATCCATGTGCTTCTCCAATTAATTCCTTAACGGCGCTGATTAAATTATGGTTGTTGAACGAGTTCTTTACAATATACCGGTTTGCCCCAAGCATCGCAGCCCGTTTTTGATCATCGTCGTTGGTCCGGGATGAAATAACAATAACCGGAATATCTTTTAAGTTGTCGTTCTTGCGGATATTTTCCGTGAGTAAAAATCCATCCATGTTGGGCATGGCAAGGTCGGTACAGATTAGGTCGTACCGGCTGTTTTTCGCCGCCCTCAGGGCTTCGGAACCGTCGGCAGCCGTATCCACCTTGTATCCCTCGGCTTGCAGTATATCCCGTACAATCTCCCGGGTTGGCCGGGAATCGTCCACCACAAGAACGGATTTGCGCAGCCGTTCGTAGTCGACGTGGCGTTTTTTAAGATCGATGGTTTTGGTGCGCCGGGCCATTTTAATCAGGGTAGGCACATGCAGGGCCGGGATCATTTCGTAATCCTCGCTAAGGACAATGCCGGAAAAAATCGGAATCGTTTCCATAAACGAAGGCATATTTTTTAAGATCACCGACCGCATACTGCTGATACCGCTTACCGCCAGGGCTATGGTTTCTTCATAGGCGTGGATGATCACCACAAACACCGGGCCTTCTTCCTGTTTTTTCCGGTTCGAGGTAATTTTTAGGATCTGGTAAAGGTAGTAGAGCTTTATAACCCGGCCCTGGTATTGTATCCCCGGCCTGTCAACCACGGTGATAATTTCCTCGTTTTTAAGTAACAGGATCGTGTCCACAAAATTCGCGGGGATAATAAAATTCATGCCCCCGGAAGAAATCGGAAACCCCATTAAGGAGGCCATGGACAGGGGAACCGAAATGGTAAAAACCGTTCCCTCCCCCTGGGTGCTTTGCACGGTGATGCTTCCCTTCATTCGCTCGATATTGTTTTTTACCGCGTCCATTCCCACTCCCCGGCCGGAAACACTGGAAAGTTTTTCCGCGGTAGAAAATCCGCTTTGAAAGATAAAGTTAATAAGCTCATCTTGATCCAGCGCGGCGGCGCTTTCTCTGGATACCAGTCCCCGGTCAACGATCTTTTTGCGGATCCCCTCTGTGTTAATACCCCGGCCATCGTCGGTAATGGTAACTTT
The DNA here is from genome assembly GCA_031275945.1 of Spirochaetaceae bacterium. Lineage (GTDB taxonomy): Bacteria > Spirochaetota > Spirochaetia > Treponematales > Breznakiellaceae > JAISLT01. The sequence goes on from JAISOA010000003.1 coordinate 41,450, forward strand.
CATATTCCCGCTTTCCCGGACACAGCGGATATGCAGAAGCCCCGTTTCGCTTTTGCCCCTTTCCCGCCGTTCCGCCGGGGCCTCTATGCCGTGATCTATGGAATTACGGATCATGTGAAGAAACACTTCGGAAAGGGATTCTATAAGGTTCTTGTCGATTTCGTTTTCCGCCCCCTCTATACGGATCTGTACCTGTTTTCCCAGTTCCGAGGCAATGGTAAATACATACCGGGGATATGCGTCTAAGACCGTGGAAAGAGGAAGCATCCGCAGGGCTATGACGCTGTCAAAGGCGTTTCTGGTGTGGTTTCCCACGTCAATGGCATAGTTTTTTACCGCGGAACCCAGTTTGTTTATCAGGGTTTCCAGAGTCCTAAATTCCTGAAACGCCGGGGAGTTGTAGGAGTCTTCGGCGCCGGCAAGCCGGGAATACTGCCGGGTTAATTCCTGGATCGTCCCGGTGTTCCGGACTATGTTTTTAGCGGCTATTTCCAGGGACTGCAGGGCCGCCATGGTTTTTATAATTTCATTGATCCGGTCCAGGGATATGCGGATACTTTCGGATCTTGCCTCTTCCAGTTTATTCCGTTTTGATTCCCCCGGGGAAGAGGCGGCGGATGTTAGCCCTTTTGTACCGGCGGCTTCCACCCTGCTTCCCGAAACCTCAGTTTCGGAAGCCGAGGTTTCCCCCTTGTTTCCGGAAATCGCAGCTTCCCCAAAAGACTCGGCCGTCGCCGGGGATTCCGAAGCTTCGCCGTTTTCCCTTACCCGGTTTATCCTGGGGATGGAAAAATCTTCGTTCGCCGCTAAGGATTCCAGTTCTTTTTGAAAAAGCGCCGCCTCTACGTCATCCTCCCCTCCGGCCCGTATCATACGGAGGGCCGCCTTAAGCTCGTCCAAACCCGCCAGTATAAGCCTCACGGCCCTGTCGCTAAGGGATATCCGTTCGTCTTTTAGGGCCGCAAAGACCCCTTCCATGGCATGGGAAAGGGTCTCAATGTTCTTAAATTCCAGCATCCGGGAAGAACGCTTTAGGGTATGCAGGGCTCGCATCAACGTTACCAAGCCGTCCTGGACGGCAAGGCCGTCTTTTATTT
>JAISOA010000007.1 GCA_031275945.1 Spirochaetaceae bacterium
GGATAAAATATTCCAGGTAATACGGCCCGGCGGCGGCATCTTGAAAAATTTCCCTCTTGTGTGGTATACTCGTATAATGCAGATTCATGACGCTTCCATTACCCGGCTTATCGAACACATCGGGGAACATTACCGGACCAATATTTCAAACCGCTTTATACGGCCTGCCCTGCTCCAACTTCCGTTTGATAATCAATCCTGGGACCTTATGGAAGATTTAACGGAAAAAGTCCCCTCCCAGACCCTTCATCTGGATGAATTGTACCGGGAGATCGTTGCCGCCGCCCATTTTGCCGCCGTGGTCCGCCGGGAACTGGTTCCTAGCCTTAGAAACCGCATAAGCCGGGATCCTTCCTCCCCCGATAAGGTCCTGCGGGATATGGCGGTAAATAATTTCGCCTCGAATCTGCAGGTTTTTGCCGACCTGGTCAACGAACTGTTTGTAAAGCTCGTGGAGGCCGATAAGGCCGATGCCAAGGGCCATGTTCCCCTGTATACCACCATGCCGGAATTGGCCAATGTGGGCCGCCTTTTGGTCGGCGGATAGGAGACAACTCAGACCGTTTTTTATTATCACCCTGCGCAGGCCTAAACTATTCCGTATCTGATCGAAGGGGCCGCCCCTTGAATTATTTTTTACCCGCCATCAAACTCTAAAAGCGTTGACCGGCTTACATTCGTACCGTCACGGATATCAGGGTGTAACTGCAGTTAAGGAGGATGATCATGCTGGCTTTGTTTTTACGCGGGGGCTGGGTAATGTACCCCCTGCTTATCTTTTCTGTCCTGGCCCTGGGGGTAATTTTGGAACGGATTTTTTATTTTTTTATAAGCCGCCAAACCCTAAAGGGACTGCTTGGAGCCCTGGAGGGGGCCGGGGACACTCCGGGGCTGAGGAAAAACTTACTAACCCAAAACAGCCGGGGCTATCTTACCCAAATGGCCCGGGTTTACCTTGATTGCATGGAAGAAGATACCGGTAAAATGAGCCGGGAGAAACGGGCCTCGGAAACGCTCTTTGCCGCGGGCTCGGGGATTATACGGGAAAGCGAAAAACACCTTTCCGTCCTGGCTTCCATTGCCCACCTGGCCCCCCTCTGCGGCCTCTTTGGCACGGTGCTGGGAATGATCGAAGTATTCCGCAAGCTGGAATCCATAGGCGGCCGGGCCGACATAGGCCTGCTTTCCGGGGGTATTTGGGTTGCCCTGCTTACCACCGCCTTTGGACTTCTTATTGCCATTCCCACGTTAATAGCCCATCATTATTTTTCGGATCTAGTAAGCGGCCGTTACGAGGACCTGCAAATTCTGGTTTCCCACCTTAATGTCCATACCGGCGCGGCTCTTTCGATGCTTCCAAAAAACAACCCGGAGAACACGGATGAAAGCATTTCTGCGACGTAAGCCAGGGCGGGCGGGAATAGACATTACCCCCCTAATGGATATTGTGTTCCAGCTTTTGTTGTTTTTTGTCCTTACCTCGGCTTTTCTGGGTCCCGCCCTGCCCTTGGAACTTCCCGATTCTTCCCGGGAAAACGAACAAAGCGAAGCGGACATGTTCATATCCATAGATGCGGAGGGCCGGATCTTTCTTAACGATATCCTTGTTTCTCTGGAGGCGGTGGAACAGGCGGTTTCCGCCTTGGCCCGGGAAAACCCCGGCGCCGGCATTATCCTCCAGGGGGACAAACGGGTCCAGTACGGCGGTTTTTTCAAGATTCTGGATATCATCCAACATGCGGGAATTACAACCATAAGTTTGGCTTATGAGGAACAGGACCCTTAATCCTCTTTTTCTTTCCCTGTGTTTTTCCATCGGTATTCACGGGGGTATTATATGGCTAAGTTCCGCCTGGCGCCGCCCGGTCCCCTTTGACACAGACCGGACCGCCCTGGTAAACCTGCTCCCCGCATCCTCCCGGAAGGAAATTTTCGCCGGCTCCCCGGAAGCACCCACGCCGGACCCGGCGGCGGTAAAAACCCCCGCACCTGACACGCCCCCAGGAAAGCCGGAACAGCGGCACTCCTTCCAGGCGGCTCCTCCATCCCTTGCGGGAACGAATCTCCGGGAAGACGCCCTGGCCCGGTATATTACGACAATCCGTTCCCTCATCGACAGGCATAAGGAATATCCCTACCAGGCCCGCCGGCAAGAACAGGAAGGAACCGTTCTGATACGCTTTACCCTGTCCCGGCAGGGGTATCTGCTAGGAGAGCCGGTGATAGAAAAAAAATCCCGGTGGCGTCTCTTGGACGAATCGGCCGTGCTGGCGGTAAAAAAAGCCGCCCCCTATCCGCCTTTCCCCGCGGAAGCCGGCGAGGATGCAATCAGCTTCCAGGTGGTGGTATCTTTTTCTCTGCAATAATACCGGGCATGCACTTGCAACCTTATTCGGGTCCGGCGGGTCAAAATATCAAGGTTGTGTATGCCGCCTAGACAGCGATATATTTTAAACGTATAGTGATGGGGCTTAGTAAATTGGACTTATTTCAATAACCCGGTTGGTTATCTACTAACCTGCGGTTAGCGCCGGTTAAAGTCCAACGG
>JAISOA010000093.1 GCA_031275945.1 Spirochaetaceae bacterium
TAGGCGGACAGATCCAGCGCCGCGGGAATTTTCGCATACCGCCGGCCAATAAAATCCTGCTGGTTCCAAAACTGGCTTTCCAGGATCACCGTTAGATCCGGAATAATTTCCCGTTCCCGCAGAGGGACAAGACAGGTGTCCACGCAGACCAGAGCAAAGGGCCGGGGAGAAGCGCGTAACACGCCGGATTGCTGCAGCTGGTCTAAAAAAAAATCCAGGGAAGGACCGGCCCCAAGCACCAAGACGGGCTTTGAACCAAAGTAAATATCCTCCAGGGGCCGGGAACCGCCCAAGGCCGCCAGATTGCGCAGGGCATTCCGCATAAAACGGCGGCCCAGCCTGACCAAGGTCATGGCATTTCCCCATTCCCGGGCAATATCCCGGCGTAGAAAATCCGCCAGTTCTTCATAAACCGCAGCATCCAACTGCCAGCCGCCGGAAAGCTTAACCATTACTACCCGGCGAAAAACCCTGGCCCCCCATTTTTCCCGTACAAAGCCGCACAGCGCCGCTCCGTCTCTAATACCGGTAAGGGCCAGCCGGGGATGAAGCAGAGTATCCCCCATGGACAACAGGGACAGTTTACGCAGCGCCTCGTCGGTTTCCACACAAAGTACGGCGGAACCGGAACCGGAGTGGGAAAGCAGGGTTTCAAAGCCGTAGCCTAAAAGCGGCGAAGGACAGAAATAAAGGGTCCTATCCCGGTTGATTAGCTGCGCCGCAGTCTGAGCGGCAGTTCTTTCGGCCTGGGCCACGGGGTCAACGGTAGAAAGCAGGGTTTTATTTTTGTAGGTGATAAAAAAGCCCCGCCGGGCAGGTTTTTTCTCCGGCGGAGCCCCGTGGTGTGTCAAAACTGTTCTTGAACTATAAACGGCAAAAAGGCTGTAAAAAAGTTATTTTCCAATTTTGGGCTCTGCAAAAACGCCGCATTTAGGTCCATATCAAGGGTATTATACATCCACCCCTGGCTATAAAATTTAGCGACATTTTCCCTGGTGGTTTCATCGGGAAAGGTTTCTTCCGTAGGCCTAAGAACCACGATAGAATCCCCCAGAGTAAAGGGCTCCGAAGGAACATTAAGGGGAGTGGAAAAGGCAATCCGCCAGAAATTTTCCCTAAAAGCGGCTTCCGCCAGTTCGGGACTGCCGGACACGTCAAGGGTATTAACAAAGAGCCGCATATTCCATTCATCTGCCTGCCCCCCCATGTTGCCGTAGTTTAGATTAACCGGACCAAACACAAGGCCGGTAAATGTAAATCCGGCGGCGGTATCATCGGTGGAGTCCCCGGAGTTTTGGCTGTCCACATAGGCAAAAAGGCTTTGCCCCTGTTCCGCGGCCCGGGCGCTTAGTTCTTCCATCCTGGCTATAAGATAGTTTTCAATACGCCCGCCTTCAATTTTATTCATATAGGTACGAACCTTGGCAAGATTTTCCGCCGCAGACATATCCGGAGCATAGGGGGCTTCTTCCGCCCGGAAAAAGGCCCAGCCGGACGGGGTCTTTAGCACCGGACTTATTTCGCCCCGGACAAGGGAAAAAATCTTCTCCCGGTCCGCTTCTTCGGAAAGCTCTGTAAACATTTCAAAGGCCATCTGCGGCCCCATGTCCCCTCCCCGGTCTTTAAAGGAATCGATGGACTGGTTTCGTGCGGCGTCTTCAAAAGAAGATTTTCCACTTTGTATTGAATCCAGTATTTGGGCGGCGGCCTTTTCTTCTCCAAGGGTAATCCGGGAAAAACGCACGGTTTTAAAAAGATCCGGATTAGCGGCGGCAAAAGAAGACAGTTCTGAATCGGGATAGGCCGAACGGGAAACGGATACCATTTCAAAACTCCGTTCCGGGGAAGTCATGGCGCCGATAAAGGTTTTTTCCCCCGAAGAAACCTTTAGGTCCATGACGCTGTCTATATACTTTCTGGTGATATACGATTCTTCGGTGTCCCGCCACAGGACAAGAAGCCTGTTTTTATCAAATTCACGGAACTTAACGGAAGAAAAGCGCCCTTCTTCCTGAAAAACCGGAAGCGCCGCCACCTGCCGGTCAATTTCCCTAACCGGCGCCACATACCCGGCGCTTTTCATTTCGTCCAATATGGCCGTATGGACCAGGGCTCTAATAAAGGCCTGGTACCAAACTTGCTGGGCGGCGTTTGAATTTTCCCGGTAATCGCTCTGCAAATCAAATTGCATAGAAGCGGCAATGTCGTAAAGAAGCCGGTAAAAATAACTGTCCTTAACATACGCAATGGGAACACCGTTATAGTACCCCAAAACTAAATTTTGAGTTCCCCCTGCCCCGCCGCCGGGCAAAGCGGGCATAAACACAAATGCGATTATCACAATGACCAAGATTAAAATGGTCCCAATAAAAAGCAGCGGCTGAGTCTTAAAACGATTCTTAAGTTCTTCAAACCCCGATTCCTCCCCGGCGGTTTTTTTTGATTTAGAAGCCATGGATACCCTCTTAGATTGATGGATAATCATGCCCAGAAATAAACGCCTTGTCAACCGAGAACCCGGTCAAGACCATCCTGGTGCGGGCATACCGGAAAAACGACACCTGTTTTGTGGGACAAAAAAATGGGGACAGGCTGCCTATGGAGACGGAGCGGACGCAGGGGGCGATGTGGGCTTAGGCGGGTACAGAGGGGTATTTGAAAGGCCCGGCGGCAATGAAGGGACGGGGCATGGAGCGATAGTATTATGGGGCGCCACGCTTGCTTGACTAAACTTTACCCTTTTTGGTATACTTATAGAAAATACCGGGGGGCGTAGTGAAGCTGGTTTATCACGCTGGCCTGTCAAGCCGGAGATCGCGGGTTCAAGCCCCGTCGCTCCCGTCACAAAAACCGCTAAGGCGGTTTTTGTGTTGGACTTTCCTGCGGAAACTCCATTGGATAGAGCTTTAGGGGGCTTAAACCGGAGCCCCCGCCGGGCGAATGTGTACAGGGCGTGGTTTTTGGCGCGACCGGGAAATTATACTATTGGGCAGCCCCAATTATGCCATATTTTTCGGGCAATAGCGCAGCTGGTAGCGCGCTTGGTTCGGGACCAAGAGGTCGGCGGTTCAAATCCGCCTTGCCCGAGTTAAGGCGGATTTGAAGGGTTTAACCCGCCGACCAGGGGGAGGAAAGGGCGACAGGGATGTCGCCGTCAGGGTTAAACCCCGGCCTGGAGTGAGCAGGCAGGATGCCTGCGAACGGAAGGCAAAACCGCCTTGCCCGAGTTTTGTTATACCCCGGTCTATCGCCCTGGACGGAGCCTACTTCTAGGAAACTCTTTTCTGTTAAATACCAAGCTGAAAACTTACATTATCAAGGACTTTTACAACCCTTCCCGGCTGAAATTTAATTCCCGCCAAGCTGGGCCATGCCTTTGGAGGGGTACCCTTGCCGATGGCCCTTAACAAAAATTTTGTGTCATTTTCGGCAAGGGTGGCGTCAAGGTATGCAATAACATCTTCTCTGGTTTCTATGTATTCCGCCGTATCAAAATCTTTAACCGTTTCCATTGTCTTCCCCGAGCCTGTAAGAGATAGCCCTATCCGGCGATTTAGCGGGCATGGGCCATCATGACCTGCCGGAGAATTGCGTTAAGGCGGGTTTGATAGCCCTTTCCCCCCCGTTTGAGCCAGGCCACTATATCGGCGTCCAGCCTGCAGGTAAGGGCCACCTTTACCGGCTTATACATACCCCGGTCTACCGTGGGCCTTGGGCGGAGCGAAAGCGTATCAAGGGGGGGGATGTCGGAGTAATCAATGTCTTCATCCTTTATAGCCGCCAACCGCGCCAGAGCCTTCCGGTTTACCGGAGGCAAGGTTTCCAAGGTGTAACTAACCATTCCCATAATAGTTCTCCTCTTCATGTTTATTCGCCTTTCGGGCGGAGATTAGAGTTGTTTAAAAACTTCAGTTTTTAAATAACAACCGCTTAAAAACAGCAAAATGCGGAGCATTTTGCAAGACTTGTTCAATAGCCAACCGGGTTATTGAACAAGTCCATTATACGAAACGTGTCGGGCTCCGACTCGGTAAAACTAATAAGAAGAAGACAATTTTCAGCAAAATCGGTAAGCAAAAAACGATCCTCGTCGAAGCCACTATGCCTATCATCATAGTACTCTTTCCTCAAAGGGTCGGAAAAAGCAGGGAGCGCATCGGCAAAGTCAAGGTTATGCTTTTTGATGTTTGCCCGGTTCTTTTTTTAGTCCCATACAAACTTCATATCGACACTCTAAAATAGAGAATACCCTGTACTTACAAAATTGTCAATATATTTGGCGCATTATTATCTGAAAAATTGAGTGGGCTGCGTCGGCCTGTGGATTATTTCCGGCGCTTGTGATATAGTGTTATTATGGTAGAGGGCGTTTTAATTGACACGTTGAATTTAAAAGCCCGCGATTTTGCCCTGCGCTGGAAAGATTTGATTAGAAAGTCGCCCCAGCTTAAACATTACAACGAAATGGAAGATTCCGCCCTTATAGAGGCCGACACCCCGTTTTATCCGCTTTTGGCCAGAACCCTGGACAGGGGCCTTGACCGGGCGGC
>JAISOA010000058.1 GCA_031275945.1 Spirochaetaceae bacterium
GCGGCGATGATGGCGGATGTAAACTGGTTTTTTTGGAAGACCTATTTTCCCGAAAAACCGGGGGTAAGCCACTCAGGACGGTACGAGAAAATTTTTATGAATGAATCGGCGCCGGACAAACTTATCTGGGTACCCTGACGGAAGCCTGTGATAGAATATATCGTTCCTACCAATATCGACAAGCGCATCCTAGCCCGGGCTGCCGGGCTTCTTGAAGGCGGAAGCCTTATCGGCGTTCCCTCGGATACAAGCTGGATCGTGGTTTGCTCAATGCATTCCCGAAAGGGCATAGGCAAATTACGAAAAATTTCCGGCGAACGGGATGAACGGCACTTTACCCTTCTTTGTTCGGACATTTCCCAATTTGCCGAGCTGTGCAGCATGGACAATACCCGGTTCAGGCTTATTAAACGTCTTTCGCCGGGACCCTATGTATTCATCCTTAAAACCCTGCTGGGAACCGAAAAGGCACTTAATCTGCGGCGGGGAGAGATTGGGGTGCGGATCCCGGATCATCCGGTGCCGGTGGAACTTATTAGGACTTTGGGATCCCCCCTTTATTCGGTGACGGCAAAAAAAACCATGGCCGATGCGGAATTTCAAAACCGGAACATGCAGGCCTTCGAAGATAGCGGGGATAACAGGCTGCCACCCATACCGGAAGAGGAACTTTTTGCCGGGGGCTGGGAACTCGACGCAATTGAAGGGCTGGATCTGATCCTTGATACGGGGGATGAGCGGCCCCTGATTTTTTCGACAATACTGGATGTGTCCGGAAACGAGGTACTGCCCATCCGGCTGGGCGCCGGTTTGTGGCCGGTCTAAGAATCGGTCCCCGCCGGGATAAAGGCTGCTTACAATAGCCTTATTTCAATAACCCGGCTGGTTATCTGCCAAGCAAAGCTTGGCTTCAAGTCTTGCAAGAAACCCTGTGGGTTTCAATGCTCTGCATGTTGCTGTTTTTAAGCAGTTGTTGTTTAAAAAACTGAAGTTTTAAACAACTCTATTGAAGAAAAAAGACGGCTACCGCAGCACCGTCCGGGGGTTAATAGAAGAACTGTTTTTATATACCGTAAAGTGAAGGTGGGGCCCGGTACTAAGGCCGGTATTTCCCACATAGCCAATGACGGTTCCTGCATTAACATATGCACCGGATCTGGTACCGATGGAGCTCATATGACCGTACAGGGTGCTATAGCCGGCGGAATGGGTTAGAACCACAAAGTTGCCATAGGTATTGTCGTAGCCCACCGCTTTAACCCGGCCAGCCATCGCCGCCTTTATAGGCGTACCGGTGGGGGCGGCAATATCCAGGCCGTCATGGAAAGACCGGGCGCCGGTAAAGGGGCTGCGACGGTACCCATAATAGGAAGAAAGCCGTCCGCGGATAGGCCACAGAAACAGATCCCCGTTAATTTCCTGTTCCTCTTCCCAGGGAAGTATGGCGCCGGGTAAAAACAGGCTGGAATTGGGGTTAATCTGGTCCGAAAAAAGCTCGTTGGCCACCCGAATTTCATGCACCTCCGCTTTATGCTTGGATGCAATGCCTTCCAGGGTATCCCCCTTCTTTACCGTATAGAAAATACCGTCCTGGTTGGGGACGCGGATTGTTTGACCTATCTGAAGAGCCCTGGTATTCTTTATATTGTTTACCGAAATAAGGGTACTGGTAGAAAGACCGAAATTCTTGGCCACTTCTCCCAAAACATCCCCCTGCTGGATTTGGTAGGCCGAAAACAAAAGCATCCTGGGCTGGGTAAATTCTTCCGGCTCCGACAGACCTTCTGTTTCCAGAGAGGCCAGTTCGCCGGTTACGGCGCTTTCCCGGCCGCCGATACTATCTTCCGGGGCAACAGCTTTAATTTTCCCCTGCCCTGCGATAAGCAGCACGGCAAATGCCAGCAGCACGGATCCGGAAAAAACTTTTAAAGCGGCGGTTGTTACCGCAAACTTCTTAAAAAAGACCAGCATATAATAAAACTCCACTTGGGCCTTCTGGACAGGCGCCCATTGTTATAATTTCGGTAAATAACATTGCCTAGTATACAAGTTTATATAAACTTTGGGAAGCCCCCGGATAATTTTTCCAATTTGCACCAATGTGCGCCCTATTTTTTATAACATAGGTATCCGCAACGTAAAATTATGTACAATTCGCCGTTTTAGAAGCGGTTTCACCATACCTTTTATGGATTTTCGTCTGTTTTTTTTAATACCTTAAGCATATCCCGGATTTCCGCGGCCCGTTCGTAGTTTTCCGCGGCCACCGCTTCGTCCAGTTCCGTTTTAAGCAGTTCCCGTTGTATTTCCCGGTCTTCCCGGGTCGATCCGGTTAGATCGTCCGTCAGGACCCCCGCCTCTTCCACCACCTCCCCGGCGATATAAAACGGACATTTACAGCGGACCGCCAAAGCCAGGGCGTCGGAGGGCCGGGCATCCAAGACAACTTCGCCCCCGGGACTGTTAAAGACCAGCCGGGCAAAGAAGGTATTGTCCTTTAGTTCGGTAATCTCTGTCCTGGAAAGCTCGAATTTCGCCAGCCGGGCCAGATTAAGGAGCAGATCCGCCGTAAGAGGCCGGGATATGCTGATCTTTCCAAAGCCGATTAATATGGCCTGGGCTTCAAGCTGCCCGATAAAAATAGGCACCGCAAAAGCCGAATCCAAGGGCCGGATAAAGACCATATACCCGTCTCCGGTCTCGGCGATTCCCCAAATTTCCCCTTCCAGCATTGCCATTTTATTATAAACGCTCCATAAATTCCGTTAGCGGCCCCTTTGCTTCCCGGCCTTCCCCCTCAAGGGAGGCAAAAACCGCTGCGGCGTCACGTATCAAGGCCCTGCCCCGGCATTCCGCCTCTGCTATAACCCCCGTTTCCCGCAAGGCGCCGATAAATTCTTCCACCTCGGGAACAAATACGCCCCCCCTCCTGGCGGCGTCAAAGCACCGGCGGGTAAATTCTATCCGATCCCCGCGGATATCACCGGTTTCCCCAGTCTTTTCCCCTTCGGCCCGTAAAAAAAGAAGGACCGGCAGGCTTTTTTTCCCCTCCACCACATCGTCACCCCGCTTTTTCCCCGGTACCCCGGTGTCAAGGTTCTTTACATCGTCCAGTACCTGGAAGCCCATGCCAAGTTGTTCCGCCGCGGATCCCAGACGGCCCGTCAAAGCCGGATCGGGGACAATTCCCCGGGTACTATGGGCCGTTTCTACCCCCAAAAGGGCGGCAAACCGGGAAAGGCAGCCCGTTTTCAGGGCGCACATCCGCATATAGTCCGGTACGGAGGGAACCAGGGCGGGATTCCGGTGCCACCATATATCCAGGGACTGACCCAGATGGAGCCGCCGCATATGTTCCCCCCAGAGCCGCCATATACGGTTCTTGTGTTCCGCTGTACCCTCCCATTCTTCTAGGGAAGCCAGGGGCAGAAAATACAAAAAGGTCCCCGAATTGATGGCCGTATCATTTCCAAAAAGAAGATGAATGGCCGGTTTTCCCCGCCTTTCATCGGAATTATCCTCTAAATCGTCGTGGATAAGGCTGGCGGTATGGGGAAACTCCACCAGGGGGAGCAGGGGCAGCACCGAGTCGCCGCCCCCCAGGGCCCGGCACAGCAGCAGGGACAGAAGGGGCCGCCAGCGTTTTCCGCCGCGGTTAACCAGTTCCCGTCCCGGTTCAAGCAGGGCTTCCGTCAATTCCGGCGACACATCAAGGCCGGGAAAGATCCTGCCGCTCCAGGCGCTACCGGCGCGGGGGGGCAGCATGTCTGTCAGGCACCTTTCAATCTTGTCTATCGCCGCTCTGTACTCTGCCCCATGGTCCTTTTCCATATGCAGATTTTAGTCTAAGCTGGGTATTGTGTCATCCTATGAAAAGCTCGATTCCTGGTCCCTTAGGGCCCAAAAGGAAGGGTACCCTGCCCGGTCCGTGTACAAACTTAAAGAAATGGACGAAAAATTCCGCCTGTTCCGTCTGGGACAAAATTACAGGGTGTTAGATCTGGGGGCTTCCCCGGGAAGCTGGAGCCTCTATGTTCTGCGCCGCTACGGGAACCTTCGGCTCCTTGCTGCGGTGGATATGCTGCCCCTTTCCCGGCGTTTTGACCGGGGACTTTTTGGCCGGGATAATTTTTTCTTTATCCAGGGGGATTTTAGCTCGGCGCCGGTTAAGGAGGAGCTTGCCCGCCGGGGACCCTACGGGGCGATCATCAGCGATGCGGCCCCGGATACCACCGGATCCCGGTCCGTGGATACCCTTCGCTCCTTGACCCTGGCGGAAGAAGCCCTGGCCTATGCGGAGGCATATCTGGCCCCCGGCGGGAGCCTGGCCCTAAAGGTATTCCAAGGGGAGGATACGGCGGAACTGTTTAAGCGCCTGGAAGAAAGGTTCGGCAGCGCCAGGGCCTTTAAACCCGCCGCGTGCCGCCGCGGATCCTTTGAAATCTACTATATCGGTCTGGGAAAAAAGAATACCCCGGAAAGGAGCCGTAGCCATGGATAAACGCCGGAAAAAAAAATTCCGCCCCGTGTTTTGTTCCGGGGCGGGTATACTCTTTTGTATATTTCTTGCGGGCTGTGCCGGCAGCAGTCTTCAAAATACGCCGGAGCCGGACCGGACCCCGCAGCAGGCACGGCGGGTGGTATTTATCGGGCTTGACGGCTGGGGGGCCGCATATTTGCCCAGGGCAGATATGCCGGTGGTAAAGCGGATGATCCGCGAAGGGGCCTCTTCTGTAAAGGTTTTAAATGTGCTTCCTACCAACAGCGGGCCCAACTGGAGTTCCCTCTTTCGCGGTGCCCCGCCGGAGCATAACGGCGCAGAAAATTTTCCCAGCATTTTTTCTCTTTTACAGGAGCAGGGCAGGGGGAAAAAGGCGGCTTTTTTTTATGAATGGAGCGGCCTTGAACATATCTGCGGTGAAGATATGGCGGATAAACGGGGGAACATTGAAACAGATATGAAGACCGCCAGGGAAATTGGCGCATATATCATAAAAAACAAACCGGATCTAACGGTGATCGTATTTAACGAGCCCGACAGCACAGGCCATTCGGAGCGCTGGGGTTCCAAAGCCTACTATGCCAAGCTTGCCGAATTGGACGCCTTGATTGCCGTCATCGAGCAGGCTGTCCGGGATGCGGGGATATACCACAATACCGTATTTGTCCTTTCCGCAGATCACGGGGGGATACTCTGGGGCCACGGCTTTAACAGCCCCCGGCAGCGGGAGATTCCCCTTATTATTTACGGCGATGGAATTAAACGGGACTACGCTATTCCATCCCCGCTGAGCATCTGTGACATAGCCCCTACCATGGCGCTTGTCCTGGGGCTAAGGCCCTCCCCGCAATGGACGGGACGGCCCCTGGGAGAGATATTCGAATGAACCTAGGCCTGGGTATTGCGGCGCTGCCGGTTCTTTGCGTTCTCCTTTCCTGTGCTTCCCTTTCTTTTACCGCGCCGGACCCGTACCGCATACCGGAAGACTTCTTCGGTATTTCTCCGGACCGATCCCCCCTTAATACGGAAGACTATGCGCTGCTTGACCGCTTTGGAGCGGTTTGGATCCGCACCACGGTACGGTGGGCCAGTCTGGAACCGGAAGAGGGGGTATGGGAATTTGACAGATGGGACCTCTACGTGGAAAAGGCAAAAGCCGCGGGGAAAAAAATAATTTTTATCCTGGCCTTTGACAGCAAATGGCTTTATCCCGATCACCGGGAACACCGGGATTTAACCGAACGGGAAATCCCCTATTTTTTAAAATACGTGGAACAGATGGTTACCCGGTACCGCGGCAGGGTAGATGCCTTTGAAATCTGGAACGAGCCCAACGGCTTTTTCTGGTACGGATCGGACAAGCATTTTTTTGCCCTCTCTGCGGCCGCGGCAAAAAAAATCAAGGAGTTGGATCCCCAGGTAACGGTCCTGGCCGGGTCCACCTTCCGGGTTCCCCGGTCTTTTCTTATAAAAATGTTCAACGCAGGGGCATTCGAATACACCGACGGCATTTCTATCCATCCCTATGCCTCCGATGCCGCCCACACGGTACGGCAGATCCGCAAACTAAGAAAAATTCTAAATGCCGTGGGTTACGACAAGCCCATTTGGATAACCGAGGTGGGCTACGCCACCGGGGGAATTTATTTTTCTTTTAACGGACTTAAACGGTACCCGGAATACATCGTAAAAACCCTTAGCGGCCTGGCGGTACAGGGGGTCCGGAACGCCGTTTGGTATGAACTCATGGATGAATATAACAGGGACACCGTGCCCGACCACTGGAATCCGTCTCATTTTTTTGGGCTCACATATCCCGACAGGACCTTGAAGCCCGGAGCGGAAGCCTTTATGCTCAGCGCCCGGTACCTTGCGGGGGCGGAATACCGGCCGGAACTTCCTCTGCGCGACGAATTGCCGGATTCAGTCACCAGCCTTTACTTTAGGAGGGAGGACGGAACAAAGATCCTACTTGTATGGAACAACCGTTCCCGGCGAATACCCCTGTTGCTTCACATAGACGGGAGCGACGGAACAGGCCTTGTCCGCCACGATATTGAAAGCGGTAAAGCAGAAATTCTGGGCCCCGGCGACAGGCCGCAGCTGCTCCGTGCGGGCAGGGACCCCCTCTTTCTTACCTGGACCGGAGAAGGCTCGCCACGGCTTAGGGGGAACATAGGGGAAAATCCCTAGACCCGGTTCCGCATGCTACGAATGTCATGTTGCGAATACGGGATTACCGGAGTCCGGCGCCGCCCGTAGGGCCCGGTAAAATCTTGACCTGTTCCCCCCGAAGGAATAGAGTATAGACAGGATGTTTACCCTTCACCCCTGTGCCGCAGGCTGCGGCAGAAGCGCTATTTTTGGATCCCATCTTTGTGCGGTACACGTGGCATCCCCCGCGGAAGAAGCCCTGCGGCTGGGAACCTATATACTAAAACAAAGACTAATTAAAGATATTAACGCCCCGGGGCTTAATTTTGTCAGCACCGATTTTTCCCACCGTACTTTTTACGGCTGTAACTTTATGAACGCTTCTTTTTCCATGTGCCTTTTTACCGGTTCGATTATGCGGATGTGCTTCTTTGATTTTGCGAACTTTGCCAACTGCGATTTTTCAAACAGCGATTTGCAATTTTTATCCTTTGCCGGTTCCACCATACAAAACTGTACCTTTGAAAATTCGGAACTTATTCATCTAAACTACTGCGGCTCGACAATCTGCGATACCACCTTTAACGACTCCAACCTGTATAACTCCCGGTTTATTAACGCCGGCATAAAGAACAGCGATTTTGTGGACTGCAACTTAAAAAAAGTTTTTTTTATCAACGCCGGACAAACGGGCATTTCCTTTAGGTCCTCAAATACCGCCGAAGCGGTGTTTGTCCAGGAGGAGCAGTGAAGGTCTATATGCACTACTGTCCCTATGGGTTCAGCAACTGCTATATCGTGGGGACGGACATCAAGCATAAAACATCCCCCCGGGACGCGGTGGTGGTGGATCCGGGCAACATGGAAGAACCCATGCTGAATTTTATAGAAAAGCACCATTATACCCTGCGGGGGGTGCTTATAACCCACGATCATCTTAACCATGTCCACGGCCTGCGGACCCTTAAGCGAATTTACGAAACGGAAATTTACGCCGTTAATCCCGTGGTCCGCAGTCAAAAAACCCGCGTGATCAGGGACGGGGACGTGCTGCACCTGGGGAATCTGGACATAACGGTAATCACCGTACCGGGCCATTCATCGGATTCCGCGGTATTTAGGATAAACCAAACTCTTTTTACCGGGGATACCATTACCGCGGGACTCCTGGGAACCACCATAAGTTCCTATGGAAGAATAATCCAAATGAACAACCTGCGCGGCAAGGTTCTGTCTCTGCCGGGCAATTTTGTGGTGCTCCCCGGACACGGCCCCCCCACAACCCTGGAGGCGGAGCGGCAATTCAACGCGGGCATCCAAAGTTACGGGCAAAACAAATACAAACAGGGCCGGTTCAGGGCCGAATTTAACTAGGACCTACAGGGCGATTATCTTCCGGGCTAAAAGCTGCGCCACCTTATACTTCCGTTCCATGGTAAGTTCCCTGTTTTCCCGCAAAAAAGTTTCAAATTCCGCTGCAAAGGAAGCCGGCAGAACCGGAAGTTCCAGAACCTGCCGGTAATAACCCCGGTGGGAGGGCTCAAAGCGCCGGTTAATGCAGAACAGGGTAAGGCATGCGCTCTTGATAAAAAGGGCCGAAGAAATAAGATAATGAAATTCATCGTCATTGATAAGAGCCGCCCCCAGATCGCTTAAGTAGTGTTCCATTTTGGATTCATTGGCGTCCCTCATCTGTTCCCAGAATTCGTCGTCCAGTACCGTAAGGCGCTTTCGCAATCCGTCAATCCACCCGGACCGGGAAAAGAGAACATCCCCCTGGGCAAGGCGATAAAAACCGTAGGTGCCCGAATCCTTAATAAGCCACAGGGAATCCTTTTTTGAATCGGCAATAGAAACCAGTTCTTCGATTTTTTCGGTGGCCTTAAACTCCAGGCGGATAGGCAGGTTCCCGATTAAAAACCTGTCCTTGTTTCCCCGGTTGGAGGTTTCAAAAACCGTAATGTCATCGCCGTAGAATTTACTGCGCTCCCCGGGACCCGGAACAGGGCCGGTATGGTACAGATCCAAAATCAAGGCAAAGTAGGGATCCAGGATATCCGAATCGGCGGCTTCGTTCAGGGCAATACATTCAATTTCGGGCCACTGCGAAAGCAGGGACACAAAGCGTTCCGCAAGTATTTTCGTTTTGCGCCTCATGGTTTATGATTATACTACAAAAAAGAAATAATGAGAACACCGGAACCGGTCTTTAATTTTATAATCCTGGTACCCCACCGGGATTGCATCCCCCCCCTGCGGGAATATCGGCGTTCTCTTTTTGCCGCAGGCCTTGCCGGGGCCTACTCTTTTCCCCTGGCCGCCCCCTTGGCCCTGCTTAGCCGCCCCCTTTCCCCTTCCGGCCTCCGGGAAGCTGCCGCCGGCCTGCGCCGGGCGCTGGGAAGCGATAAAATTACGCTTAGCTCCCCTGAACAGACCGGCACATACGGCTGCCGGGGGGCCGGAAGGTTCCGCTTTTTCGGCCCCGGCCTGGACCTGCCCTCCGGCGTATTCCCCGCTGTTCCGGCCCCCTGGGAAAAGCCCCCCCTGGCTCCGGCGCTTCTGGGTCCGGGGGATACGGAGTTAATCCGGGCCTTGGCGGAAGCGGGGACGCTGCCGGCTCCGCCGGAGCTGTCCTTCCGGGCCGCGGCGCTGGCGAATCTTCGCATTTTTCCCGCCGGATGCGGGGAAGAGCCGTATTCTTTTAGATGGGAAACGGAACGCCTTTACTGGCTTCCCCGTCCAAAAAAGCCCGGCGGCGGCCCCCTGTCCGGAAAAGGCAGCAAGGAACCGTAGCATGGAACCAGAAGGCTCAGGAAAGATACACGCAAGTCCCCTGCGGACCGGAAAGGACAGACTGTTCCTGGATATTAAGGTGGTCCCCGGATCTTCCAAATCGGAAATAGCGGGGGTAAAGGACGGTCGGCTACGGATCCGCATTGCCGCGGCCCCGGAAGGCGGCAGGGCTAACAGCGCCCTTATTGCGTACCTGGCAAAGGCCCTGGGCTGCCCTAAAAAAGATGTGGCGCTCCACAGCGGGGAAAAGTCCCGGCTAAAAACCGCGGCCCTGCCGCCGCAGCTGCGGGAAAGGGCGGAGTTGCTCCTGCGCTAAGGGGGCCCCCGGCCAGGGTAACAATCCTGCCCGGGGAGTTTTTTTGCGCCAACCCTATCTGCCCCCAAGGGAATATTTGTAGCCCCGGTTACAGCTGCTCCGTCATGTTTTATGAGTAATACAAAGAACCATACTTCTATAGACAGGTATCAAACACTTTATCCGAGGAGCTTCCGGTACAGCCGGTAATTTTCCCGGTCAAAGCAAACAAACAGTACCCGGCCGATTCCCCGGGTGCCCTGAAGGGTTTCCCGGACCGCGGCAATGGCCACGGCGGCGGCCTTGTCCCGGGGATAGCCGTACACCCCCGTGCTTATATTGGGAAACGCCACGGATTTTAAAGCCGCCTCTTCCGCCAGAAGCAGGCTTTTTTTGTAACAGGATGCAAGGAGTTCGCTTTCACCACTGCCGCCGCCGTGCCATACGGGGCCCACGGTATGTATCACATAGCGGCAGGGAAGATTCCCTGCCCCGGTAATAACCGCATCCCCCGCAGGACAGGGGCCGCCGGGAACCCCGCGCCGGGCGGCGGCAATTTTCCGGCATTCTTCCAACAGGGCCGGCCCCGCCGCCCTATGGATGGCGCCGTCCACCCCTCCGCCTCCCATAAGGCTTGAATTGGCGGCATTTACAATCGCGTCAAGTTGCAGAACCGTAATATCTCCTTGGATCACTTCTATCTGGGCCACGGTCTTCCTCCTTCAATTTGCTATTTTTGGGCCGTATCCTTATTATTGATAGAATATGTAACTATGATTATAGCGCATCTTTCCGGAAATTTAAGCGGCAAGCTTAATCGTTTACCAAATACGGACAAACCCATTATACTACCGGTGGAGGAACGATGACAAAGATAGCTATGAAAAACCCCATCGCCGAAATTGATGGGGACGAGATGACCAGGGTACTCTGGGCCCTGGTAAAGGAAAAACTTATTTTTCCCCATGTGGACGTAAAAACCGAATACTACGATCTGGGGCTTATGAACCGGGATGCCACAAACGACGAAGTCAGCGCCGAAGCGGCCAGAGCTATACAGCGGCTGGGAGTAGGAGTAAAGTGCGCTACTATCACCGGTAATGCCGCACGAAAAGCGGAATACAATCTTAAAGCCCTCTATCCAAGTCCCAATGCCACCATTCGGGCGATCCTGGACGGCACGGTGTTCCGCAAGCCTATTACCGTTTCTTCTATTAAGCCGTCGGTTTCAACCTGGAAAAAACCGATTGTCATAGGCCGCCATGCCTACGGGGATGTATACAGGGCGGCGGAAATGGAAGTAAAAGGCCCCGGCAGGGTGGAACTGGTCTATACCGGAATTGACGGGGTTGAACGGCGTACAGTGGTGGCGGATTTTACGGGCCCCGGCGTAGTCCAGGGCATGCACAACCTGGACGCATCGATCGAAAGCTTTGCCCGGTCTTGCTTTCTTTACGCATTAGAAGAAAAACTTCCGGTATGGTTTGCCACGAAAGATACTATTTCTAAAACCTACGACGGCCGGTTTAAGCAGATCTTTAGGGAAATTTACGAAGGGGAATTTAAGGAAAAATGCACCGCCGCGGGAATAGATTATTTTTATACCCTGATTGACGACGCCGTCGCCAGGGTAATTAAGGGCGAGGGGGGATTCCTTTGGGCCTGCAAAAACTACGACGGTGATGTGATGAGCGACATGATAGCCAGCGCCGCGGGAAGTCTGGCAATGATGACCAGCGTCCTTGTTTCCCCTCACGGGGTCTTCGAATACGAAGCCGCCCACGGCACGGTTCAGCAGCACTACTACCGCTGGCAAAGGGGCGAAAAAACCAGCACCAACCCGGTGGCCCTAATCTTTGCCTGGACCGGGGCCCTGGCAAAGCGTGCAGAATTAGACGGTACGGCGGAATTAGGCGGCTTTGCCCGGCGCCTGGAAAAAGCCACCCTGGACACCATCGAAGGGGGACAAATGACCGGAGACCTGGCAAAACTTGCCGTACCCGCGCCGGAAAAAACTCTTGATTCACAGGAATTTATAGACGCGATTGGAAAAAGGCTATAGGACCGACCGGCCCGTATCCTAAGGATGGCTCTGCGGTTAGCGCCGGTTAAAGTCCACCGGACTTTAACCGCCACGTCTTGCAAAAAACCCTAGGGGTTTCAATGCTCCGCATGTTGCTGTTTTTTCGTGGTTGTTGTTTAGAAACTGCGGTTCCTGAACAAGCTCAATCTAGAGAAAAATGATACTGGAAATTATTACCCAAAGGCCAAAAATAATCGCCGCAATACCGATTTTAGGCTGCAAGGCTACTATTTTTGCAAAGGACTCTTCGGCTTTTGCTTTAACGGTATCAGAAGCCTTTGCCAGGATATTTTGCTGAATAAGCCCCCATCCAAGAATGGCCCCGCCAAATAAGCTTAAGAGAGCGTCTACCAGAATTGTGATCCAGTAAATAAGGCCCCAGGGAAACTGCCATGCAAACCAGCTTATATTAAGAATGCACTGAATAACAACCCAGATACCCCAGATGAACATAATAAATCCAAAGATTCCTTGGAATGGAACAATCTTGTCCAGTAAAGCTTTAGCCTTTGGACTTTTTTGTGCCACTAGAGCAGGGACGCATAAAGCCCCAAGTATGACAAGAAGCAAGCCATTTACAATTCCCATAAAATCCTCCTAAAATAGACAAACGAGAGACTCCCGCTTTTTTACAGTATATATACCATATTACTCTCTAAACTGTCAAGTCTAAACGCATGCCTAGGATCCTGTGGCACAGGTGGATTCTTTGCTCAGGCGCCTTTGGCGCCCTTCATGCAAAACATCCCGGTTACCGGAGTTCCTTTGGGAGTTTGTACGGTATACAAATTCACATTCGTGAATTTGTATACGATTTTATGCGCAAACGCCACAAGTTCCTAGACAGCGGAACACGCCCCGCCCAGGCAAGCTACGAGGATATCTGCACCGGCTCCCCGGAAGCGGCACTTTTGTACATGGCATCCACTATTTTCATCAAGATTAACGCCTCTTCCGCCGTATTAAGCGCCGCGGCGGTGCCGCTAAGCGTTTCAATAAAGTTTACCGCCTGCCCAAGTCTGCCCATGGTTTCATCATTTTCCATTACAATATCTCTGTTTACCTGGACTCCATATTCTTCGGTAAAAAGCCTGCAGCTGTCTACGCTGGTGGCATCGATACCGTCGATACCGAAAAGCCGTTCCACCTTACCCCCGGCCTTTGTTCCTTGGAAGCTGACTGAAACAGTTTCCCGCTCCACAAATTCCGCCCAGGAACAGCGCACCATAAGGGTCTGACCGGTTTTAAATGTAACCATGGCGTGGCAGGAAGATTCCACGTCGGTAGTCCCCGTATCCGAATCGGGGATACCCCAGGGGCCCTTAAATGCCTTGTTATCCATAAAATCGTAAAACGCCCCGCCCAGGCACCAGGCAGGCTGGGGATACCCCATAAAGTACAGGGCCAGATCCAGCATGTGGGGAAGGTCAATTACCGGACCGCCGCCGGAAAGGGCTCGGGTGGTAAACCATCCGCCGAAGCCGGGGATCCCCGCCCGCCGGACCCAGCTTGCCTGGGCAGAGTTGATTTTTCCAACTACCCCTTCCCGTATATAGCGCATCATTGCAATAGATTCAGGCCGGGCGCGGTTGTTAAAATCGAACATTAGGGTCCTGTTTGCTTTTTTAGAGGCCCCAAGCATCTGTTCCATTTCGCCGGCATTAAGGGCCGGGGGTTTTTCGCAAAAGACGTGTTTTCCCGCCCCCAGGGCTTCTAAAACCAGGGGTTTGTGAAATTTATTGGGGGTAACCACCGACACGGCGTCAAGATCCGGCAGGGCTTTTAACATGCCGGTAAGATCCGTACAGATCTTTTCTATGGGCCGGATCTTAGCAAAGGCCTCTGCCCGCCGGGTATCCATATCGGCAATGGCAACTACATGTGCCCCCGCCTTGGTAAATCCGTCGTAGTGGTACGAGGCCATGCCGCCGGCGCCAACGATTCCTACTTTTACTGCCATGGTGTTGTCCTACTTTCTCCGGTTCTGTGCCAGAACCGCAATGATAATAATGATACCCTGGACCAATCCGTTAAGGAAGGGCGGCACCTTTGCCATGATAAGCACGGTGGTAATAATCCGCAGCATAAGGATCCCAAGAAAGGTCCCCATAATTTTCCCCCGGCCGCCGGACATGGAGGTACCCCCTATGGCAACCGCCGCAATGGCGTCCATTTCGTAGGCGTTTCCCGCACTGGCCGAGGCAATCGCCGAAAGGCGGCTCGCCAGAAGAAATGCCGCCAGGCCATAGAGGGTACCGGCGTAAACAAATATAACCGTCTTAACCCGGTCCACAGAAACGCCTGAAAGTTGCGCCGCCAGTTCGTTGGATCCGATGGCGTACACATAGGTTCCAAATTTAGTCCGGGTCATAATAAGGGACGTAAGCACCGTAATAAGCACCAGAAAGATCATAAGATTGGGGAATATCCAGAGACTGCCCGCGGATATTTTCCTAAAACCTTCGTATATCGCCGTATCGATGGTAAAGGGTCCGCCCTGCCCAAGCTGATTGATAACCGAACGCCATGCGGACATGGAAGCCAGGGTTACAATAAAGGGGGCAATGCGGCCCTTGGTTACCAGGATCCCGTTTATAAGCCCGATGATACAGCCCGCCCCAAGGCAGAAGAGCAGGCAAAGCCAAGGACTGCCGGTGGCATTAAGTACCGTAACGCCCATGCCGGAAATAAACGCACAGGCAGAACCAACGGTAAGGTCGATCATCCCCGCGGAAATTACCAGGCTCATCCCCATGGCGCAGATCCCCACAATGGCCCCTTGAATAAACTGGTTGGAAAGATTATTCCAGGCCAAAAAACCGGGGTTCACAATAAGTGCCACAATCATCAGGACCACGAAACTCAGCCAATGGCTGTAGTCCGCCGTAATGCGCCGCCAAACAAGCTTAACGTCTTTTTCTTTCAATAAATCCAGTATCACTGTAAATCCTCCGTCTTGGCCCCCGTTGAATGGGCCATGATCGTCCCTTCATTTATATCCTTTCTTTCAAGGATTACGTTGATTTTTCCCCGGTACATCACAATGCACCGGTCCGCCACCTGCAGGATTTCCGGAAATTCGGTGCTGAAAAGCAGCACCGCTTTTCCGTCCTTGGCCATATTGTTTACCAGTTTATAAATTGAATACTTGGATCCCACATCAATACCCTGGGTGGGATTGTCCATAATGTACAGGTCTGCGTCTATTTCAAGCCATTTGGACAAGATTACCTTTTGCTGATTGCCGCCGGAAAGGGATGTAATCGGATCCGTATCGGCGGCGGTTTTTATTTCCAGCCTTTTCCGGTTAGCCATAAAGCGTTCATGTTCCTGCTTTTGGGAAACTAAAAAACTCC
>JAISOA010000083.1 GCA_031275945.1 Spirochaetaceae bacterium
TTCCCGGGGGGTAATAAATTCTTCGGCGCCGGGACCCGAAAGGGCAAGGTCCAGAAAGGCCCCCAGTTCTTCTTCCCCCAGCCATTGCCCGTAGCCGTAGTGGAGGGCGTGAATTTCCGCCACCCGTTCAAGGAGTATGTAGATTTCCTCGTTGGAAAGCCGGGAAAGCCGGATGATGGGACTTCCCGAATCAATGTGGCCGGAACGGACAAACCGGCTTTCTTCAAGCCGGCTTTTTAAGGCCGGGTAGCTGGCCAGGCCCCGGCGCTGGTCTTCGAGGAACTGGGGAGTGCCGCCAAGGTAAAATCCAAGCCGGGAGGCCCTGCCCTGCATAATGTCATTAAATATAGAAAGAAGTTTCTCGTAATTGTTTTCCCGGGAAATACGGTTAGTGATTTTAAAAAGATTTACCCCCTCATCAATAAAAACAAGAAGCCCCTTATAACCTACCTTGGAACAGAAGCGGGCAAAAAGTTTCAGGTGATCATACCAGTTACCGTCACTGATAATTTCTCCCACGGGAAGATCCCGCTTTGCCTCGCTGCGGGTGGCGTATTCTCCCCGGAGCCAGCGGAGGGCCGCGTCTTTCTTCCCCTCGTCCCCCTGGGAAAAACCCCGGTAATAGGCGGCCACGGCGGCGGCAAAATCAAAGCCGTGGGCAAATTCTTCCATTTCGGCGGCGGTTTGAAGAATTTTCCATTCGACCCGGGAAGATAGCTCGCTGTCGCCGGGACTGTACCCCGAGGCGATCATTTCGTTTTGCACCGCCGTGATCCATTTTTGAAGCAGCCCCTCCAGGGCGCCGCCGTCGGGCCTAAGCTTGGTAGAAAGCCGCTGCATTAGTTCCCGGTACGTGGCCCGGCCCGGCCCGGAGGATCCGGCAAAACGCTTGTCCGGGGACAGATCCGCATCCGCGCAGACATAGTCCCGGTCCATGGCGTAGTTCCGCATTGCCTGGAGAAAAAAACTTTTTCCGCTGCCGTAACGGCCAATGATAAAGCGGAACGCTGCCGCGCCTTGGACAATGCTTTCCAGATCCTCCAGCACGGTCTGGATTTCCCGTTTTCTGCCCACGGCGATGTACTCAAGGCCGATCCGGGGAACCACCCCTGCGGAAAGGGAATTGAGAATGGCCTGGCTTATCCTCCGGGGAATTTCCATGATTTCTTTAGTATAGACAGATATTCACCGGAGATCGAGGGCGCGGCGCCTTCGTAGAGGATCAGCAGATCCCCGAACCGGCGGGTAAAGGCTTCGTTAATGGTATCCGCTTCCATGGGGCCGATTCCCCGGCCTTCAATCAAGGAGCCCAGGGCGCCGCGTTCCTCCTCCGGCAGGGCGGCAAGAAAGTCCTCCATTGCCCCCTCTCCAGGAACATGGTAGAGTGGCCGTGCCCCGGGATCTTCCTGTCCCGCCCTCCGGGACAAAAGACGCCGGGTCTCCCGGTTTACCGGATTTTCCCGATCCGGCGCGGTTTCCCGGGTTTTAAGCAGTTCCCGAACCTCGTCGGATTCCCGGCGGAGTTCTTCCAGTAGTTCCCCTTCCAGGCTGAGGGGCTCCGGGGAAGCCCTTGCTCCGGGAAGGGGATTTGACAGGGGATCCGAAAAAAGTGCGGAAAGAAAATCCACCAGAGGTTTATGAAAAGAAAAAGCCGCCCGGTAAACCGTATAAGACGATTCCCCCAGGGATCGCGCCCGGAACCTCCGGGGATCTTCAAAGGCCCTGCGAACCTCGCTTCGCGGCCGGGGGGGGTAAAAGAACTGAAAGATCCCCCGGTTCCAGTCTTTTCTAAGCCGGCGGTCAATACCGGAAAGGCTTCGGCGGCTTTCTTCGTATGCGTCCGGCTCTTTTTGCCGGAGTATTTTCCGGGGTATCAGGGCTTTGACGCAGGCCCAGGGTCCCCGGTTACTACCGGGACTCCGATCATCCGGGAACGGCCCTTCCGGGGTTTCTTTCCGGTTTCGAATCAACAACTCCGCCGTAGAACTCGAACCTTCGGTTCGGTGGGGTATATTGTTCTTATAAGGTGCTTGCATTGGGGGTTTAACACCTGTTTTAACCGCCCCAAGAGGCGGGGTATTAAACCCCTCGGTACGAATAAAAAAATGATGGATCGATAGATCCAAAAGCAGGGGAAAAGCATCCCCTAGGTTAGCGATCAGCGGCTCCTCCACCGGCCCGCCGTTCCACAGTTCATCGATAAGCAGGGGCAAAGCCTCGGCGCAGAGGCCGTAAATAACCGCAAAGTCCAGAAGCCAGCGGCAAAGCAGAGCCCCCGTGCCGGGAAAGAGTTCCCGGCAGTGATGAAAAAGGTCCCGCAGCGCCAGGAAATGATGCCAGGGTCCTTCGTGTCCCATGGAGACCGCCAATTCTCCGGCATATATTTGAATGCAGGCTTCGGAATGTGCTGAAAACTCCGGGGAAAAACGGCCCCGGCGGCACCGGTCTCGCCAGAAAAAAAAGAACTCCCGCTGTTTCGGGCTTAGATCCAAAAAGTCCGTTCCGGACGGTATGGGTGGCGGCCAAGGGGCTTTTGTATGCTTCTCCTGCGGGGCCTTGTAAAAAAGGGCCTGCTCTTCCTGAAAATCCGTTCCCCGGATCCCGGAAAATTTAGCCTGGACCGCAAAAAGGCCGCCGGCCGCCGCTTCAACCCGGCCCGCTTCCCACTGGGACCGGAGACCCAGGGCCGCGGCTTCTTCCCCGCCGCCGGAAAAGGGCTCATTCCCCGGATGCGCTTCGGTACCCGGATACACTCCGGAATAAGCGGGCCTTCC
The DNA here is from genome assembly GCA_031275945.1 of Spirochaetaceae bacterium. GTDB lineage: Bacteria > Spirochaetota > Spirochaetia > Treponematales > Breznakiellaceae > JAISLT01. The sequence continues at coordinate 2,775 of JAISOA010000083.1, forward strand.
TTCGTTACAACGGAAAGCCGAAGTTCCCGGAAAACTTAAGACCGGCGGAAGTCCTCCGGGTTTTAGGGGGATAAGGCGGCGGAACAGATACCCGTGTACCGGGGGCTTTTTTTCCCCGGTTCCCGATCTGCCGGTTTTGTTCTCCCCATACGCCGGGACTTCTTCCAGGGTAAGGGTAAGTTTTAGTCGGGCTTCGATGGCGGATATTTCCGGGGGCGGTATTGTTCCCCCCGTAAGGTTTACAAGGAGAATATCGCAGCGGGGTTTTAGGGCCCTTAGATTCGGCGGGAGCGTTTCATACCACGCCAGAACCGGTCCCCGAAGGGAGTTTCCCAGTACCGGCTCACCCCCCGCGGCACAGTTAACCGGAATGTCCCCCTCCCCGGGATCCCCGAAGGGTTTTGCCCGTTCAAGAAACTGCCGCAAAGAAGTTTCAAAAAATTCTTTTGGCATCAAGGCGACAATTTTTGCATCCGGACATTCCCGGTGCAGGAATTTCAGGTAGTTTCCCAGGAGTTCCCCGGCTCCTTCTTTTTCTACGGAGAGTCCCCCGGAAAAACCCCAGGTCCGAAGAAATTCCAGGTGATCCCGAAACAATTCCGCCCTGCTTCCACCGGCGGTCCAGAAGCTACGACGGAATTCCAGGGTGGTGCAAAACAATTCCGCGGCGCTTTCTTTTTTTTGATCTTCCCCGGGACAAAAAAAGTCCGGCGGTCTAAGCTGTACCGGTCGTATCTCTTCGCCCCCCAGGTACCGTCCCAGGGGACCTATGCCTATGCGCTCCAGTTTCCTACGTGTCCCCGTCGGCGGCGTCTCCAATGGCACGATACGCGGGGACAGTTTTTTCGAGACCTCCAGGGCGGAAGACCGGCTTTTCCCTTCCGCAATAACCGGAAGCCCCCAGGCGGAACCGACCC
>JAISOA010000110.1 GCA_031275945.1 Spirochaetaceae bacterium
CATGATCAACACCATAACGCTGAACCCGGCTATTGATCAGGTCTTTTTCCTCCATGAATTTAAAAAAAATATTACCAACCGGATACAGGAAACCAGGGAAACCCTGGGAGGTAAGGGAACCCATGTCTCCATCAATCTAAAGCTGCTGGGGATGGGAAGCCGGGTTTTCGGGGTATGCCACGGAGAAACGGGAAAGCGTATCATTGACCGTTTGAAACAACAGAAACTGGAGGTACACTTCATCCACCGGGATTACGGCAGCAGCCGTACCAACTATGTACTGGTGGAAGATTCCGGGGACAGCACCCTCATCGCGGATCGGGGTATGATCCTGGAAGAAGCGGATCTTCGGGAACTGACGGATGCCATAGTCAGGGAAACAGGGGCCGGAGATTATGTGGTCTTCTCCGGGGATACGTCGAACTGCGACCCTTCCGTATACAGCGGCATTATAAGGGCCCTGGAAAACAAAAAGATCAAGGTTTTTCTGGATACCAGCGGCAGGGCCCTGACCGAATGTATTACCCTCAGGCCTTATCTAATCAAGCCGAATCTGGATGAACTTTCCCTGCTCTGCGGTCGTACCGTATCGGAAGATACTGAAGATGTACTCGAAGCGATCGGCAGCCTGATCCGCTTCGATATCAGCATCATCGCCGTTTCTCTGGGAGGCGCCGGTTCCATTCTCCATACCCCCCAGGGCGTGTGGAGGGCGGTTCCTCCCAAGGTAGCGGTGATAAACACCATAGGCTGCGGGGATTGTTTTCTGGCGGGACTTTTGTACGGCTATTCAAAAGGGCTTCCCCACGAAGAGATACTGCGGAGGGCTACCGGGGTTTCCTCGGCCAAGGCTGAATCCGCCCTTTCGGTTGGTTTTGATCCCGGCCGGGTACAGGAACTTTCAGAACGGACGGAGATACAAAGACTTTCATAAACGGCCGTTCCGGCGGCGTACTTGATTCGCAGGCGGGTACATAGAGCCTCTGGGGAGTTTTAAACCCGCTAAAAGCTTGGTTATCGGGGGCAGAGACCCGCATAATATCCATCAGCCCTTTGGACTGGCAATTGGCGGCAGGATTTATGTGCCGCTATTCAGCGGCACGGAATTGTACCTTGCGGAACCAGCCATACCCCGTCCGCTCTGCGGCGGGGCCGGTTTATTGAACCCCGGCCGGGTTTCAATAAAGCCAACTATTTTTAAGGAGACTGCCATGAGTTTTTCCTATATGGATATGCGCAAAGAAATGGTTACCACCGCCCGGTTGATCTGGGAACGGCGGCTGACCAATGCGGCGGGCGGCAATTTTGCGGTGCGGGCGGCGGAAAACCGCATTCTAATTTCTCCTTCCATGATGAGCGAAGAGAAGCATTGCAAAATGGAGCCGGAGGATTTTCTGCTTATCGACTATGAGCAGAATCTGCTTGAAGGAACGGGAAAACTTTCCAGGGAAAGCCTGATGCATGTTTTAATCCTTAAAAATTTTACCGGGATAGGCTGTACCATCCATGCCCATCCCTTCTACTGCATGCCCTTTGTGGTACAGGCAAAGCCTATACCGAATCTGTCCGAGGCGACCATGGGCCGGGGCTATGTGGGATGTATTCCCTATACCAAGGCCTATACGGAGGAACTTTCAATAAATATTTACAATTATTTTGAAGAGCGCCGGGAGCTGGCCGAAAGAAAACCTATCGGCGTCATTATGCCCCTCCACGGGGTAGTGGTCTCCGGGGCGGATATCTATAAAGCCTACAGTATGCTGGAACGGATCGAGTGCGACGCTTACTGCGCCACAGTACAGAGTCAAATACAGCATATACAATAGGCCGGACCGGTATGGCAATAGCAGAAAATACATTGAACCTGCTGGCCTTTGATCTGGGAGGCAGCGGCGGAAAACTTATGGAAGGCCGCTTTGACGGCAGCCGGATTGGCCTCTCGGAACTGATCAAATTTGACAACAGGCCGGTGCCCATCAACCGGGGCCTCTATTGGGATATCGAAGGCATCTACCGTTTTCTTCTCCAGGGGCTTCGGAAAGCCGCCGCGGCGGGTCCTGTTTATTCCCTGGGAATAGATTCCTTTTCCAACGACTTCGGACTGGTGGATAAAAACGGAGAGCTTCTTACGCCGGTACGCTGTTACCGGGATGACAGGACGGTACGCCATGCGGACTATGTCTACAGCCGGGTCTCAAAGCGGAAGCTCTATGAACTGACCGGAAATCAGAATGCCCGGTTCAACACCCTGATGCAGATGGGAGCCATGCAGGCTGCCGGCCAGGGCTGGATTCTGGAACATGCCCGGCGCTTTCTCTTTGTGCCGGATCTGCTGATCTATTTTCTGACCGGCGAAGCCCTGGCTGAATATACCATCGCTTCGGTAAGCCAATTTTTCAGCTTTGCCTCTCAGAATTTCTGCGAAGAATTGTTGGCCGCTTTTAATCTGCGCCGGGATCTTTTCGGGCCGGTGTCCATGCCGGGTTCTCCCGCGGGAACAATAGGCGGGGCTCCCGTTCAGGATCAGGGGCTTCCGCCCTGCAGGGTAGTTTCGATCTGTGAACATGATACGGCTTCGGCCTATCTTGCTTCGCCCCTGAACAGCGAGAATACCATTATTATCAGCAGCGGCACCTGGTCCCTTATGGGCTGCGAACTAAAGGCCCCCCTCATCAGCGAAGAGGGTTTCCACTATAACATTGCCAACGAAGGCGGCTATCCAGGACATCACCGCTTTTTGCGGAACGTCATGGGTTCCTGGATTATTCAGGAGATCCGCGCCGATTATCAGGCCATGGGTACGGAGTATAGTTTTGCGGATCTGGAAAAGGCCGCCGAAGGGGCGGAACCCTTTGTCCATTTTATTGATGTGGACGAAGACGCTTTCTTTTCTCCCGGCGGTATACCGGAAAAAATCAGGAAAGACTGCGGCAAACGGGGAAAGATTCCGGAAAGCGCAGGCGCCCTGACCCGCTGCGTTTACGAAAGTCTCGCCATGAAATACCGCCGCAATCTGGACATCCTTGAACGGGTAACCGGCAAAACCTTTGAAACCATCAACATAGTCGGCGGCGGCTCCCGGGACGGCTTTCTCTGCCGGTGTACCGCCAATGCCTGCGGCCGGCCGGTGGTGGCCGGGCCCCGGGAGGCCACGGCTCTGGGCAATATGCTGGTTCAGCTTATCGCGGCAGGAAAAATTGCCTCGGTAGAAGAGGGCCGGAATGTGATCGCCGCCTCTTTTCCTCCGGTCCGGTACGAACCTCAGGAGGCTTCCCGCTGGGAAGCGGAATACCGGCGTTACTGCGCCTTGTTTCCGGAATGATCCCCCGCTGCAAAGCGCGCAAACGCAGTTTGCAACGGAATATTAAACCAGATTGCGAATGAGCTCCGCCATGCGAAATTGTACCCAAAATATATTAAAGTTGTTTAGAAACTTCAGTTTCCATCGCACCAAGGTTCGCCAACAACCGCTTAAAAAGGACTTGTGTCGGCCTTTAGTCCGCGATAACCAGCCGGGTTCTTGAATAAATCCAATATCATTAACGTATCCAACCGGGCTGACGACAGTTGACGTGCCGCCGCCAACTGTTAATCCCAGACAAAAAGATCCCTTCCAAGAAAAGGGAGGGTTTACATTTGGGGTTTAATAGTATAGGATACAAAGAGAGAGGATTTCAAACAGATCTTACAGCCGGTAAGAGAAAGCTTAATTTTAGTACTGACTTGACAAGTTTCACTACTGCAACGAGGTCGTGGAACCTAACAGTAACGATAAGGTAAAATGAAAAACGTCATTTTGTTTGCAATCATTTTGTCTCTTTGCCTCCCGGGTTGTTCCTCGAATCCGCCGCAGGAAAACCCCCGGCTTGATTTGGATGATGAGGACAGTATTGAGGTGTATCTGTACCGGGCTTTTGATTATACAAAGTCCGGGGACTATCAGAAGGCCATTGACGATTGTAACCGTGTCATTGCCATTGATCCCGGTTTTGGGCCGGCATATAACAACCGGGGTGTTGCTTATATTTACTTAAAAAAGTTTGAAGAAGCCCGCAGAGATCTTGATAAAGCCATATTGTTGGATCCAAAAGATGATCTTGCATACCGAAATCATGGATTTCTTAATTTTACAACAAAACAATATCAGGATGCCCTTCTTGATTTGAGCACAGCTGTACAACTAAATTCAAAAGAAGCGGATAATTTCTTTTTGCGCGGGAGAGTGTATTATGTACTTGAAGAATATAAAAAAGCCGAAGAAGATTTTAACAAGGCGCTGCTTTGGAAACCTGATTATCCTCGTTCCTGGCGGGGAGTTTGTTACTACCAGTTAGGAAGATACGGGGAAGCCCTTGAAGATTTAAATGCCGCGCTTAAGTCGGAACCGGATAACGATTTATTGGATAACGGTTTTATGTATAATATCCGCGGTTTGACCTATTTTAACATGGGGAATTACCAGGAAGCTCTGAATGATTTTAAGGAAGCGTTACGGCTCAATCCATTAGATGCAACATACCAGAAAAATATCGATAAAACCAGGGAGTTAGCCGGTCTTGCGGGGATAGCGCTATGAAAGCTTTATGCGGTATATTGGCGGCAATTGTTGTTATGGTACCAGCGGCCTGTACAACAACGGAAAATAACAAAACGGTAACCACAATTAATTATGAAGCATCGAATAATTACCTGTACCGGGGACGGGCTGCCATGGACCGTGATAATTATGCAGACGCGATAAAACAGTTTACCCTGGCTATCCGGTATAACCCGGAAGCGGAAGAAGCGTATTACGGCCGCGGTACGGCCTTTGCTTTCTTAGAACAATATGAAGAGGCTTTGGCTGACTTTACCAAAGCGATTGCTATAAACCCCAAATACAGCGCCGCTTATTTTAACAGAGGGGTGGTACAGGTACGCCTGGAACATTATCAAGAGGCTGTTGACGATTCTACCGCAGCAATACAGCTTGATCCTGGATACCGTGAAGCCTATGCCAATCGCGGGACTGCCTATGCCCAGTTGGAAGAATACGAATATGCCATTAGAGATTATAGCCACGCCCTGGAACTTGAACCGGATTACCTAGCATATTTTAACAGGGGACTGGTTTATTATCGGACAGATAAATACCAGGAAGCCCTTGATGATGTTACGATGGCAATTGATCTAAACCCTGATTATGCGCCCGCCTTTAAGCTGAGAGACAGTATCTATCAGTTTCTGCCGAAGCCGGAATGAAGTTTTGGGAATTTACCGTTTATTTTACTTCCCAGTTTGCATCGGTAAAAAACGGCGGGAACCATAACTGCGATGTGTCTTTGCACCGGTTACCGGTAACGATCGGGTTATACATCCCGTTGTCCATACCTTTTTCCAGTTCACGGGTAATACCGGACGGACGGCGGTTTAACCCCACCGCTATAGCCGAAGATTTAAGCCTTTCAATATACAACAACCTGAAAATGTCCATGTATTTGGTTATACTGAAGAAAAGCTATATGAAAAATTAATTGAAGATAAAAACACAATAAATTATGTCTCAAATAATCCAGTATTTTATGTTGATAAAGATTTTAATACTTATCCAAATATTTCAAATATATCTTCATATTGGTTATTAGGAAATTTGAAAAGAGACGGTGTTGAAAAGATTGTGGAAAATTACATAAATAATAAATCAATGGCTCAAAACATTAGTATTAGTAAATCGATTAGTGAATTAGTTAAGAAGAGTGGAAATAATAGGAGCCAAAGATTATTTGGAAAAACGATTATAAAATATATTTATTAAATGAATTGTGATCGCCAAGACTTGAACTGACACTTGAAGAAATTCATACGGCCTGTCCGTCAGTTTCATAGTAACCTATGAGCTTTTCTTTCGCTAACGGTATCGAATCAATG
>JAISOA010000112.1 GCA_031275945.1 Spirochaetaceae bacterium
CCCTCCTGCCCTCCTCCCCGTGTGGAACAGCTTCGGCAAGGACTGCCGAGGCTAACAATTCATGGAGGGTTATGTATGATTATCAATCACAACATGAGCGCTATGTACGCCAACCGCCAGTTGGGCGTTACGAATGCCGATGTGGCTAAGAGCATTGAAAAACTTAGTTCCGGCATGAGGATCAACCGGGCGGGAGATGATGCTTCCGGGCTTGCGGTTTCCGAAAAAATGCGGAGCCAGATTCGGGGGCTTAATCAGGCGGAGCGTAACATTCAGAACGGCGTGTCGTTTATCCAAGCCACCGAGGGGTACCTTCAGGAGACCCAGGATATTCTGCACCGCCTTAGGGAGCTGTCGGTACAATCCGCCAACGGTATTTATACCGATGAGGATCGTATGCAGATTCAAGTGGAAGTGTCCCAGCTGGTCGATGAAATTAATCGCATCGCCAGTCATGCCCAGTTTAACGGCATGAATATGCTGACGGGCGCTTTTGCGCAGAATTCCTCGGTTAACCGGGTGATGCAGCTCCAGGTGGGGGCCAATATGGATCAGAATGAACAGGTCTTTATCGGCACCATGACCGCATCTGCGCTTGGTTTGCAGACCGCTCAGGGCGAAACCGGCACCGTTTCCATTGCTACCCCGGAAGAGGCTAATCAGGCCATCGGGATGGTGGATTCGGCGTTGAAGCTGGTTTCCAAGCAGCGGGCCGATCTTGGAGCATACCAAAACCGGTTTGAAATGGCTGCCGATGGAGTTGCTATTGCTGCGGAAAATCTGCAGGCCGCCGAGTCCCGGATTCGGGATACCGATATGGCGGCTCAGATGGTGGATTACACCAAGGACAGCATTCTGAACCAGGCGGGAACCGCCATGTTGGCCCAGGCCAATATGAGGACCCAGTCGGTACTGCAACTGCTTGGTTAATTTTAACCGGCTTCTTGTGTTCAAGAGACCTCTGGACGTCGTCTTTTGAAACGGAAAACGGAACCTGGGAAAGCCCGGAATTTTTTGTTCCCGCTTTCACGGGTCCTGTTTTCAGGTTTTCCGGGAAACCGGAAAATCTTAAGGAGGATACGGGAAGTTCGCGCCCTTCCCCTCCTTCCTTGCTAAAGCAGCGATTTTCGCCCCCGGGTGAAAACATCGCATAGGAGGTGGAGTACTATGGGTATTCAAATTGCCGTTGCAGGAAATGGACTTCCGCAGCAGGAACTCCCCCAGGAAAGGATTTCCACGCAAACCGGACGGTCCTCCGAGGCCCGGACCGAAGTATTGGAAAAAATTCACACTTCCCTGCCGGGAAATCGTAAAACCCCTTCCGTGGATATCATGGTGGAACTGGAAAAGGTATCCCTTGCATTTAACAAAAAACTTAAATTTGAAGTAAATCATCAGTCCCACGATGTTATTGTAAAGGTTATCGACCCTGAAACCGATAAGGTGATTAAGGTCCTTCCGCCCGAAGAATTGCAGCGGCTCCATTCCAGGCTACGGGAAACCATAGGGTTTTTATTCGACGAGCGGATATAACGGGGGCGTTATAAGCGCACTCATTGGGGGGGAAGATTATGTCCGATATCTATATTCCCGGGGTTAAAAGCCGGTTTAATACGGATACGCTCATAGAAGAGTTGATGAAGGTCGAGCGTATTCCCAAGGACCGATCCGAACGCCAGATCGAGACACTGGAAACAGAAAAAGGATACTGGCAGGAAATCGGACGGCGCATCGGCAGCCTTAGGGAAAGCGCCCGGTCTTTGTTTTCTTTTCAAAACCCCTTTAACGAGCGAATTGCCCGTTCTTCCGACGAATCCGTGTTAAGCGCCGCCGCCACCAGGCAGGCGGTGGAACAGGAACGGAGTTTTATTGTTAAACAGGTTGCCAAGGCCGACCGTTTCCTGTCCAATCCCCTGGATCCTTCCTTTCGGGTAAAAGAAGGGACCTATACCTTTATGGTGGGAAACGATCAAATAAGCTTTAACTACCGGGGCGGCACCCTTGCCGACTTTACCGAGGTACTAAACCGCCGGGGCCGGGGCAAGGTTCAGGCCAGTGTTTTATCCGTTGAAAGCGGGACCAAATCCCTGCTTATTGAATCCCTGGTACCGGGGTCCCAGAACCGGCTTTCCTTTTCCGGAGCGGCGGAAGATCTGGTTCAGTCAGTGGGCATAGGCCGGCGGAGCCAAGAAACCTCAGAACCATCTTTGCCCGACAGAGTTGCCTTGACAAACAATACCCTTACCGTCGAAGCGGGAAAAACCCAGGCCATTGAATTTCCCCAGCCCGCCCGGGATCTCAGCGTCCGGGAGGGAATACTTCTTAGTTTTGAAACGTCCACTACGGTTAGCCCCCCGGAAACGGGAAAAACCGTCACGGCCCCTTCCGGACCCCGTATCCCCGGCGCAGGATCGGCAAGTTACGGGGGCATAACCATCGAAAACGACAATTCCTCCGTATCCCTGCCGGAGTGGATCCCGCCGCCGGCCCCTGTCAGGGTCGATGATTCCCAGATGCTGTTTTTACGCTTTACCGACGGAAGTTCCGCCTCCCTGCCCCTGATACAGGATTCTTCGGGTTTTATTCCCGGTACGGTACAGTTGGATGAACTGGGCGGCGGAAAGGCCGTAGCGGCCCTGGAGATCGTTAACAACAATACCCACCGGGATCTTTCGATCCGTAATGTATCGGTCCATAATCCCCGGCCCGCCGCCGAATTTAGGGCCGGCAATGCTATATCCACCGCCCAGGACGCGATTATTGTCATGGAAGGCATTGAAATTAAGCGGCCATCCAACGATATAAGCGATTTGATTCCGGGGGTAACCGTTACCGCCAAAGCGGCTTCCGATAAACCCGTAACCCTTGCCATAGAGCCGGACCGGGAGGCGGTTAAAGACGCGATCATTACCCTGGTGGGTAATTACAACCGCCTGATGGCGGAACTGAATGTCCTTACCCGGACCGACGACCGCATTGTCCAGGAATTAAACTACATGACTGCGGAAGAGCAGGCCGAACTGCGGAACCGGCTGGGCAGCTTTTCCGGTGATTCAATGCTTAACCAGTTTAAAAACAACCTTCAACGGGCCGTCACAAATCCCTACCCTACCCAGATAGAAGAAAATTCCATGCTTCTTGTTCAGATTGGAGTAGGCACCGATCTGCGCCGGGCAGGGGCAAGTACCGGCTACGATCCGGCCCGCCTTCGGGGGTACCTTGAAATTGACGAAAAAATTCTGGATGCGGCCCTTCAAAAAGATCTGCGGCCCATCCAGCAACTCTTTGGGCTTGATACGGACGGAGACCTTATTGTGGATTCCGGGGTGGCCTATTCTCTGGATACCCTGGTCAAGCCCTATGTGGAAACCGGGGGCGTCATTTCCCTAAAAACCGGGACCATTGATTCCCGAATCGATCAGGAAAAACGACGCATCGCTACTTTGGACCGGCAGTTGGAAGCGAAGGAAGATGCCCTAAAGCGCCAATACGGTAGAATGGAAAGCGCCTATAACCGGATGCAGGAGATGGGAACCAGCCTGGATAATTTTAGCAGACAGGCCAATTCAATCAACGGTAGCCGGTAATCCATGGAGATACACATAAACGGAAAAAAGGCGAACATTGTTCTGGAATCCGAAACAAACCTGGGAGAGGTGTTGACGGGAATTTATACATGGCTTGGCAATTCTGGGCTTTTTATAAGCGGCCTGGAGGTGGATGGAACCGTATACGACAGCCATTCCATGGAGAGGGCCTTTAATCTTCCCCTGGCAGGTATTAGCGCGGTAAATATTGCCACATCGGGCTGGGCGGAACTAATGCTGGAAGCCCTGGTACGGCTTAAGCAGGATCTGGCGGCCTATACGGATCCGGATAAAAAAACAGAGAGCCGGGCATGGATTTCCTCCCCCGCCGCGCTATTTCTGGAAAAAAACGCCCCTGAACTATACGATGTGGCGGTAAAAACCCTGGAGGGTTCCGTTTCCCCTGCGGATACCTTGGCCCTTGTGATCGAACGGATACGGGAGGTAGAAAACCCCGGAGAGGAAATGCGCCGGGCAGCGGCAGAGGCAGCTGAGATCGTCCGCAGGCTGGAAGAACTGCCCCTGGATATGCAAACCGGCAAAGACAGCAGGGCTGCGGAAACAATTACCCTTTTTTCACCCCTGGCGGAAAAAATATACCGCCTGATATTTCTGTTCCGGCAATTTGGCGCCGATATTGAAACTATAAAGGTAGATTTAGGGACGGCGGATTCCGTAAATCTGGAAAGCTATATTAACGATTTCAGCGCCGTTTTAAATGAATTTACTACGGCATATGAAAACAACGACACCGTTTTAGTGGGCGATTTAGCCGAATACGAACTTGCCCCACGGCTTTTACGGCTTTGTTCGGCATTATGCGGTATTAAGACCGGTAAGGCGGCGCAGACGGGAGAAGAAAACCAAGGATGAATCTGTTTTTACTTCAACAGGTCCAGTATTTTAAGCAAGACGATCCCTTGGGAGGAACGATAGTTCTTGTAGGCCTGGGGACAATACTGATTATCGTCCTTGTCAGCAACCTTGTTAAAAACGGCATCGGGGGCGGTAAACTAGCTGCCGGCGGCAGCCCCCGCAAATTTTCGGTGTTTGCTCTGCACCGGGTGGCCAAGACATACAACCTTAACCGGGATCAGACAAATCTGCTTGAGTACGTACTAAAAAGCGGCGGAGTTACGGATCCCGAACGGGCGGTAACTAATCCGATGGTTCTGGACAAGCATTTTAAGCGGGCCTTTAGACAAATAGAAAAAAGCGCCAACTCGGAAGAAGAGGCGCAGCAAAAACTGGCCCTACTTTTTTCTGTCCGGAATACCATCGAAGTTCGCCATAATACCAGTCCCGACGATCCTGCGGCGCAGCGCATTTCTTCCAATATGGCCGCGGTGCTTACGACAAACCAGGAATCCTATTCGGTAAAGATTATAAGCTCCAAGGGGGACAGCGTCTTGGTGGATTGTCCCCGCAACGCCATTGGCAGCCTTATCCGGTTTCCCAAGGGAACCAGAGCGAATCTGGCCTTCTTTACCAAAACCAGCAAGGGGTTTTCCTACGACTGCCAGGTAACGGGAATGGCCGATACCTCATTCGGCCCGGCTCTGCAGCTTAGCCATTCCGGCAAGGTAAAAGCCATGACCCAACGGAGGTTTAGAAGACGGCAGGGATTTATTTCCTGTGATTTTTTTCTTGTCCGGTTAGAGGAACAAAAGAACAAAAAGCCTCCCAAGATGGTGGTGGATTCCAGGCGCATGTCCGGCAATGTAACGGATCTTTCCATAGGAGGATGCGCCATAAAAACCCAAAATTCCGTCCCCGCCGGTTCACGGCTTAAGATAGAGCTGGACTTTGTCGTAGGATCCCCCGTGGCGGTACTTGGACAGGTTTTACGGATAAACCGCAGCGGTATTGCCAATACCATTATGCACATAAAATTTCTTAAAATTCCCCGAAGGGCCATGAATGCCATCAACGCCATGGTTTTTGAATACGGCAATGATTGAGCTGTTTTACGCAGGAAATGATTTGAATAATGAAAGTTGCAGCGATAAAAAATCTAATTCGTAAAGATGTTCCCATTTATTACCGGCGCCTTTTTTCCGGCACCCTGGTGATCGATCTGCTTAATAAAACCGTGGAAAGCCCCATTGATTTTATCGTGGAAACCAAACCCACCGGAATTAACGAGGTGATTATTACTGATATGGGGAAAATAGATTACCCCCTGCTCCCCTTAATAAAAGAAATAAAAAAATATATATCGGTGCTGGATGAAACAGGCGGATTACCCGGCTAAGGGGGAATTTGTCTCCTCGTCTCCGGAGGAAACCATAGCGTTCGGCGAAGTTATTGCCCGG
>JAISOA010000105.1 GCA_031275945.1 Spirochaetaceae bacterium
GGGGGCCCGGGTTGTTAAGCCCCGCCGCTAAAAAATGGGAATATTTAAAATGGGGTAATAATTTTTTGTTTAATTATTTTTTTATACACGAAAACCCCCCCCCCCCCCCCCCCGTACACGCGATATAGACATCAACACTTCAAAGTAGCGTTTTCCGTCCCTTCCTTTAACAAGCGGAACACAGACAGCGCCGCGTTAGCCGTTTCATCGATCTCCCCTCTGTCGCTAAATTCGCCGGCGGCGAAACAACACGGAGGCGGAACATGACATAGCGGCAAATAAAGAAGAACGTCATTTTGTTTGTTAGTTATCTGTCGGTACCCCGCGGAATACCAGTCCGCAGGATTGGTGTTGATTCTTATTATTATAAATTTGGATGTGGTCCAAGGTTACTTGCTTTTTTAGAAACAAAATTATCAACAGGAGGATAATGATGAAAAATTGCGGCAACAGGGATATTAAGTAACGGGCCACCCGGTATCCACATGGTGGAACTGCGGAAGTTCCGGGCCGTGGCGAGTATTGACTAGGAGCCTGTCGCACTTGTAGGTTTTTACGGTTTTTTCGTTGAAAAAATCCGTAAAAACCACGATTATTGGGCATCCTTTGGCAGTTTGCAAGGTAAAAAATCGCCTTTCAGTCGATTTTTTGAGGTTTTATGCGCAAAGCGCAACAAACTGCCAGCCGGACCCCCGGAGCGGCTACGGCGTGCGGATTTACTACGGCTTTACGGGACCGGCCAGCGAGCGGTTCCCCTTCCGTCTGGACGGGCCGCTCAAGACCGGGAAGGCGCTGCCCTATTCGGTATTTACCCGGAAGCAGAAGGATCGGTTTGATTTTGACGGGGAGAGCGGGAACACGGTGTACTTCTGCCTGTACTACGAAAACAGCAAGGGGGAGGCAGGGCCCTTTGGGCCGGTGTTGAGCGCGGTTATTCCGTGATGGGAAAGGAATTTACCACGACTAACGGTATTATCCGCAATGGTGGTATACATAAAACCATTTTGTCGGCGGGACATAAAAACCGCAGGAGGTTTTGTATGAAGAAAAAAACGTTTTTTGTATGGGGTATGGCTGTAACGATTATAGCCGCCGGACTGCTGGTAACGGCTTGTTTCAGTATGCCGGACTTATCGGCCATGCAGGCGCAAATACTTGCGGCGCAACAGGCGCAATTTGACGCGATGAATAAAATTACCGATTTTTCCACGGTTCCCGCGCCTTCCAGCGAAGCGAGTCCGCTGGAAGGCGTTTGGGGATATGAAACGGTAAACGGCAGGATAACCACTAAAGTGGAATATGCTTTTACCGGCAATCAATTTGTTGTTGCCAGTGACAGCATCAGGGGAAAAAACCACAGCGTCAATGCAACCAGGGGTATTTTCCAGTTAAACGGTTCCACTATGGAACTTTACCAACTGGAACAATTAGGCGGTTATGCTGCCGGCCCCATGGATATGCGGTATTTTTTGCCGCTATCGGTAACCGCGACCGCCGATTTATATGAAACATTGCCATCATATCAGGGAACGCCCGCACACATTACAACCGTAAACTATACGCTGCAAAACGGCCAGCTTGTACTGTCCGCCCCCGGCCAGGATACGGTTACGTATACCAGGCAGACTTCGGCAGCCATACAGTATCCAAGGGCTACGGCACAGGAAAAGGCCGCGGAAATGGGCGTACGTCTCAGCGACAATGAGTCTTTAATTGTCATACGACGGATAACGGAAACCGGATTGAGTACGCGTATCGGTGAACCGGAAGAATGGCATATCTATCTTGACGGCACTAATGTAAAGACAATTAAAAAACGCGAGACCCTTGCGTTTCCTGTGTCGAAGGGAACGCATACGATCTTTATAGAGTTTCTTGCCAGAGGAAGTGAACGGAGAAGCCGGGAAATAACCTTTACGACTGTGGGATCAACCTGGGTTCCTTTTGTAACAACAATGAACGGAAAGGTGGGTAGGACTGACTATAACGTAAGAGGGGATAAGGTGTATCTCCAGATCGGCACTTTGGATTAGAAGAACACGATGCTCTCTCTTGGTTGCCCGGAAACGCAGGAGTGCCAGGCGCCGTTTTGACCGTGGAAACGCGGGGGAAAAAAGAAAAATGAACCACGAAGGACACGAAAGAAATAAGTCATTTCGTCTTTCTTTGTGCGCCTTTGTGGTTCAAAATTCTTCTTCTTTGTTAGAAAAAACGCAGGGGGTGTCAGTCACTGCATTTATCCCACGCCCGCCGCCGTCCTTGGCGGCGGGCGGTTTCGTTATGGGGGCAAGAAAACCTTGAAATATTATTGCATGAATATTAAAAATATCCGTCCGCGTCAATTCCGTTGCTGTTTTACGGGACAGTTCTTCAATATAATCTATGGCCTCTTTATGATTAATAATTTCCAGATGCTCCTGCATCGATTTTCCGCCTATGGTTATCCCGTCCAGCAATACAACCTTCGTTTCCTGATACGAAAAGGTATTTCCTTCAATGGCCCAAAGTATATCTATGGCAATTTCGCGCTTTACGCTGTAGCCGCGCTGTTTATTTTCTTTTATAAAATCAGCTCAGTTCCCATGGAACTGGAATCGGCGTCGCTGCCGGAATTATCGGAGCTGTACCTGTCCGATCTGCGCCGTAAATTAACAAACGCTTTGGAGCGGGTAAACAACGGGACGGGACAAACGGGGCGAATAGAACAAACCGGGCAGACCGAATAAACATGAGGGAACTCCGTTCCCGGCGGAACCGGCTCAGTGGAACCGGCCCACAGGTTTACTGTTGATCGGGCGCCGGGTTTTTTATCCGGGAAAGGTAGAGCGCGTTCAGGGCCGAGCTTATCAGCAGCAGGACGGCGATGACGGTAATCGACGGAAACGTTATTTTTCGGCAGGGCATGGAGTGCATAACACAGCCTCCGATAAGGACATGGGGGATAAGCAGGGCGAGAACACCTGACAGAAATATTCCGATAGTCAGCCCCAGCCGTATTTTGGGATTGGCAAAAAAGAT
>JAISOA010000051.1 GCA_031275945.1 Spirochaetaceae bacterium
TCGGCTTTTATGGTATTCAATAAAACGCCGTTCATCCCGGAAGCCATGGCCAGGGTACATTCATCAAGGGTGATCAGCCGGGATTTCTGAAAAAGATGGTAGGGAAAGCTTTCAACTTCGTATTGAACATCCCTTACCGAAGGGGGATACTCCGACGCCTGCCGCGCGGCGGACAATGCCTTAATACAGACATTTTCCGGAATGCCGTCGTCATAGTACCCCTCCCCGGGCCTGCCCTTGACCGCCCCAAGGGCGGGAAACCAGTCGGAAAAAGACATGCCGTTAAAAGTGCTCCACCCCTGATGCTGAGTCATAAAACCTGTCTTGATTCGGGGATCCACCCCAAGGATGGCATCCTTAATAATACCCAGAAGTTCCGAAATTTTATCACTTATATCCTGAACAAAGACCCCGCGCAGTTCTACCGCGTCAGGCTTATTCATGGCCTTTACAAGTGTTTCGCGATCATAGTGAGTACCAGCTATTTTATTAAATCTCGCCATACAGGTGTTACAGAAGCAGCCGAATTTAACGCCGTTCCAAAAGTACTTAATATCATCATCAACCCAGATAAAATCAGGTTTTGTCCGGGCAAGGATGCGGTATTTTTCCGCAATATACTGCTTCATGTCCTCATGGCTTGGACAAAAGCAGGTCTTTGATTCCTGCCCGTCAAAACCGGTAATAGGAGCAAAGGGACTTTTATTATAGGCGTATCCCTCGTTTATGTGGCCAACAGTAACCAGCTCGTTGATGCCTACACTGGAAAAACCATTTTCCCTGAAAGCGGCAATTCTTTTCTCCAGTATTCCGCAGTCTTCTCTAACCGCATCCAGAGGATAGTATCCATAATGGATGTAGTTTGTCAAAAATGTCAATTCGTCAAGGCAATCGCTGTAGGAAAGGCAAAAGTCCAAAATTTTCTTAAAGCCTTCATCCTGACGCCATGAATGATACGGCAGGCGCTGTGCAAGTTTCATACAATTACTCCTTAGAACAAAAATTTATTGGGAACCTCTAAAAACTTTAGTTTTTAGAGGTTTTCTTACCCTGTTTTCGGTAATCCGTAGAGATGCGGCATATTATCCTTTAACCGCCCCCGCGGTAAGGCCCGCAATAAACTGTTTCTGCAAAAACAGAAATGCAATGATTACCGGTACGGTTGCAAAAAGAACAAAGGCGAAACTCAAACCCCAGTCTGCGGAATGGGGGCCGATGGCGGTATAGATTCCCACCGTAATCGTTTTAACCTGTCCCAGCAGCAGGGGGGTCATAAAATCATTCCAAACTCCGATGCCTACAAAGATCATTACCGTGGCGGTACAGGGCTTAAGGAGGGGAAAAAGGATGCGCCAGAATATTGTCCACCGGCCCGCACCGTCTATCATGGAGACTTCTTCCAGTTCAAAAGGCAGGGTGCGGATATAATTGGTATATATAAATGTAGAGAAGGAAATGTTTCCTGAAACAAAAATAATTATCAGCGTAGGCAGGCCAAAGGGAATATGAACAATACGGAGGATTACACAGAGGGGCAGATACACAATGACATAGGGAACCATTATTCCTATTAAAAAATAAATGCGAAGCCATTTAGCCAGCCGCGATTTTCTCCTGGCCAGATAATAGGCAGCCATGGAAGAAACAAAAATACAGATAAGCACCGCAAATACCATCAACGTTATGGTATTAAAATACATGGTCCCCACATGTATATTCTCGTTTCCAATTGCCCGGGTGATATTATCCAGCGTCGGCGGCAAAGGCAGGGCAAGGGGGCTTCTCTGGATCAGCCGGGACATCTTAAAGGCATTGATTATGCTGATATAAATGGGAATTACCATTACAAGGGCAGCAAGACCCACCAATCCGGTAATTACGGCGGAGGCTAAGATGTCCCGCCATTTGGGACGGTTCATCATTCGGCCTCCAGAAAAGAACTGGCCTGCATGATACCCACGGTAACGGCCCCTATTGTAAGGAAGAGTATCACCGCAATGGCCGAAGAATACCCTAAAAGGCTGTTGGAGAACCCTTGGGCCACAATATTATAAACCACCGTCTCAGTATCGTAACCGGGGCCGCCGTCGGTCAAAACCTTAACCGTATCATATATGCGTAATATGTTGATGACGCTCATCAATACGCTTACCGTGGCCCCCGGAACTATCAGGGGGAGGGTAACGGATTTAAATTTCTGCCACCGGCTGCCGCCGTCAACGGTACAGGCCTCGTAAAGTTCGGCGGGTACGGTTTGAAGGGCCGCAAGATAAAGGACAATGTAGTAACCCATATTCCGCCATATTTCCACAATACAGATACATACCAGCGCGCTGCCGCGGGAACCAAAATAGTTCCCCATGCTGTTCTGAAACCCAAGGGAAGCCAGAACGGAATTAAGCACCCCCGTATAGGAAAGAATGCTCTTCCACACAAACGAAACCGCCACGCTGCTCAATATAAAGGGACAGAAGAAAACCGCCCGCAGAATGTTGCTCTGCGGGCCTTGTTTATTCAGGAACAGGGCGAAAAACAGGCCGAGGACATTTACCGCGGCCACGAAAACCAGGGAAATGACCAGGGTATTGGACACGGCATTGCCAAAACGCTTATCGGTAAAGACCCGGATGTAATTGTCGAACCCAATAAACCGCATGGACGAAAAGCCGTTCCACCGGGTAAAACTGATGAACAGGGCCATAAAAATGGGTATCATCAGAAGAGCGGTATAAATGATCCCTGCCGGAAGGGCAAAGAGGGCCGGAACTTCCAGCGAAGCTTGTCCCGGAACTTTTCTTCTGTCCATGCATCCCCCTGTGGAATCGCTTACTGGGCCGCGAGGAGATGCTGATACTCGGCGTCCCAGCTTTCAAGTTCCCCCGCGATACCGGCGCCGTTGAAAATATTCTGCAGCGACTTGTCGATAAAACTTTCAACGCCGATTGGAATTGCCAAATCACCGGCTACTTTATTGATCTCCGGTGTCAGGGTATAGGAATTCCAGTTCTGCACAAATTTATTCATCACCGGCCCCTGATCGTAGTTTACCGGTTTCTTTGTGGTAGATGAAAGGCCGTCGGCTTTAAGATAATTACGGTATATGGTTTCGTTTCCACCCAGTACATACTTTACAAAGGCAAAGGCCGCTTCTTTGTTTTTGCTTTGGGCGGAAACACCCCAATAACTGACAGCGGCGCAATAGGTTTTAAGATTTTTGGGATTGGGCATAGCGAAGACCCCAAATCCGGTGTTTCCCGCGGCATCAAACCCTGCCGCGGCCCAGGAACCGTCTATCATCATGGAAGCGGCACCGTTCTGGAATTCCGCCGCAGCCTGGCTATAGCTGAAAGACATGCAGCCGGGATGGTAATATCCCGACTTTACCAGATTCTGCCACTGGGTAAGGGCGTCAGCCAGCGCCGGGTTGTTCCATTTTACCCTGCCGGATTTAAGATCCGCGTTGAAGTTGGGATACGCGTCAATCAATACCTGGTTTGCCGCTGAAATCCAATAAGGGGCGCCGGTGGCCCATACATCACCGGTACCGCCGCAGATAAGAGGAACTTTCCCCGCGGCCTTGAGGGTCCGGCACACATTGAGGAATTCTTCCCAGGTCTGGGGTTCCCGGAGGTTCAAGGCGGCAAAGTCGGCTTTATTGTAGTAGCACTGCATACGGAGCTGTTTCATACCGGGAATAGTTATATATTTACCCCCATAAACCGCAAGAACGGCCGGATCAAACTGGGCAATTATATCTTCAGGCACTTCGGCAAAGATACCCGGAATTGAGGCATAAACTTCCGCCTCCAGAACCACATCGGGGAAATTGCCGCTGGCCTGCATGGTTCTCCAAAAAGAGGCGCGGTCATCACCGGCGGCCAGAACTTTCCGTATTTTGATATTGGGATTGTCCGCTTCAAAGGCCGAAATTATGCCGGCCCAGAGATCGGCGGTCAGATTATCGGTTTCATATACACCCCAGGTTATAGTAACCGGTGTCTGGCCGCTGTCCGGGGCCTTTTGCCCTCCCGCAAATAATCCCGGAAGGCTGATAAAGAACAGTACCGCCATGGCAAACAGGCATTTACCTCTTCTCATAATTGTCTCCTTCTTCGTTATTTTCATCCGCATACATTACCTCCGCTTAATAAAACATATTTTTCATTGTCCACCGGCGAGGCCGGCACAACAATGTTTGAACCCCATTTAGCCGGTGTACCCCCATAAAATTGCCGGGATACACCAGTTTTATAAATAAAGAGGAAAAAGTATAAAGAATCTTGAGAAGCGGAAATCAGCCTTCTAATAAAAAAAATGGAAGCAGAAGCGAAACAGCCGCGGCAACGAGGCCTACAGGTATCGCCGGAAAAGAGATTTATTTGT
>JAISOA010000065.1 GCA_031275945.1 Spirochaetaceae bacterium
CTACCTGCCAATGCCCCCGCACCGCTTTCGCAACATACTCTATATCCGTAATACTGGCGATGAAATACCGGATCTCTACGCTGTCTGTCCATGGAACTTCTCAAGAATGCGTTTGGCACAGCCGATGCTCTTCAGCCTTGCCCATTCATCCTTGTGATACCGCCAGCCTATGTTCTGGGTACGGTAATATTCCCGTGTCGCCACCCCGCCTTGTTTTTTATTGCGAAGCCTCTGGTTCAATACCCCGTCGAACCTCCGGCCCAAACC
The DNA here is from genome assembly GCA_031275945.1 of Spirochaetaceae bacterium. GTDB lineage: Bacteria > Spirochaetota > Spirochaetia > Treponematales > Breznakiellaceae > JAISLT01. The sequence goes on from JAISOA010000065.1 coordinate 268, forward strand.
ACTGGTCTTTCAGCGATTCAAACACCTCCCGAAGTTTCCTCAGCGACTCAATGTTGATGTTCTCAATAGTGGGTTACGCCGTATTCATCCATCAATTCCCTGATTTCCCGTATTTTGACGTTTTTTTCCCTATACCCCCTCCTGGGGAAGAGTGTATCACCTTACAGGCAGCGGAAGAATTTCTATGCATTTATCCTGGGTGCATTGCGCCACGTGCCCTGCCCCTCGGTTGACAAACAAGGCCAAGGCCTGTATAAGGAAGCCCTATGATCTATCTTTGGACGGCTTTTTTTTCCCTGCTTCCCATTTCCGAGCTGCGGGGGGCTATTCCCTTTGCCCTGCTTAACGGTATTCCCTGGTTTATAGCCTGGCCCTTTGCGGTGGCGGTAAATTCCCTGGCCGCCCCCCTTTGCTGGGTCTTCCTTTCTACCCTGCACCGGCTTTTTTACGGTCCCGCAGAGACCCGCGGGGAGGGTAAAACCCGCAAGGGTTTTTCATGGTACCGCACTATATTTGACCGTTTTGTAGAACGGGCCCGGCTTAAGCTTCACCGGGGGGTGGAAAAATGGGGAGTCCTGGGAATAGCCCTGTTTGTGGCCATACCCCTTCCCATAACCGGCGCCTGGACCGGTACCCTGGGGGCCTGGGTTCTGGGCCTTTCCAAACGGAAAACTTTGCCGGCGGTGATTCTGGGGGTAACGGCGGCGGGGGCCATTGTTACGGCCATTATGCTCCTGGGTAAAGGGGCGTTCCGGATCTTCATAAGAACACTGTAATTTGTTAGGGTACAATGCTTAATCTGGAAAAATCCCTTAACGGTCCCCAGCTTCAGGCCGTAAAGACCGTTGATGGGCCGGTGCTGATCATTGCCGGCGCCGGATCGGGTAAAACCCGGGTAATTACATACCGCATTGCCCACATGCTGGAACGGGGCATTCCTCAACATTCGATCCTGGCCCTAACCTTTACCAACAAAGCGGCCAGAGAAATGGAAGTCCGGGTTAAGGAACTAACGGGGAAAAAATTACAAAGCCTCACGATTAGTACCTTTCACGCCCTAGGGGTAAAGCTTCTGCGGGAAGAAATTGAAATTCTGGGGTACCGGAAAAATTTTTCTATTTACGACGAAACGGACCGTGGCGAGCTTATCCGGGAAAGCCTGCGGGAGTGCAGAATAGGAGAGGGAAGTTCTATCTACAGCCTGGGCCAGCTTTTCTCCAACATTAAAACGGGCCGTTATTCCTGGAAAGATGCTCCGGGAATAGCCGGAACCGCCGGGGCGGAACAGGAAGCTGCGGCTTATGAAAAGGTTTACCGGGAATACCAGCACAGTCTTAAGGTTTTTAACGCCCTGGATTTTGACGATCTTTTGGTTCTTCCCATCGAGCTTTTTACAACATATCCAGAGATCCTGGAAAAGTACCGCCGCCGGTATCGGTACATTATGGTGGATGAATTTCAAGACACAAGTCGGATCCAGTATAGGCTTATAAAACTTCTTATGCCGGATCCATGGGACAAGGCAAGCACGGCAAACCTCTGCGTTGTGGGGGACGACGATCAGTCCATTTATTCATGGCGGGGGGCAAATTACGAAAACCTTCTTATGTTTGAACGGGATTTTCCCGGCGCCAGAGAAATTAAGCTGGAACAAAACTACCGGTCTACCACCACGATCCTGGAAGCCGCCAACGGAGTTATTTCCCACAATACCCGGCGGAAAGAAAAAACCCTGTGGTCCAGTAATTCCGGGGGAAGGCCCGTGGAGTTTTTTTTTCCCCTGGATGAAAACGGCGAGGGGGATTTTATTGCCGGCAAAATTAAGGCCCACATGATGCGGGACGGCCTGCGTTACGATGACTTTGGAATATTGCTCCGGACCAATTCTATGAGCCGGACCCTTGAGGAAGCCCTTCTGGAGGAAAACATACCCTATAAAGTTTCCGGCGGCCAAAGTTTTTTTCAGCGCAAGGAGATTAAAGATATTCTTTCGTATCTGCGGATCATCGCCAACATAAACGATGATATTAACCTGCTGCGGATCATCAATACCCCCCGGCGAGGCATAGGGAAAACCACAATCCTGGCGATTTCGGAACTGGCCCGGACCAATAAAACCTTCCTCTGGGACGCCATGGAACGGTTGTGCCGTCTTCCGGCGGGAATGGATTCCCCCCTTCCTGCAAAAGCCAGGGTGGAGCTTGAAACCTTTATGAATCTAATCGAAACATTCCGGGACCGGATGCTGGGGGACCGGAAAAATCTGGCGGAAAAAACCCGGAACCTCACGGATCATATCAATTATTGGTCCTACCTTATAACGGAGTACAGCAAAAACGAAAAAATTGCCCGGTGGAAATTTGCCAATATTGAATATTTTATCCGGGCCATTGAAAACTGGGAAAAAAAACCGGATACCCTTGATACGGGCCTTTACGCATGGCTAAACCGGGTTAGTCTTATCACCAGCAGCGACGGTCAGGATGATGCCCCGGGGGATCAAGGAAAGGTCAACCTTATGACCATCCATTCCGCCAAGGGCCTGGAATTCCCTGTGGTGTTTATCGCCGGGGCGGAAGAGGGAATTATCCCCCACACCCGGAGCCTTGAGGAGGACGCGGAGGAGGGTCAAAGCCCCCTGGAAGAGGAACGCCGGCTCTTTTATGTGGCCATTACCCGGGCCAGAAATAAGCTTTATATCACAAGCTGCAGAAAGCGCCGCCGCCTTCAGGACACAATCGACTGTGCCCCGTCGCCTTTTCTGGCGGAGATCCCCTCCCACCTGGTGGAGGTCCGGGAAGGAGACGGACCCGTGGAGGACCCGAAGGACGCAGAGGCGTTCTTTGCAAAAATAAAGAAAACCTTTACATGAACCTCCCTGCCGCAGATCCCGCAGGGAATGCGTACGGCTGGGTACTAGACTCCGCTATGAATAAGCCTATCCCGCCGCCGTTCCAGATCTTCCCGCAGGCCCTGGGGCAGTGCAACGCGTTCCCCGATCCGGTCCGTCCCGGTGCCGCCGGCATTTCCTGCCGGTTCCAGGGCCAGCGCTTCTTCTACGTATGCCAGGGCCAGATCCCGCCGCCCCAGCTGCCGTTCCGCATCAATCGCCAGGGTTTGCAGGGCCAGGGCCTTAAGCGGAACGGTACATTCACGGCCCGGAGCTTTTTCCCCCGGGGGCCCTGTATTCGGCCAATCCCGCAAAACCCCCAGTCGCTCCCGGGCGTCCTCATGCCGGCCCCCGGAACGGAGGTCAAAGGCCAGACGCAGACAGCACCGGGGGTACTCTTTTGCGGCCCTTTGTAACAGCAGTGATGCGGTCTGTTCCAGGTCTTCCCCCGGGGGCCAATCCATCCCCTCTGCATTCCACAGCTTCCTTGGCAACCTACGCCGGGCAGCGTAGCGCCAGCTTAGGGCAAGATATTCCTCGTCGCAGCAAAAGCGGCTTGCCGCATCCAGGGGCGCCGCGGCAATTTTCGTAAATCCCCGGAACAACGAGGCCAGCCCAAAGATGTCCTTCACATTGTGATCACAGATCCTCAGGAGCGCCGCCGTTTCCGGCCCCCCGGAGAATCCGGCGCCGGCCCGCAAAAAGTCAAACCAGATGCCGGGGGCCATGGAACCCGGCGTATCCCCGGACCGGTCCAGTCCCAGGATCATTGTTTCAATGGTGGCCTGGGAACAGTTAGGCAGGATCCGTTTCCAGAGCCGCCGGGCGGGATAGAGCAGATCCGCCTGCGGCAGGGATGGAAGCGCCAGACCGTTCATAAGGCACCGGGTTTTAAGGATCTGGGAATCAAAGGCTTTGCCGTTGTAGGTGGTTAAGAACAAGGGCGTGGAACCGGAGGAATCGATATGCGAAAGAACCGCCTCAAGGAAATCGTGTTCGCCGGGATAGTCAAGAAGCAGTATCTGGGTAACTTCAAGGCCGGAAAATTCCCCGGTCCTGGGGGAAACGCCGGGAACAAAACGGCCAAATGCGGCAAGAAAGGCCACTGTTCCGGCACCGCCGGAAAGACCGGTGGTTTCCAGATCAAAGAACAAAAACTGCTCCGCCCTAAAAGCGCCGGATTTGCCGGGATCCGCCGTATCAAAAATAGAGCCCCGGAGCAGATCCGGAAGCAGCAAGGGCAGGGTGTTTGGCAATGTTACCGGCATACGCAGCGGCAGGGTAAGGGTCCGGCGCAGAACCTGGTAGCCCGCCCCGGTCCAGACCTCCTGCGCCGGGCTTGGAACAATAGCCGCTGCAACCGGGGGTAATCCGGAACCCTCTAAAGACCGCCGCTCCGGGGCGCCGGCGGCTTGCGAAGAAGGTGCCGGCAAATCCGGCGGATCCCGGCGCTGTTCCCGGATGCGGGCAAGTCTGGCGCGAAGGTTTTGAGCCATGGGCAATAGTATACCGTTCTACGGAATCAAACTAAAGGCCCGGAGGCGCCTCATGAAAAATGCCGCCGAACATGGATGATGATCTTTATGGTCCCCAGATTTATCTCACTGCCGTCCGTCTGTTCCGTAGACCGGCCGTTTAGTTTGTTGTCCACCACCACCCGCGCATTTTCAATTTTAACAATGGCTGCCACGGGCGGGAACTTGTCCCGGCGAAGATATACATCGGCTTCGGGGGACGAACCCAGGACGAGCGGCTTGGCCCCCAGGGATACATTGGTCGTTTCGTTTCTGGCCCACACCACGGTAATCCACGCTTCCCGGAGGATTTCTTCCACAATTGAAATAGTTAGTCCGATAAACAGGCCCAAAACGGCGGTCCCGAAGATCCTTCCGGCGATTCCCGGGAGCAGTCCAAAGGTGGCGCGGAATATTGCCCCGCCGGCGACGCCGCCCAGAAGCCCCGCAAGCATTGCCCGCCTTCGGGGATAGTTGGGGACAAACAGGGAAACGCCAAAACCAACGCCGCAGGCCATAAGCCCCCAGCAGATGATGCGGCTTATGATCTCGGCGGCCGTTGAAATGTTTTGGGTGAAGGAAAATATAAGCTGCGCCGCCGCACCGGCAATGGTTCCGCTTACTATACCCAGGATCACCGTTTTAACAAAGGACTCTGAGCGGGGTGGTTTTTTTAAATATATGTTCTGTGCCAGGAGCAGTCCGACGGAAACTCCCAGGCTGATAAGGGCGGCCCATAGGGCGACAAACAATACGTTCCCTATAAATGACACCGGGGACTGTTCGAAAAAAACATTTACAGGCTCCGAGACCAGCTCTCCGATTGCCGCCCCAAGGCCGCTTGCAATGCCAAACACAAGCGTTTTTTTGCCCGGGCTGTTTTTCACGCCGCCGGGTGTTCCGCCGCCGTGACCGGAAACCGCCGGTTGGGGCTGCGGCGGCGCGGGCGGCTGTGCCGGTTGCCGGTTTAAGGGTTCCGGTGAACGGCTTGCCGGACGCGGCGTTTGGGGCGGCGTCTGTCGTGGCGCCGGTGCGAAGGCGTCTGTCCGCATTGCCCGGGCGTCTACATTAGAATTACCGCCGCCGGTATTTGCAGGGAGCAGAGCCTCCACGAGGTCAACGATTTCCTCCGCCAGCGGAGCGGCAATACCCTGGGCCGCCATTTTCTGCGCCGCCCGGTTTTTACAGCCGG
>JAISOA010000078.1 GCA_031275945.1 Spirochaetaceae bacterium
CCAGCGCTGGGGAATATTAAAATGAAATTGTTCGCTCAGGATTTTGGCCGCCGCTTCCGTGGTGGTATTGCGCCAGGTGCGGAACGGCGCAAGCAGCACGCCCTTTGCGTCGAAAGCCATGTAGCCGTGCATCATGGCGGAGATGCCGATGGCCCCCGGCCGGGTAAGGGGAAGGCCGTAGCGGCTCTTTACTTCGGCGGATACATTGTGGAAGCTTTCTTGTACACCCTTCCACACCTCATCCAGATGGTAGGTCCAGAATCCCCCTTCCAGCCTGTTTTCCCAGTCGAAGCCCCCCGAGGCCAGGGGCGAAAAATCTTCCCCGATAAGCACCGCCTTGATCCGGGTAGAGCCGAGTTCAATACCGAGAAAGGTATGGCCCGCGGCAATCGCGTCTTGTGGCGCCCCCATTGTTGCCCCCTTACTTTGAACTTCTTGCTTTGGAATACAGATCAAAGGCCACCGCCGCCAGCAGTACAAAACCCTTAATCGCCTGCTGCCAGTCCGTACTGACCCCCAAAATGGACATGCCGTTGTTAAGGATGCCGATGAAAAGGCCCCCCACCACCGCCCCGATGATGGTTCCGATACCTCCGGATACCGCCGAGCCGCCTACATAACAGGCGGCGATGGCGTCCATTTCAAAGTTCTGCCCGGCCTTCGGCGTCGCCGCGTTAAGCCGGGCGGCGAAGACCACCGCGGCTATGGAGGCAAGCACCGCCATATTGGTATAAATCCAGAACATCACCCATTCGGTTTTGATTCCCGAAAGTTTCGCCGCCTTGGCGTTGCCTCCCAGGGCATAAATATGCCGGCCCTGAACTGTCTTTGAAGCGATAAACTGATAGCCGGCGATAAGAATTCCTAAGACAACCAAAATATTGGGCAGACCCCGGTAGAGGGCAAATACAATGGTAAACGCCATAAGGACCGCAGCAATGGCCGCCAGCTTGATTATCCAGATGCCCTTCGGCAGCAAATCAAAGTTGTATTCTTTTTGCTTCTTGCGCCTTTTGATCTCGTTGACGATGATAAAGGCCACAATTGCCAGCCCGATAATAATGGAAACGAAATGGAACGTCGTAGTGCCTATGGTAAGTCCCTTTAAGGGTTCAGGAAAATCGGAAATATATCCCGAAGCTATCACCTGGAATTCCTTTGGAAAGGGCGCCTTGGTCTGCCCCTGCATAATAACCTGCCCAAGGCCCCGGAACATCAGCATACCCGCCAAGGTTGCAATAAATGGGGGAACGTGGATAAAGGCAATCCAAAAGCCCTGCCACATGCCGATTACCGCTCCGATAAGAAGCGCCATGAACATGACCAGAAAAGGATTCATATGCATGTCCACAATCATCACTCCGCAGACCGCCCCTACAAAGCAGACAATGGAACCCACCGAAAGGTCCACATTGCCGGTGAGGGTACAGAGCAGCATCCCCACCGCAAGAATAAGGACATAACTGTTCTGCAATACCAGATTGGTCAGGTTTACCGGTCGGAAAAAAACGCCGTTGGTTAAAATACCGAAAAAAATCATCGCCACCACCAGCGCTATAACCATGCCGTACTGCCGTGAATTTTTCTTTATCAGTATAAATAAGTTATTCATTATAAGCCCTGCCGTTTCCTTATACTTTAATTGGACAGAATATGCCCCATGATCTCTTCCTGGGTGGCGGTTTTGCCTTCCAGTTCGGCGGTAATCCGCCCCTCGCTCATCACGTAGATCCGGTCGCTCATGCCTATAATTTCCGGCATTTCGCTGGAGATAAGAATACAGGCTATGCCCTGGGCCGCCAGATTATTGATGATCGTGTAAATTTCATGTTTGGCCCCCACATCGATACCCCGGGTCGGTTCGTCCAGAATAAGGATCCGGGGATCGGAGAAAAGCCACTTGGCCAGCACAACTTTTTGCTGGTTGCCCCCGGAAAGATTTCCCACAAGCTGCAAAATCGACGGTGTTTTGGTGTTGAGTTTTTTCCGGTAATCTTCCGCCGCAAGGATCTCCTCGTGTTCGTTAATAACGCTGCGCCGGGAGATCTTTTTCAATTTTGCCAGGGTCGTATTTTCTTTGACGGTTCCGATCAACACAAGGCCGAATTCCTTCCGATCCTCGGTCATATAGGCAAGTCCCTGTTCAATGGCCTTGGGAATAGAATTGAGGTTTACCTCCCTGCCGTCGATTAGGGTTTGACCGCTGATGCTCCTGCCGTAGTACTTGCCGAAAATACTGGTGGCCAGTTCGGTACGCCCCGCGCCCACAAGGCCCGCCAGTCCCACCACTTCCCCGGCCCGCACGGTCATATTCACCTGGTCAAGCTTCTTCCGCTCGGGATTGTCGGGGTTGTAGACCGTCCAGTTCCGCACCTCAAACACCACCTCCCCGATGGGATTGTTCCGCTTTGGAAAGCGGTCGGTGATTTCCCGGCCCACCATGTCCTTGATGATCCGGTCTTCGCTGATAGAGACCCGGCCCCCTCCGTCCCGTTCTACTTCCAGGGTTTCAATGGTCTTGCCGTCCCGCAGGATGGTGATGGTGTCTGCCACCGCCGCCACTTCATTGAGCTTATGGGAAATTAGCACCGACGAAATATTGTGCTGATCCCTAAGTTCCCGCAGGATCTGGAGCAGATGTTCACTGTCGTTCTCGTTGAGGGCCGAAGTAGGCTCGTCCAGGACCAGGAGTTTGGCGTCCTTTGCCAGGGCTTTGGCGATTTCTACCAGCTGCTGTTTTCCCACCCCCAGCTTGTTCACCGGCATATTGGGGTTTTCATCCAGCCCCAGTTTCCGCATATAGAGAAGGGCATCGTCCCTTGTTTTATCCCAGTTGATGATATTGTACTTGGCCCGCTCGTCCCCCAGAAAAATATTTTCCGCTATGGAAAGGTAGGGGCTAAGGGCCAGTTCCTGGTGGATAATTACGATACCGGTCTTTTCACTTTGTTTGATATCCCCAAAGGCACAATCCTTGCCTTCAAATACGATTTTCCCCCCATAACTACCGTGGGGATATATCCCCGAGAGAATTTTCACCAGGGTGGATTTTCCTGCGCCGTTTTCCCCCACCAGGGCGTGGATCTCCCGCTGTTTTACCAGGAGATTGACCTTATCCAGGGCAATCACGCCGGGAAAGGTCTTGGTGATGTTTTGCATTTCAAGCAGAACGGCTTGATTAGGCATACAATGCTCCTTACGAGAGACCTAAAAAGCTAAAGCCGGGTCCAAACCGGCCGTTTTAAAACGGTCCCCTTGGTCCCGGCTCAATGTTACCTGCAGGCCGTTATAAGCCAAGTTCCGCGGCGGTGTGGTACCCCGTATCAATCACATCTTTTTGCACATTATCTTTGGTGACGATAACGGAATCGAGCAGCAGGGACGGAACTATCTTCGCGCCGTTGTTGTAGCTGGTGGTGTCCAGGTTCCCAGGGGTCTGACCTTGCATAAGGGTATCCACCAGGGTAACCGTGGCGGCCCCCAGGGAGCGGGTGTCCTTCAATACGGTGGCGTACTGTTCCCCGGCAAGAATGGACTTCACGGAAGCGACAATACAGTCCTGGCCCCCCACCACCGGAAGAGGTTTACCGGGGGTACTGCCGTAGCCGACAGCCTTGCAGGCTTCCAGGCACGAGAGGCTGATGGGATCGTAGGGGGAAAGAATGCCGTTAAGGACCACGTCCCCCGAGTAGTAGGCCGAAAGTAGATTCTCCATGCGTTTCTGGGCCTCTGCGGCGTCCCAGCGCAGGGTGCCGATGACGGTCCGGTCTATCTGACCTGACGGCACTTTAAGCACCCCCTTATCGAAGTAGGGTTTAAGCTTATCCATCGCGCCGTCATAAAAACCTACGGAGTTGTTGTCGTCCGGGGATCCGGCAAATAGCTCGATAATAACCGGGTTTTCGGCGGTGGCTTCATCCAGTTTAAGGCCGGTGATCAAAATATCGCCCATCTGTCCGCCGACCTTGTAGTTGTCGAAGGACACATAGTAGTCCACATTGGGGGACTGCATAAGAAGCCGGTCGTAGGAAATGACGGGAATTTTGGCCGCCGCGGCATTCTCAAGCTGGCTGGAGAGCGCCGAACCGTCGATGGACGCGATAACCAGAATCTTTACTCCCTTGGTAATCATATCATCAATCTGCCGGGTCTGGGTGGCGATGTCGTCATCCGAATACTGCAGATCTACGGTGTACCCCAGCTGTTCCAGCCCTTCCTTCACCGCGTTGCCGTCTTTAATCCACCGTTCCTCCGACCGGGTGGGCATGACAACGCCGATAAGGCCCTTTCCGCCTCCGTCCTGGGCCCCTTGTCCCTTCCCGCAGCTTACAAAAACGGTCCCTGCCGCCAGAAGCAGTAGCAAAGCTACCGTTAAACTCCTTTCCATGATTTTCATGTTTTCCTCCATAAATTTGGTTTGGGTGTGAACGTATACGTTGCGTGTTCGTTCACGTTATGGTAACAAACCCATTGTATAGTGAAACCGCAGGCCTGTCAACAAAAAGTTTGACAAATCCGGGCCGGTTACGATATGGTATCCCGAAGGGCTGTAAGGGGCTATGATATATCTTAAGGAAAATTTCATAAGGAGAATTCTATACAAAATGAAGAAAAACAACGGATTCGTATTGGTACTACTGGCAATAGCGCTGGCGGGATGCGCCTCGTTCCAATCCATTAAAGTAACCAAGCCGCCCAACCGCATGGTATACGGGCAGGGGCAGGAGTTCGACAGGACCGGCATGGAAGTAGGCGGGGTTACCAAGAAAGGCGAAGTCAAACCGGTTTCGGATTCCCGCATCAAGATAAGCGGATACGACAAGGCCGGATCCGGCGTTCAGACCGTAACCATCGCCTATGGAAAAACACAAACCACGATAGAGGTGGAAGTTGTGCCGGTCCGGTCCATCGGCATTGAAAGAGCGCCCTCTCTTGTCAAGCAGTATGAAAACATCACGGGACTAACGGTACGGGTGGATTACGGCGGACGGGTGCCGGCGGCCAGCGTGGAGGCGGGGGCGCTCACGTTTTCCGGCTACAACAAAAACGTTGCGGGTCCTCAGAGTGTTACCGCCGATTATTACGGCAAGACCGCCGCATTTAACGTAACCGTCGTGGAGATGAGCCGCCTTGTTATCAACGCTCTGCCCGCCAAAGTAACATACCTTACCGGCGAGGAGCTTAGCCTTGAGGGTATCAAGGCGACAGGCACATGGGAAGGCTTAGGGGATGCGCCGGTTACGCCTAAGTACGTGTCCGGCTTTAACGCCGCCAGGAGGGGACAGCAGACCGTCGTGGTGGAGGCCAACGGCAGGCAGGCGTCTTTTACCGTAACGGTAAAAGAGCCGGTGGATCCTGTCGTGTGGACCCCGGCGGGAGGATTCGCCAGAAATATCACCGGCCTTGTGTACGGCGGCGGCAAATTCATCGCCACGGGCTACGATGACGGCAAACCCTACGAAAGCATCATCGCGTATTCTCAGGACGGCGTTACGTGGACAAAATCAAACGTTTTGGTTGATTTTAGAATTACCGCGATATTTTCGGCGGGCAACAAATTCTTTTTTACCGGATTCACTGGTAATGGAGAACACGTGATACGTTCGTCCTCCGACGGCCTCAAAATAGACTCTATCCAGTACATTACTGATTTTGCGGAAGGCGCGTCCCGTTGTACGGGTATTGCCTATGGCGGTGGTATATGGGTAGCGGTCTTTAACAACGGCAGGGCGGCGTATTCCACCGATGCCCGCCGGTGGAATTACATTTTAATTTTTATGAATGATACGTGGGATGGAAATACGGGCATATTCTTTGACGGCGCAAATTTTATTGCCCTTGAGGCGTCCGGCATGTATCGAATGTCCAAAGGCGTCAGAAGCCCTGCCATCGGCAGCAGTGTCAACTGGGAACGGAGCGTGGGCACCGCCATTAACGGCAGGCCCATAACCGGCATAGTTTTTGGCAACGGCAAATGGGTCGGGATAGGCCCTAACAACGTCGTCGGCTGGTCCGCCGATGGAACCACCTGGACCGCCGCCGACAATGTTGATTACGGCGATGGCAGATTACGCGGAGGCGACTTAACCGGCGTGGCCTACGGTGCGCTTAGATTCGTTGCGGTCAGCAACCGGGGCGGTATCATATATTCCCGGGACGGCTATAACTGGACCCGGGTTTATTCCAGTACATTCGGTTCCACCGGTATCCGCGCCGTAGCCTATGGCGGCGGCACATTTGTCGCCGTTAGCGATAACGGAAGAATCGCCTATTCAAAGGTGGTGGAATAGTGAACTTGTTTGATAACGCGAACCTTCGGTTCGTTGTTGGTTATCTGCTAACCTGCTGTTAGCGCTGGTTAAAGTCCAACGGGCTTTAACCGCCAAGTCCCGGCAAAATGCTCCGCATTTTGCGGTTTTTAAGCGGTTGTTGTTCAGAAACTGAAGTTTCAGGACAGCTCTAGTATATCGGAAAACAAATCTAGGGAAGCTCTGGAAACCCAGCCGGGATTTCCAGAGCTTCCCCTTACTACAGGGAATACAGAGTCCGAAGCGTCGCTATGGAAGAAAACATAAAAATCATCGTAAAAAAATATACTTTTTAAGACGGACCGGCAAAATCTTTCCCTGGACAAAGAAAAAGATGAACCAAAGTCCATAAATTTTTTTATGTACGAAACACAAAACCCGTGTTAAGGTTTGTATGTTCGATTTTTCGGACGCGGTATGTCCATTCGTATGAACTCGTTCACAGGATACGGATACATTTAAATGCGTGGACGTACACGCAAAATCACCGGTTTTATGGAGGAAGAAGAATGAGAAAACTAACTGCGTTTAGTTTAATGGTAAGCATGGCGGTGTTGGCCCTTGTTGCCGGCTGCACCAAAGGCGGCGGCACTCAGGACTCCGGCCTGATCAAAGTCGGGCTGGTAAATGCGGATCCCAACGAATCCGGCTATCGCAAGGCCAATGTTGAGAGCATGACCGCCGCACTGTCAAAGGAAAACGGCTTTGACGTTTCGGTGGCCTACAGCGAACGCAAGGTCGAGAATCAAATCGCGGCGGCCCAGCAGTTTATCAACGAGGGCGTAAAGTACCTTTGCATTTCTGCGGAGGTTAGTACCGGCTGGAATGCGGTTGCGCAAAGCGCGAGGGAAGCGGGCGTAAAGATCATTGCCTTCGACCGCGCCATTGATATGCCGGACGATGTCCTGGTCGCGTCTACTATCTCCGACATGAGGGCCGAAGGCGACAAGGCGGTGGCATGGCTGGAAGCTAAGGGGCTGCCCTCGTACGACATCGTTCATATCCAGGGACAGATGGGAACCGATGCCCAGGTTAACCGCTCCGCGGCGCTGGTGGAGGCGGCCAGGGCCAACGGCTGGAATATTGTGGCCCAGCAGACCGCATCGTGGTCGGAAGAAGATGCCAAGCAGGTTGTTCAGGCGGTTATTGATTCCAGGAAAGCCTTTAACGTTATTTATGCCGAAAACGACAATATGGCGGCCGGTGCGGTGGCGGCCCTGGACGCGAACGGTATTACCCACGGCAAAAACGGGGATGTCGTTATCATCGGTTTCGATGCCAACCAGTGGGCGCTCAAGGAAGTGCTTTCGGGCAGTTGGAACCTCGATGTTGAATGTAACCCCCTCCACGGTCCGTTGGTAGCGAGCATCATCAAGGACCTGGAAGCCGGCAAGGCCGTCGACAAGGTTCGCTACATCGAAGAAGAGGCCTTTGATTGTGACACCATCACGCAGGACGTCGTTAACGGACGCACTTACGGTTTCGAGAAATAAGCGGCAAAATCCCGGCGCAGAGAACTTGACGATCTCTGCGCCGGTGCGCTCTCAAAAGGGGGATCATGATGGAGGATGCTACTGTTTTAACGATGCGGGGGATATGTAAGTCCTTTCCCGGGGTGAACGCCCTGCGGGATGTGGACTTTATCCTGCGCAGGGGCGAAATCCATGCCCTGATGGGCGAAAACGGTGCGGGGAAGTCTACCTTAATAAAGGTCCTAACCGGAGTCTACGCCAAAGACGCCGGTACGATTTCCCTGGCCGGAATCAGCCGGCCATTGACCATCAAGTCCCCGCAGGATGCCCAAAATCTGGGGATCAGCACGGTTTATCAGGAGATCACCCTCTGTCCCAATCTTTCGGTGGCAGAAAATATGTTCATTGGACGCTTAAAATCGCCGTTTGTCCATTGGCGGCAGATGACCGAAAAAACCGGGCGGATCCTCGGCGACCTCGGCATTCCCGCTAAGCCAAATCAGCAGCTTGCAAACTGTTCTTTGGCGATACAGCAAATGGTGGCAATCGCCCGGGCCGTCGATATGGAATGTAAGGTATTGATCCTTGACGAGCCGACATCGTCCCTTGACGAGAACGAGGTACGAAAGCTCTTTGCCCTTATGCGGGACCTAAAGTCCCGGGGCGTCGGTATAATCTTCGTAACCCACTTCCTTGAGCAGGTCTACGAAATATGCGACAGGATAACCGTACTACGGAACGGCGAATTGATCGGGGAGTATTTATTAAAGGACCTGCCGAAGGTGGCCTTAATAGAGAAAATGATGGGCAAGGAACTTCAGGAGCTTTCCAAGATTCACAGAAGGGCCCAGGATATGAGTACTTCGACCCCGGTTGTTGAGGCCGAAAAACTGGGGAGCGTTTCGGGAATAACGCCCTTTGATTTCCGGAATTTTGCCGGGGAAGTATCGGGTTTTACGGGCCTCTTAGGCTCGGGCAGGAGCGAATGTGTCCGCGCGATCTTTGGAGCGGATAGGGTAACAAGCGGCAGTGTAAAAGTAAAGGGCAGGGCGGCGAAGATTAACCGGCCGATTGACGCGATGAAACTGGGGATGGCCTATTTGCCCGAAGACCGTAAGGGGGACGGCGTTATTGCCGACCTTTCCGTGCGGGACAATATAATCCTTGCGCTCCAGGTTATGAAGGGTTTTTTTAAACCCTTTTCCAGAAAACAGGCGTCTGATTTTGCCGACAAGTACATCAAGCTGCTGAACATCAAAACCCCGTCGCGGGACGCCCCCGTGGATTTTCTTTCGGGTGGAAACCAGCAAAAAGTGATACTGGCAAGATGGCTGCTGACCCATCCGGACTATCTAATCCTTGACGAACCAACCCGGGGAATTGACGTGGGCACAAAGATGGAGATACAAAAGCTGGTACTCCGCCTGGCATCGGAGGGAATGGGAATTACATTTATTTCCTCCGAGTTAGAAGAAATGCTGCGTACCTGCTCGCGCCTGGTGGTTATGCGGGACCGCAGAGTCGTGGGCGAAATTTCCGGGAACGAGATGACGCAGGAAAACATAATGCGTACCATTGCAGAGGGGTGAAGGTGATGATTAGAATGGCAAGAATAACCGAGAATGTCCTGTTTGTCCCCATTGTCTGCCTGGCTTTGGTATTGTTGTTTAACCTGTTTACCAATGCCGGTTTTTTTGAAATTACCGCCAAGCAAAACAACGTCGGCAACTGGGTCTTGACGGGGAACCTTATCAGTGTGCTGAACAACGCGTCGGAGCTGGTGATCCTTGCCATAGGCATGACGCTGATCACCTCTGCCGCCGGGGGACAGGACATCAGCGTGGGGGCCTGTGTGGCAATTGCCGGTGGGGTGATACTTAAAATACTGGCGGCGGACGCGGAGACCCCGGTATTGGCGGCGGTGGCCGCCGGCTGCCTTACCGCCATGGCCTTTGGAGCCTTCAACGGTGCGCTGGTTTCGGTCTTTAATATCCAGCCGATGATAGCAACGCTGATACTCTTCACCGCCGGCCGTCCCGTTTCATCCTGGATTACCGGGGGCTTGAGCCCCCGGGTTGCTAATCCGGTGCTGGACGCGGTGGGAAACGTGATCCCCGGCATCCCCGTTCCCACGCCGATCTTTTTTGCGATCCTGAGTATGATGCTTATATTTCTGGCCTTAAAATTTACCAACCTTGGGCTTTATGCGCAATCGGTGGGCATTAACGAAAAGGCGGCGCGGCTTGTTGGACTTAGCCCCGGACGGATCAAGTTCATTCAGTTTGTGATCATGGGCCTATGCGTTGGGATTGTCGCATTCATCAAGGTTAGCAGGGTCGGGTCCATACAGTATAACTACATCGCCAAGGATATCGAGATGGACGCGATTTTGGCCGTTGCCCTGGGGGGCAATTTACTGGGGGGCGGCAAGTTCAGTATGGTAGGGTCGATTATCGGCGCATACACCATCCAAGCCATAACGACCACCTTGCTGGCAAACAGCATCCCGTCGGACGCGCTCCCGGCCTATAAGGCCATCGTGATAATCATCCTGGTTGTTATTCAGGCGCCTGTGGTGAAAGAACTTTGGCAGAAGTACCGTAACGGAGGACAAGCATGGCATTCTTTCACAAAGACCCTCTGAAACACCGGGAGCCGATGACGGACACGGCCTCCCTGCTCCTTATCACCGTGATCATCTTTGTGCTGATGTATGTGATTGCCGTAATCTGCTTTGTGGACAAGGGCTACGCAAAACCGCAGATGTTCTTTAATCTGCTAAACGAAAATGCGGCATTGATCATCATATCCTGCGGGCTGTCTATCGTAATGATTACCGGCGGAATAGATATTTCCGTCGGCGGGATGACCGCGCTGATTTCCGTGGCCTGCGTGGTTCACCTGAACGACATGCGGGGCAGCAACTTCGGCACGTCGCTACTGCTTGCCCTGGGAATAGGGTTGGCCTTTGGGGCGATACAGGGCTTCCTGGTGGCATACCTTAATATCCAGCCCTTCATCGTTACCCTGGCAGGGATGTTCTTTGCCCGGGGACAGGCCGCGATTATCGACACCCAAACCAGAACGGTGGATAACGCCACCTTTTTGCGGTTCGCCGAGACGCGCATCAGATTGCCGGTTGGATCGCTTAATAACAACGGAGTTTTTGTGGCGGCCTACACGGAAATCGGCGTGGTAATTGCCCTGGCAATCGTGGCGGCGCTGTTTGCCGTGCTGCGCTGGACAAAGTTTGGGCGCAGCCTCTACGCGGTGGGCGGTAATAAACAAAGCGCGCTTATGCTGGGCCTTAATGTTAGACGCACGAAGTTCCTGGCCCACCTGCTCTGCAGTGTGTTGGCGGGTATTGGAGGCTTTGTGTTCCTGATGCACGTTAGATCCGGCGCGGTTACCCACGCCGGCGGTTACGAAATGGATGCCATAGCCTCGTCCATCATTGGCGGTACCTTGCTTTCAGGCGGCGTGGGGAATATCTTTGGAACCTTTGTCGGCGTGCTTACCAAGGGCACCATCGGCAATATCGTGCGGGCCATGGGCCTTGTAGGAGCCTGGTGGCCGGGAATAACACTGGCGGCCCTGTTGTGTTTCTTTATCATCCTTCAAAGTGTCATCACCTCACGAAAGAAGAAATAACAGGATTCTGTTACAGGGGGATATTTTCTTTGATATACACGTCCAGGGGTATTTCTATTTTGGACGGGATCCGCTGTTCCAGGACGACGTGGCGGTACAGGTTTAGCAGGGCCTCCCGGCCCTGCTCTTCCGGCCGCTGGGAGATAATCGCATGGATTCCGCCGTTTCGCAAAAGTTCCCGGTTTTTGGGAATAAGATCGTACCCTACCAGCAGAAAGTTTCTTTTTTCCTGTTTTGCCGCCTCCGCGACCCGGTGGGCCATGCAGTTGGTGATAAAAACTCCGCCAAGGTCCGGGTGTTCCCGGAGAAAAAGGGCAATTTCGTCCACCGAAATTTCACTTCCCTTATAACCGGAATATTCCCGCACCACGGCAGAAAAGCCCTGCTCTCCGGCGTAGCGCAAAAAGCCGTCCCGGCGCCGGGTGATATGGTAATCCTCCCCATGGGCGTCCAGAACCGCCACCGGTCTGGTTGGTTTTCCCGCCAAAAGGTGCATCAACCTGCCCGCAAGGTACCCTCCCCGGAACGAATCCTGGCCAATGGCGCACAGGGGCTTGGCGCCGGGAAGATCGGCGTCAAAAAAGACACAGGGAATTTCGCTGTCCTGGATTTTTGTTATGAAGCCCTTGATTTTGTCGGGCATGATGGGGGATAAAAGTATCCCCTCCGGCCGCTTCGACAATAACGAAGCCGATGCCCTGTGGAATCCCCGGATACTGTAGCGGTCAAATTCGATGATTTCCGTTTCTATCCCCAACGGGGCAATCTGCGTAACGCCCTCCCGAATTCCTTCCAGAACCTGACCCCAGTAACCGGCATCCTGATCCTGCCGGGGTAAAAATGCGCAGAACCTATACGCCCGGTTCCGCTTGAGCCGCCGGGCTATGGGATTTGGGGTAAATTGATACCGTTCAATGATCGCCTCGATTTTCTTTTTGGTTTCCGCCGATACCCGGCCCCGGCGGTAAATGACCCGGTCTACGGTGCCGGCAGAGACGCCCGCTAAAACGGCAATTTCTTTAATTGTCATTGATAGTTTATTATACCACGGGGTATGTACCCTTCGCAACGAATCAACTATACCGTGGTTTGTTCATGAGAGTTGTTTAAAAACTTCAGTTTTTAAACAACAAGCGCTTAAAAAATCGCAAAATGCGGAGCACAAGGATTTAACCGGAACCTCCTAAAGCCATTTTTTGAGGCCGGTGTCTTGACTATCGGCGTCTTATACCGGATATATTATTCTATAGGGTAAACGGTGAAGGGCCCTGGAATCCCGGAATACGGGCCCGGCTTTTATATACCGGTAGGGTATAAAACTTCGGGAAATCACAATAAGGGTAATAACGGCAAATGAAAAAAATATACCGGTATCCGATAGTAATTCTTCTTGTCATTGGGGCTGTGACGGCCTTTTTTGCGCTCCAACTGCCCCATCTGGAACTGGATAACAACAATTTCCGGTTCATTTCTTCCAATGATCCCGCCCGCAAAGTTTCCGAGTATATTGACGATACCTTTGGAAGCTCTCTTTTTATCCTGGTGGGCCTGCGCAGAGCTGACGGCGATGTCTTTAACGCATCTTTTTTAAAGCGTATCCGGGAATACGTGGACAGGGTAGAGGCCATAGATATTATCGATCCGGTTAGTTCCATCGTCAATGCCCAATATATCACCGGGGACGGCGAAGCCATAATCGTGGAGAAACTTTTACCCGATGACTTTGCGGGGACGGCGGAGGAAATTACCCGGCTTAAAGAACGGCTTCTTTCCTGGGATATGTATAAACGGGCCCTGGTTTCCGATGATTTTTCTTCTACCCAAATCCTGGTACCCATGAACATTCCGGTTGATGATGCGGGAAAGCCGGAGGTGGTTGACAGTTTTATCCAGGTCCGGGACATAGCCCGGGAAATGTTTGCGGATCAAGCGGAAGTGTACGTCACGGGAATTCCGGTGATCAGCGCCACCGTTAACGAGTCGATTAGGGCGGATCTGCTCCTGCTGGTGCCCCTGGTAACCCTGGTGGTACTCCTCATCCTGTTTTTTTCTTTCCGCCGTCTTTCCGCGGTGATTCTGCCCCTGCTTACGGTGGTGATTGCCGTTGTCTGGTCCATGGGGGCCATGTCCCTGTTCGGGATAAAACTTTCGGTTATTTCCACGGTGCTGCCGGTGATCCTTATAGCCGTGGGAAGCGCCTACGGAATCCACGTGATCACCCACTATATTGAAGACATGGGCCGTGCGCGGGGCCAGGGTAGGGCGCCGGACCGGGAAGCCCACCGGGATCTGGTGATTACGCTGGTGAAGCGGCTGTTTAAACCGCTGTTTCTCGCTTCCCTTACCACCTTTGTGGGTTTTCTCTCCTTTTGTTTTACCACCGTACTTCCTATCCGGGAATTCGGCATCTTTGCAAGTTTTGGCGTCCTTGCTTCCTTTGCGGTGGCCGTAACATTTATGCCGGCCCTGCTTATCATCCGGGGGCCCGGATGTGAAACAAAGACCCCCGGGGCGGATCGTATAAGCGGCGCGGTGGCCGGGTTTTTTTCCGCCATTGCCATGCACAAGGGGGCGGTCCTTTGTACCGCCGTATTGATCCTGGCTGTTTCCATTACCGGTTTTTCCCGGATTATTATTGATAATATTTTTGTAGAGTATTTTAAAAGCGATACGGATATTTACAAGTCCGATCGGTTTATCCGGGAATACTTTGGCGGATCCAAGATCGTTAGCATCGTGGCCGAAGCGGATTCCAGCGAGATCCTGCTGGATCCGGCCTGTTTAAGCGCCATGGACGCCCTTAACCGGTACCTGGAAAAAAAGGTTCCCGAAGTTGGAAAGGTCATGGGGTTTACAGACCTGGTTAAACGGATTAACCAGGTTTTTAACGCCGATGAAAGTCCCGGCGGCTTACAGGGGCCCATCGCATCCGGTACCGGCGAGGCCGCGGCGGATTCTTTTGACGGCGGCTTTGACTTTGATCCCGCGCCGGAGGATGATTTTGGATTCGGCAATTTTGGAATTGACGACGCCCAGGAGTTTAACTTTGGGATCTTTGAAAAAGACGAGGCGCCGTTTCCTGAACCGGAAGTTCCTGCCGGGGGAATTGCCATACATACCCTGGAAGAATTAACGGCCCTTTTAAATACCGCCCTCCAATCCGGAGACAGGGCAGATCCGGGTGTAAGCGATTTACTGTGGGAACTAAAACGGATCACTAACTTTGAAGGGGCCGCCTATTACGAGATCCCCGCGGATCCTCCCCGGTACGGAAAATCCGATCCCCGGGAACTGGCGGCCCTGGTGTCCAATTACCTCATACTGCTTTCGGGAGAAATAGACTCGTATTCCAACGATCCCCTGGAACCCACGGCGATCAAGACCACGGTACAACTCCGTACCCTGGGGGAATCCGATACAAGCCGGGCTCTGGAAGAAATAGACCGGTTTGTACAGGCCCATTTTCCCAAAAATATTACGGTTACCGTAGGCGGAAGCGCCCTGGTAGAGGCATCCCTTAACCGGCAGGTTGTCAGGTCCCAGTTTATTTCGCTGATTGTTTCCCTGTTCCTGGTATTTCTTATTATTTCCGTCTCAAACCGTTCTTTGCTTGCCGGGTGTGTGGGCATTATTCCCCTTTCCATATCCATACTGCTCAATTTTGCGGTTATGGGTTTTTTGGGTATAAAACTCAACATAGGAACCTCCATGATCGCAAGCCTTGCGGTGGGTATCGGCATAGACTATACAATTCACTATATGGAGGCTTTTAAAAGAGAATATGCCCGCCATGGAATTAAAGCAAGCTTTGCCGTATCGGGAAAGGCGATTATCATTAATGCCCTTTCGGTGGGCGCGGGTTTTGGAGTACTGCTCTTCTCCCGCTTTAATATGCTAAGGGATTTCGGACTCCTAGTAGCGCTAACCATGGCGGCAAGTGCCCTGGTAAGCCTAACGCTTATACCGGCGCTGCTTTTAACTTTGAAACCAAAATTTATTATGGACCCATGGAGGCTAGCATGAAAAAAAATTATATACTTATCCTGCTTATCCTTGCAGGAACGGCTTTTTACGGCCACGCCCAGGATGCCCTTACCATAGTGCGCCGGTCCAGAGACAGGATCAACGCTGCCACGACTCTAAACCGTTCGCGCTGGATAATTACCGCAAGAAACGGTTCAACCACCGAACGGCTTATTAACCAGTATTCCAAGGACAGCGCTTCCGGCGGTTCCCGAACGGTGGTTGAATTTGTGCAGCCCGCCTCGGTGGCAGGAACCCGGTTCCTTACCATTGAGGAAGGGGATACCAGCAGCCAATGGATATTCCTTCCTTCCCTTGGAAAAATTAGGCGTATTGCCGCTTCGGAAGGTTCGGGAAGCTTTATGGGAACGGATCTTTCCTATGATGATATTTCGTCCAGCGACAGGGATCCGAATCTGGATACCCATGTTATCCTGCGGGAAGAAACCTATAACGGTAAATTGTGTTATGTGATTGAATCCCGGCCCAAAAACAGTTCGTACCAGTATTCAAAAATGATCCAGTGGATTGAAAAATCAAACTGGGTGAACCACAAGGTGGAACTGTACGATAAACGGGGAACCCATGTAAAGACCCTGGAGATTCTGGAATTACGGGATGTTCAAGGCAGGCTTAGTCCTATTAGAACCAGAATGACCACCATAGAGAAGGGAACCAATACTACCATTATTATGGAGAATCTTAGGTACGATCAGAATGTTCCCGAATCGGTCTTTTCTACTTCATACCTTGAAACGGGGAAAGTCCGGTGAGGGGGCAGGGCATGCGGTCTTTTCCTGTTTTTCCTGTTCTGGCGCTGCTTTTCCTGGGCGCCGCTTATACCGCCGCCCAGGAAAATGATTTTGGTTTTGAAGAATTTTCGCAGGAACTCGGGACGCCGGGGGGACCGGTTTTTCCAAGCCTTAAACTGGGGGGAGAGATTTCCGCGGAACTGGATTTTTTTACCGGTGATACTCCTTCGGCAAACAGGCTGGGGGATATTTTTTCCGGAAAGATCAATTTTACCGCGTCTTCCGCCGTGGCCGAAGCGGTAATAAACCTAAAACTGCGAAGCGAGTTTCGGTATGCGTCGCCGGTTTCGATTGATGAAGCCTACGGGCGCTTTTTTTTCGGCCCCCTGGATCTGGAAGCGGGACTGCGAAAGCTTAGTTGGGGCAGGGCGGATAGTTTTGGTCCCCTGGATGTGATCAATCCTTTGGATTACACAAACCTAAGTGCCATAGATTCGCCCCGGACTATTAAAATAGCCCGGCCCATGATCCATGTTTCCTGGAACATCGATTCTTTTTCCAAGTTGGAGGGAGTATTTGTTCCCTGGTTCCAGGGTCACAAGTATGCCCTGGAAGGCCGCTGGACGCCTGCCCAGCTGGTACGGATAAAAACAATGATGGCCGCTTATTTTCCGGCCATAAAGGATCTATACGGCTGGTCGGAGGCGGATTACACTACGCTGGAATCCGATATGGCCGAGAAGTTTGCTTCCGGCATTATCGACGGAGACCCCCTGTCGCTTGCGTATGCCCAGGGGGGGCTGCGGTTTACCACCACCGCCGGTTCCTTGGACCTGGGTTTTCAGTATTACTTTGGACGGCTGCCCCGGATTGCTATAGCCAATATACGTATGGGGCCCCTTGGTCCTATACCTTCCCTGCAAGATGTGCGGAATATGGCGTCGATTGACTACAACTACTACCACCAGATAGGCCTTGACTTTGCCTGGGTAATGGGGGGATTTAACTTTCGTGCCGAGGGAGGAGCGAATATTACCGGTGATTTAACCGGAGATAGGGGAGATGTATACAATCCCGCCCTGGTATGGTCCCTGGGTTTTGACCGGGACCTGTTTTGGGGCCTAAACCTTAACCTTCAGGGTAACGGCAGTGTGATCCTTATGCACCACAAGATAAGTTCCGTTCCCCTGGCCGATACCGAAGGGGGGACGCATCTAAGTTCCACCAGAATCACCGCAATCATTTCCCGACGTTTCTTTTTGGATCAACTGGAAACAAAGCTTACCGCCCTTTGGGGGATCGAGGATCAGGATTTTCTTATCATACCCGCGCTGGTCTGGACAAAGAACGACGTCGGCGTTGAACTTTCCGGAGGCTTCTTTGGCGGAAACCGGGAAGGGGAACTGGGCTGGTACGGGGACAACGGGTATGTAAAGATCGTTCTGGGCTGGAAGTTTTAAGCCAAGCCCGGAACTTTGGCCGGGAACTCCGGAAACTCCGATTGGGTTTCCGGAGTTTTTCTTAAAGTTTTAACCCCGCAATATACTCTTCCAAGTCCTTCTGGCTTGACTGGACCAGAGCGGCGGCCCTGTCAATCTCTTTGGACAAGCCGTCAATATCCCGGTCCAGTTCTGTCATCCGCCGCATGTATTCCCGGCCCAGGTCGCTGTCGTTTCCCACCGCACCCAGGTTGTTCCGTATCCGGTCTTGATCCGCCATGAGCCTGGTATTGCGGGTTTGAAGATCAGAGAGGGCCTGTTTAGCTGCGTCGGCCCTTTGGCGCAGTTCCACCGCCCGGGCAAGGGCCGTCCGGATCCTGGGGGGAATCTCCTGGCTGGTACTAAAACTTACCATGCTTTCCAGGCGGATCTGGGTTAAGGTTATTCGTTCCAGGATGGGGCTTTCTTCCTGGACCATAAAACTCAATTCCCCCCGGGCGGGAAGATTTTGAAGGAACCGGTACAGGGAACCGGTTTTTTCCAGGGGGCTTGCCGGTTCCGCCAAAGAGGTTCCGCCTATAATAGGATGCTCAATAATAAGCCGTCTGGCTTCACCGGAATTGTTTTGTACCGTGTAGGTTCGTTTATATATTTGTCGGCGGGTAATGGTCATAACTCCTCCGGTAACAGTTACGGTACTGACAAGCCGGTCTACCGAAGCCACCGCGGAGGCGTTTACGGACAGATCCTCCCCGTAACTTATAAGGCGTTTGCCGTTCTCGCCGAAAAACTCAATCAGCGCATCCCCCGCATAGGTTCCGCCGTCAAAGACCGTTACGGGCCCCGGGGGAAGTTTTATCCCGGTGGTGTTGGTAAGTTCCAGGGCAAGTTCGGGGTGTATGGTTCCGCCAAGGGCCCTGGTTCCGGAAAGAATAAGGGTCTTTACCGCTTCCACATTACCGTTTACTAAGGGGATCATGGCGCTTTGTCTGCGGTTAAGGGTAACGGGATTTTTTACCGTAAAGGCAAATTGATCCCCTGCCGCGTACCCGCTTGCCGCCGCCTGTACCGCCCCCACAGTGGCCGGCGAGGGTGACGGCGGCGAGGCCCGGGGCCGGGCCGCTGCAAGTTTGTCACTGTCGTAAAAGACCTCTGCACGTTCATCCATCTCCACAGCAGATTCCGCGACAGCCATAGCGCCGGAAATACGTACACCTTCGTTCCGTCCGTAGCCCGGGGCATGGGATCTGGCTTGGGCGGTCCCGGCAATGGACAAGGGCAGGGTGGGCCGGGTGTAATAATAGGGCGGATACAGCTGCTGGATAAACGAAACCGGCCGACCCGACACCAGGGAAAGTTCCACATTGGTCCAATCCGTATCGCTGTCGTTATCGACGATTGCCCAGCCCTGGAAGAGGGGCTGCGGCCGGCCCAGATCCAGCCGGTACGAAACTTTCCATACCGGTACGGAAATAACATAACTTACCGAGGCGTTGCGGTTGCCGTTTCCGTTTAAGGAAAGCGTCAGGGTTCTGGTCCGGGAAGCCCGGTGGGCGGCGATTAAATCCAGGGCCCGTTTTATATCCGCGGTAAGGGTGGGATCCGTAAAGACAAAAGAAACAATGTCCTTAAGGGCGATAAGCCGTATACCCTCTGCTGTAAAAAGAGAAAGGAACGCTTCCTGCCGGGGATCGGAGGTTCCGGGATCCGGCAGGTTCCGCAATTCTACCCCCACAATACGGCCCCGCAGCGGGTTGGGGGCAGATATTTCAATTTCCGCTCCCCGTTGGGCGGCAAAAATTTCTGCCGTTCCGGGGTTTCCCGAAAGATCAACCCCTAAGCTTTCCAGGGTCCGTTCCAGGGTTTCTTCCGACGGATAGCTTACCGAAGGGGAGGACCCCGGAGCCGGATCGCCGATGGTAAGGGATTTAAGGGCGTCGTTTACCGCGTTCGCGTCAAAGCTCAGGACTAGTACGCTGGGGCCGGAAATAGCACCAGAATGTTCAAAATAACCCACCCCGGAAGAAAAGAGGGCTATTCGCCGTACCGGAAGAGAGCTTTCCGCCGAAAGCGCCGCTTCG
This sequence comes from Spirochaetaceae bacterium, assembly GCA_031275945.1. Taxonomy (GTDB): domain Bacteria; phylum Spirochaetota; class Spirochaetia; order Treponematales; family Breznakiellaceae; genus JAISLT01. The sequence continues at coordinate 19,727 of JAISOA010000078.1, forward strand.
CGTTCCGCCGTAGAATTTTGGGCAAAAAGCCCGGGGCTTCCTCCGAAGGCGGTTTTTTTTGTAGATCCGGAAGGCAACAGGTCTGCGCCGGATACGGTGAGCAATAGGACCATAGCAAGGGTTGGAATTCTTTTCATAGTTTATTCTCCGTTATTCATGGATTTGATAATATATAGGGCTAATCCGCTTAAAATCGCCGCCGCTAGGCCTAGAATAGCCCATAAGGCGCCTTGTTTCCAGCGTTCCGTACCGGGTTCCTCCGGTTTACTGTAAGACGCCGGTCCCAGGACCGCGGGGAAAATTTCGGATTGATCCTGTACATCCAACGGCGATCTTTGCGGTTCATATTCACTGTTGCCGTAGGCCAGGGTCCAGGGGCCGGCGCCGCGGGCAAGAAACACTATTTCCAGCGGTTCCCACAACAGTTCCATGGCGGGAACTTCGGTCCAGACCTGTTCGCCTGAAATTGTAAGTTCCCAGTAGGAACCCCGGTGGAAAACATCAATGGGCTCATTTGCCACACTCTCCTTTCCCGGCGCTTCGATGCGGTAAACGGTGGTTTCTCCGCAATACTGCCAGTGATCCTGTTCTGTGCTGCGATTGCGGATACTAACCCGTATTGAATCGGGTCTGGAAAGATTAAAAAAGAGCTTTTGAAGGGGAAAGCATCCTTCGGTATAATAATATACCTTTTTTCCGTCGGCGTCCTTTGTTCCGGTAAAAACCGTTTTCCGCAAAGCCGCCGGGCTTTCCAGGGGATCAAAGCGCACCCGGGCCTGGTTTACCGGAGGAATTTTTCCGTTAAAATCAAGAAGTATGTACCTGGCCGGGGGTATGTCAAATTCATTTCTGTCCGTCCCTGGATTATTGTAGAAAGAGGCGGTTTGGATGGGGCCATGATCCTCCCAGCGGCTTAGATCATTGCTTTTTCGTATTGAAACCGCTGCGTTAAAAAATTTATTCTCTAAAAAATCCAGCACCAATTTTGAAGGCCTTGGCCCATCCGCTTTAAACGCGGAAAGATCCGCCAGATATAAACCGCCCTCTTCACTGTTCCGGGCGGCCCCGCCTGAGGGGTTAATCGTAACCGCCGATCCCGAAACGGTAATTTCGATGCCGGGGGATGAAGACGTAAAGCGCCCGGATTTTTCGTCCCATACCAATATGGGAACGGGTTTTTCCGGCGGGATCGTGATGGTTTTCTTAGGGCTGCGGACAAGAAACGGAGCGGGATTTCCCTGGGAATCGTAGATCCGTATGTCCCCCATGTCGGGCCGTTTAAGACCCCGGTATAGTTCTTCGGGAATTTCAAACCTCAGAAGGCTCCCGGAGTTTCCGGTAATTGCAATTTTTCCCGCAAAATCCTCCGCCGGGCCGGGGCGTTCCGGCGTGTTGTTTGTGTCAGAAAAGAGGTTCTGGAGAAAAATAAGAAACAGCGCCATCGCGGCCAGGGGGACCGGGGAATGCCTTAGAACAGGAAACGGCGGCTTCATGGTTCTTCCTTATCTTAAAACCGGGGGAACCGGCGCTACATAGCCGATAAAAAGAAGTAGCAGCCCCGCAATAAAAAACGAACTTATTCTGATAAGGGTTCCGGTATTGGCCATGTCGAACAGCAAAAGTTTGGCGATATCCAGTACCGTAATAGTTACCCCCGCGATCCACAGGGGCCGCAGGGCCCGGCGGTGACCTAAGATGATATGCCCGATGCCCCAAAGGGCCAATAACATAAAAAGGCCAAGATTAAAAGGATCTGAGGAAAGTACATCATAGCGGATGTTTCCAAAAAAATAAACGCTTCGGGCAAGCATGGCCGTAATCCAGAGAAAACCCAGGGTATCGGCAATAATAAAAATTCCCCGGGGGCTTAGGGCGGGAAGACCCGCCCTGCGGGATTTAATCTGGAAAATAATCACCACCGCGGCGCATAGGGCTTCCTGAAGTTCCAGCGGGTTTAGCAGGGGAATGTACAGAGGAAGGGGGGCGGGGTTGCCGTGCATAAAGAGTGTAACGGTAAACCAAAGTATCGCGGCGGTACAGAGTCCCCATGGAAGAAGGGTTCCGGTAAAAAAGCGGAAACTCTTTTCCATGCCGGAAATCCATTTAAGCAGAAAGCTTAGGGCAAACAGGAATAACAGCAGCGGGGCTATGCCGGCCAGGGCCGTCCACGAGGGGGCAAGGTTCAAGGAGCTTGTTAGATAACGCAGAGAAGCGGTAAGCGCCGGAAGAAGAATAAGAGCATACGCCGCTGTCCAGGGAGCCCTGGCGCGCGGGCCGATATGGTTTTTTGAAAGGAGCAGCATGGCCGCATGGGCCGCGGTAAAACCAAGCCAGGCCCACAGCCAAAGGCCATTAAAATAGTTATAGGTAAAAATGACCGTGGGATCATAAAAAAAATTCTGACCGGCGCGAAGGGCCAGGGGGCCCAGCATGGCGGCGCCGGCAATGACAAGGGACGGCAGGACGGCAAGATTTAAAACGGCGATGGCAAACAACTTTGAAAGCCCGAAGAACAGCAGCGCGCTTCCCGATGTGGCAATAAAGGACCAGGGGGCAAAGCTGTCCCAATTCAAGGGGCCAAAAATCCGGCCGAGTTCCATGCCCCAGCCGCCAAACCACCAGAGGAGAACCCAAAGCGCCAGGAGCCGCCGGTACCGGTTTTGGGTAAAAAAAGCCGGAATTTTCCGTTTTGCGGTTTTTTCGCTTTGTGCCGTCAGCACAAGGATGGCACACGCAGAGGCGGCGATGAGGAGCATCCCGGTAAAAGCGGGGCTGCGCAGGGGGCCGTATATGCCGCCGGGCCTTTCAACAATAAAGTCAAGGGCCGCGGCGGCATGGACAATAAGCCCCGCTACAAGGAGCCGGGTATGGGCGCTCCGGATCCCCGTGTAATAAATAAGGGCGCCTTCCGCGGCCCAGATCGCCAGGGTAATGGGGCCGGATAATTCCAGGGGAATTATAAGGTTGGCCAGGACTAAGGCCAGGGCTCCGTATATTTCAATAAGGATCGGGGGTATCTTCCATAATTGGCCGTTCTTTTTACGGATCCCCAGCAGCGCAAGGGCCACGATAAGATAGAAGCCTGCAAAAGTTAGGGAGGCCAGGGAATAGCCGTGCTTGACGGCGGAAAAAATCTGCCAGAGCCCAAGGAACCCTAAAAATGCCGTTCCCAGGATAAGTACAAATTCGATTTTCCCTCCCTGTTTCCCGCTCCCGGTTTCCGCGGCTTTTCCCAGCAGAATAATACCTAGCAGGGTATACAGGACAATAAAGCTCCAGAGAAAAAGAGCGGTGACCGTAAAATCATCCGCAGTATAGTTGCCCGCAAACCAGATAAGTGTTACGCCGAAATTTGCCGCAAAGCCCAGCAGGGCCGTTAATTTCCATGGGCGGAAAAAACTTATGGCTAAGATACCCAGGGACAGGATCGTGTAATATACAAAGAGCGCCACAATGCCCCCGCCTGCGGGAAGCAGTACCGGAGCGGCAAAACCGCCTGCAAATCCAAAGAAAGCCAGAGCCTGGGAATTTTGAAACAGGGCGATGATAAGCGCCGCGGGGATCAGTACGCTCATCAGAACCAGTGCGGCCTCGACGGGAAGATTCGCCAGCTTATAGGCGGCAAAGACGGTTAAGTACAGTATTCCGATGCCGCCGCCCTGGAGTATTAAAAAATACAGGAGTCGCCGTTTTCTTAGGACCCAGCCTGATACAAGCATAAGGCTTCCGGAAAGGGCTGCGGCGGCTATACGCATGTCCAGGGTACAAAATCC
>JAISOA010000080.1 GCA_031275945.1 Spirochaetaceae bacterium
CCCCAAAGAAACGGGGACCCATGTTAACCGGGTTGCCGGCTATGCGGTGGAAATTTATGACCGGTGGGCATACCATCACGGCATCCCCGAACACGATCGGGAAAGTTTTAAAGATACGCTTAAAATCGCATCCATGCTCCACGATGTGGGGAAGGTGGCAATTTCCGATATTATCCTAAAAAAGCCCGGAAAATTTACCCCCGAAGAATACACCATCATGCAGCACCATACTTTATACGGCGCCCAGCTTTTTGAGGACCCCCAATCTCCGGTAGATATGCTGGCCCGGGATGTGGTGCTGACCCACCATGAAAACTGGGACGGCTCAGGGTACCCCGGGTGGATCGATCCCCTTACCGGACGGGTTCTTAGGGCCACCAAGGAGGGGAAACCCCTGGGTAAAAAGGGCGAGGAAATACCCCTGGCGGGGCGCATTGTGGCCCTGGCGGATGTTTACGATGCCCTGTGTTCCCGGCGGGTTTATAAGGAACCCTGGTCGGAGGCGGAGGTACTGGCGGAGGTAAAACGCTTAAAGGGCACCAAATTCGATCCTGAACTTATGGATGTTTTCTTCGAGATCCTTCCCAGCATCAAGCAGATCCGGAATTTGTACCCGGAGCCGCAGTAAGACGGGTCCCGTATTCCCAAGCCGGACATAACAGGGTTACGGAACCTGCCTGCGAAGTTTTGTTAAAAGCCCGTCGAAGGAACCGGCAAAGATCTTGAGCTCCCTTTTGCCGTAACCGGAGGATCGTTCAAAGGTATAGCCGTTTTCTACCAGCCCCAGGGTAAAGTTCCGAAGGGAAAGGTATTCCCGTATCGTATCCCGGGTAAAAATTCTGCCCCGGTCATCCAAGACTTCCGTATCCGCCTCCAGGAGCCGGAAAGCCAGGGATATGTCCCTGGTAACCGCCAGATCCCCGGGCCCCGCAAGTTCCACGAGCCTATCGTCGGCGGCCCCTTCGCCGGGGGGGCATGTCAGCATCCGGCCCCAGGGGCCCCGTATGCCTGGGATTAGCCTGTTGGCCGCAAATACCGCGATGGTTTTAGTCCGGATCGCGGCCCGGAGTATCAGTTCTCGGGCCGGGACGGGGCAGGAATCGGCGTCCACCAGGATTTTCATGCCTGTTATCCGGGGACCAGGGCGGCAAAGAGGGTACAGTCCCCCCGGACGGAAAGTTTTTCCCCGGCTTCCCGCCGGGGGATAAACGCCGTTTCTCCCTGTCTCAGGCTAAGGCCTCCCGCCAGTTCCGCCCGGCCCCGGATAATCGCCACGATGGCGTCCCCCGGCGCTTCCAGTTCCGCCCCAGGGCCCCTGAGCAGAAAAAGGGAAAATTCCGTACAGGGGATTTTGTACCCGTATGCGCCCGGGGGAAGGGCCTCCGGGGACTTCATTCCGCCGGCCCCGGATTGCCTAAGCGGTTCCGGTCTAAGCAATTCCGGCTTAAAGGGGCTCCAGGAAAGGATACGGAAGAGTCCGGCCATATCTACATGCTTTGTGGTAAGCCCCCCCCGAAGGACATTATCCGAATTGGCCATACATTCTACGGCAAAACCCCGCACATAGGCATGGAGTATCCCCGGGGAAATAAAAACTCCCTGGAAGGGTTCCAGTTCAAGGACATTAAGGTAGAGGGGGGAAAGGATCCCCGGATCCCCGGGATAGTCCCGGGCAAATTCGCCGCAGAGGGCCAGGGCCCTGCGGGCTCCCTCGTTCCCCGGGGGGCTTTTATCCGCCGCCTCAAGAACCGCGGCGTTAAGTCCCTGCCGTTCTTCGGGGCCGGCGGTAAAAAGGGCGGAAAGGAATTCCCGGTATCCGGCTTTTAGGGCGGCCCGCAGGCCACCGGTCCTTTCCACCAGTGCAAGCAGTTCCTCCGCCTCGCCGGGTTCCCGAAAGCCCGCCATCGCGGTGAAGGGGCTAAGGGGACAGAGTATTTCCGGCTTGTGGCTGGGATCTCGGTAGTTCCGTTCCGGGGCGGAAAGGGCGATCCCCGTCCGGTTTTCCTCCTCAAAGCCTTTCCGGGCCTGTTCAATATCCGGATGGGCCTGGATGGAAAGGGCCCTGCCGGCGGCGAGGAATTTAAACAAAAAAGGAAGCTCGGTCAATTCCGAAAGAAAAACGGATTTACCCTTGATCCTTGTTTTGGAAGGTCCGGCGCTGTGAACCCCCATCCACAGCTCTGCCCAGGGTTCCCCGGAGGGGTTTTTCCCCAAAAGCCGGGGTATCCAGTCCGTGGAACCCCAGGGGTAGTGTTTTACCGTATTTTCAAGCCTGTAGATCCGCATTCCTTAGGGACCCCTGTTCCCGGGGAGGGCCTCGTCGATCCGGGCGATAAGGTCCAGGGTCAGCTGTTCCGCTTCCCTGGCTTCCCGTTCTCCCCGGGCGCCCTGGGTTTTAATTTTTTCAATTTCATCGCAGAGTAAAAAACCGGTAAGAATTGCCAGCTTAAGGGGATCCTGAAGGCCCGTAGATTTTTTGGTATTTTCTATGACGATCCGGTACCGGTTAAGAAGGCTTTCCAGATAGGCCGAATCTTCATCCGCCGCAATGGAAAGGGAAGTTCCCAACAGATCGATACGAAGATCACTCTTTTCCATAATTTAAAAAATATCCAATTCGGCCTCGCTGGGATCTTCCGCTTCCTCTTCCAGTTCTTCTTCTTCCACCGTATAGGCCGACGATACCGGGGGAGGGACCGGCGGCTGAATTGGGTGGTATGTCCGGGCCGGTTCTTGTACCGGTATCCCTGTTTCGGAAGGATTTGCCTGGATTGGCGGAGACTTGATTCTATTTGTTACGGAGGAAAGGCTGCGCTCAATGGCGTCTTCAAACTGGTTAAGCCTTCCCAGGGCGGAAATAATGCCCTCTTCAACCTTATTTTTTTCTTCTTTTAGTTTGGCAATGGTATCTTCAAGCTCATCATTCCGTTTTTTAAGCCGGACGTTTTCTTCTGTTAATTGGCCCACAAAGTCTATGGCCCGGGCAATTTTGGATTCTAACAGTTTGATTTGCTCAAGGGTAACCATGTTATGCCCCCAGGGCGGCTCTGGCCTTGGCGGCAATGGCTTTAAAGGCGCCGGTATCTTCCGAAGCAAGGTAGGCCAGGGCTTTCCGGTTAATGGTAATTCCCGCCTTGGAAAGCCCCTGAATAAACCGGGAATAGGTAATTCCCTCGGCCCGGCAGGCGGCGTTTATTCTGATAATCCACAGCCGGCGAAAGTCTCCCTTTCTATCCCGCCTGTCCCGGTATGCGTAAAAAAGCCCCTTGGTAACGGCGTCCTTCGCGGTTTTATAGTTTGAATGCCGCCGGCCCCAGTACCCCTTGGCCAGCTTGAGTATTTTTTTTCTGTGGTTCTTACGTTTGGAACCGTCTATAGCTCGTGACATGGCGCCTCTCCTTAACCGTAGGGCAGTAATTTTTTCCGGATCACCGGCACATTGTCGGGTGAAAGAATTCCCGCATGGCGCAAATTCCGCTTGCGTTTGGAGGATTTCTTGGTAAGGATATGGCGAAGGTTCTGTTTCTTGTACTTTACCTTACCCGATCCGGTAAATGAAAAGCGCTTGGCGGCGCTTTTTTTGGTTTTCATCTTAATCTTAGGCATCGCTCTTTCCTTCCTGTTTTGCCTGGGAAGCTTCTTCCCTCCGGCTTTCGCCGCCCCCGGTTCCCTGTTTAAGCGGTTTTCCCGGCTTTCCCTTGGGGCTTAAGACCATGGACATAAATTTTCCCTCCAGGGCCGGCGGCTTGTCTATCACATAATCCCCCTCGATCCGGGCCAGTACGTCCTTTAGCACGTCCAATCCAAGTTCCGTATGGGCCAGTTCCCGGCCCCGGAACCGGACCGTTACTTTAACTTTGTTCCCCTCCGCCAAAAATCCACGGACATGTCTGGACTTAAAATCCAAATCGTGATCGTCAATCTTTGGCTGCATACGGATCTCTTTAAGTTTGAGCAGCTTCTGTTTCTTTTTCGAGTCCCGAACCTTCTTTTCGTTCTCGAACTTGTACTTGCCGTAGTCAAGAATTTTAACCACCGGCGGACTTGCCTGGGGGGCCACTTCCACCAGATCCAGTCCCTGTTCCCGGGCCAACTCCAGGGCTTCCTGGGTGGGCATTATCCCCTGCTCTCCGTCATCCCGAATAAGCCGGACCTCCCGTATCCGAATTTGCTCGTTGATGCGTAAATCCTTTTCCGCCAACTGGCCTCCTTTTTTTAACCGGGAAATCCCCGGTTCCGGTTTATATAATACCAGAAACGTCATAATTTTGTCTATATGCGGGCCGCGGAAACCTTTCTGCCGGTCGTTGACAGCTTTTTTTCAGTTCTGGTATGCTGGGGTATGACCGTTTTTTGCTTTCTATGGACCCCGCTTTTTTACCTCTTTTGGCGTTCCCTCCACGATGAATCTGCCCTTGAGGGGGGTACCTGGGCCCTCTTAATGGGGTCCATTTTCGCGTTTGTTCAGTTTTTTCTCGGTTCCCTGGTAAATGCCGGGGGATTTGGCCTTTCAAGGTGGGTTTCGGCCTGTATTGACGTGGTGGCCCTTCCCGCGGCCCTTCCCTATGTGGTCTGCCTTATCTTTGCCGCCCTTAAACTTATTTCTTCCGACGCTAATTTTACCAACTATGCCTTTTTATGGCTTATCCCCGAAGCGGCTGTCCGGGCCCTGGCTTGGAGCGCCCTAAGCGATCCGATCCTCCTTATAGGGGCTCCGGTTTTGTGGATCGCGGTGGTCGTGGGAATGGGGCATTTTATTAGGATCCTTCAGAACGGCTGGGGTTGGGTGGCGATTCCTTCGATTTTGGGCGCCGTGGCCCTTCCCCTGGCGGCCGCCACCGCCTACTGGGCCCTTTTTGCCCAGCATACCCTGCTGGGGATAGTTCTCCTGGTCCTTTCACTGGTTCCCATGCTTGTTTCCCTTGGGATGACATTTTTGGAAAACCGGGGATTTTCCTAAAGACCTGCAGCGGGGCTTTTAAGCGTCACGGTATGGCCCGCTGTGTTACGCGGCCGCCAAACGCGCCCGGTAAACCGGGCTTTGAAAACTTGTCCGGACAGTTTCCTTATAGCCGCCGGTGCGGCGAATGCTACGCGTGCCCTGCGGAACCCAGCACGTTTTTGTTTTTTTCCGCATACATCTTTTTTAATTCATCCCTGGCCGGACCAAGGTACTTGCGGGGATCGAATTCCTCGGGTTTTTCCGCAAAGGCCTTGCGGATCATCGCCGTCATGGCTAAACGGCCGTCGCTGTCGATGTTGATCTTGCACACCGCGCTTTTTGCCGCCCGGCGAAGCTGTTCCTCGGGGATCCCCACCGAATCGGGAAGCCTGCCGCCGAATTGTTCGATGATC
>JAISOA010000081.1 GCA_031275945.1 Spirochaetaceae bacterium
GAAAAGGCCCAGGACTGGGGCAGCAGGGGCCTGGAGGCGACTAAAGATTTTGCCGTTAAAGCTGGCGCCAAGGTCCAGGAACTGGGGGAGCGGGGGGTTCTGATGCTGGAAATAAAGCAGCTTGAAGGGCAGACAAAAAAGCTCTTAGGCCGTTTTGGCGTGGAACTGTATAACATCTTTGAAAGCGGGGCCCCGGCTGTTAGTGTGGAGGACCCCGAAATCAAAGCCATGTTTACCGAAATAGGTTCCCTAAAGGAAGCCCTGGAAAAACGGGAACAGGAATTGGCCGCCAAGAAAGCGTAGACCGGGCCGAACCGGAGCTTCGAGCTCTATGGCGAAGTTGTTGATTCGCAAGCGGGGTTATACCCAGGAGCTTGCTCCTGGATTCTTCATTTAGGGTCCGTCATATCCTTAGGTAGATGGCATGATAATTTCAGCTTCCCGTCGCTGCGATATTCCCCGGTTTCATTTTCCCTGGTTTTTAAATCGCCTGGATGCGGGGTTTGTTGAAACGGTAAACCCGTATAACCATAGGCAAGTTCGGCGGGTGTCCCTGTTTCCCGCCGATGCGGAGCTTTTTGTCTTTTGGACCCGGGACCCCCGGGCTATTCTGGTCCATGGAGAAGTTCTAACCAGGAGGGGCTACCGGTACTATGTGATGACCACCTTGACGGGGTATCCCGAAATCCTGGAACCCCGCGGTCCCCCGCGGGAAGCGGTACTATCCGCCATGGGGAACCTTGCGGCGCAAATAGGGCCGGACAGGCTTGTATGGCGCTACGATCCTATTTTTTTGAGCAGTATCACCGATGAAGAATTTCATCTCCGTAATTTTACGACCCTTTCCCGGTCCCTGGAAGGGCTTGTCCGGCGGGTTATTATCAGCCTCTTCGATCCCTACCGGGAGCCGGAGCGGCGTCTTGCCGTCCTGGAGCAACAGGGCCGTTTTACGCGGCCGCCGGTGACGGATGCCGAAGGCCGCCTGCTCCCCGGACTGCCGGATCTTTTGGCTAATTTGGCCCGGATTGCCCAAGATGCCGGCATGATTATTCAAACCTGCGCCGAACCGGAGGATCTTATCCCTCCGGGTATAGTGCGGGGAGCCTGTATTGACGGGGAACGTATCGAGGAACTCTGGGGTATTAAAACCGGCGGAAAGGATAAAAACCAGCGTTCCCGCTGCAAATGTGTCTCCAGCGTAGACATCGGCAGCTACGGCCCCTGTCCCGCGGGCTGTGTATACTGTTACGCCCGGCGCCGGGGCCCGTTCCTTCCCCCGTGAAATCACCCCCTCCCCCGCATTGCGCCACGTAAAAAACAAAGCATAACCGGACCCATGCGCCACGCTCTAACCGGGGTTTCCCCGGTATAGGCAGATACTTGCCGGAAATCGAGGGCACAGCGCTTTTTTCAGTTTACGGGACGGAATCCTTTCCCTAAATTGCCGTGCTCCGGCATTTTAAGATTAGGGTTGTTTAAAAACTTCAGTTTTTAAACAACAACCGCTTAAAAACAGCAAAATGCGGAGCATTTTGCATGACTTGTTCAATAACCAACCGGGTTATTGAATAAGTCCATTGTCTACCGGACCGGGGGCGCTGGGAAGAGGCGAGTTCCCGGTTCTGTCCTCACTCGCCGTCGAAAGAAACCAAAAGCAGACCGAATAAGCTTCCCGCCAGGCAGCCGGTTCCAGCCAGGGATAAACCGCTTATTGCCGCAGACAACACTAAAAAAAGCATCATACCTCCCTTAAATCGGACAATCAGGGGGTGCGATTCCGTTTCGGGAACACCAGCAGTTTTCGTAGCAAAAAATTCCCCGCAAATCCCAGCACGGACGCAAAAAATTTTGCCCACACGGGATGTCCCGTCAGAGTGATAAGTCCAAGGGTTGCGCCATAATCAATACCGCCCATGAAGCTTACAGAGAGGATGTACAAAAACAGCTCTCCCGCTGTGTTCCAGTACGCCTTGTGCTGAAAAAGTATTGCTACACAAAGCAGGTAGTTGCACAATGCCGCCAGGGCAAAAGCGCCCAGGACCGCCTGAGTAAGTCCAATACCAATCTGAATGGCGATCGCAAAACAAACCATGTTTACAATCATCGAAACGGTCCCGATGAACAGGTAGAGCAAAATCTGCATGGGAAGGGGCGCCGTATGGGCGCTGTAATGGAGTATGCAGTACAGCGCGTGAACGCCATCCCTCCATCCGATTTTTTTCCCTTCTTCGTAACTGCGCGGGTTATACGAAATTGCGCATTCATAGACACGGCATTTGCCCTGGGCTACTTTCGCGGTAATTTCAGGCTCAAAACCGAACCGTTCTTCCTTGAGGGCAGGAGCAATTTTTTTGATTACGCCACTGGTAAAGAGTTTGTAACAGGTTTCCATATCGGTAATGTCAAGATTGGTAAACATATTGGAAACGGCGGTTAACCGCTTGTTCATCCAGGTATGCCAAAAGTACAGAACCCGGCGTGTACCGGATTTCAAATACCGGGAGCCGTACACCACGTCGGCTTTTCCTTCCACCAGTGGTTCCAGCATGGTAATATAGTCCCGCGGATCGTACTCGTTATCGGCATCCTGAATGCCTACATAATCACCGGTGGTATGCAAAAGGCCTGTCTTGAGCGCCGCCCCCTTGCCACGGTTTTGTTCATGTTCCAGAACACGTACGGTAATTTTACCGCTGTCGAAATTATGTTCCGACAGCCATTGCCGAAGAACGGCCCGGCTGTTGTCGGTTGACGCGTCGTTAACCACAATTATTTCAAGTGAAAACGAGGCGCCGTCCGCAATGGAACTTACCCGGGTAAGGCAGTCGGCAATCGTACGTTCTTCGTTATAACAAGGGATGATCAGGGACAAAAGAAAATCCGGCATCATTAGTCCTCTAAGAAAAGGTCGTATTTTTGATCGTAAAAATCCGCGGCAGGGTTACCGTAATTATCGATAAACTGCCTGTATGCGGCGCTTTCTCTACCTTTCCGGTTTATGTATTCAAGGACCTCTCTTCTAATCCGGTAATCGTTCCCCCATTCGGGAATATAGCGTATATTAATTTGAAGTACAAATTGAAGGCAGAGTACTATTCCCAGAATGCAGAGGCCGGTTTTTTTTACTCTGGTTTCTTTACAGAAATCTATGGCATCTTTAATGATGTATACAACCACGGGGTAGAAGGGGATCATTTCCCGCGATATGGGATAGCCCCGGTGAAACAGGGCATTGCTAAGTAAAGAAACGCCCAAGAATATAATGTATATTAGGGCATAGTCGTTCCTAAACCGGCTTTTAAACAGATTAAAGATAACGAGAACCTGAAAGAGGACGGAAACCCCCAGGGTTACGGCATATGTATTCAAACTAAAAGTGCCAAAAGGGGCTATGGTAATACTGTCAAAAAAATCATGGGTGGACGCCACGGGCCTACCCTGTCTGCCCATGATCATCACAAACGCTGCGGAAAATGCCAGAATAAGGAAATACGGGCAAAGCGACAGTTTTACGATATGTATGCGGTATAGGATCACCATAAGTAGCAGCAGGCCGCACAGGGTATACAGGGTAATTCCGTTTGCCAGGGCTGCCAGGGAAGCCCAAAGAAAGAATAAATGCAGAATTTTCTTATTGTGGATGTCATTTCGCAGCAGATCAAAATAATATAATGTTCCCAGCATACACGCTGCGGCCATTCCATATCCTCTGGCAAGGCTCGAGAATTCGTTAAGATAATAGTTGGAAACACAGAGGATAAAAATAATGTATGGATGGTCTGTAGACCTGGCAATACGAAAGGCAAAAAGAATATATGCGCCGTAAAAAATCAGATTTGGCAGGCGGATAAAAAATTCATCATATTGGGTCTGGCTTACAAAACAGCTAAATCGTATTAGAAGGGAATTGAGTATATGGTTGTTAAGAAATTGACGGCTTAACATTCCTTTAATAAAATCCCTTTGAACATAGTTTATATATGTGGCCGCTTCGTCATAGGTCATGCAAATATTTGCGGCCCTGGCCACCGCGAGCAAAAGGATACCAGCCCCTATGGTTAGGGCAAACAGTTCAAATCTTTTTCCATAAAATTTTTCTTGAAAAGATTTTAATCCGGCGGCAAGATCCGTTTTTTTTATGTCAATAAAATTTACTTTATCCAGAATGTATCTTCCCGGCGGAGTAAGGGCAAAAAAATCAATAAACCCGATTAGAAAAAGGACACATAGTGCGGTGGCGCTTAAGATTTCCCGGGCCGCGGCAACATGCTGGGGCTTTAGCGGTTCATGAAACATAAACCGTTCGGTAAATTGTATCGCCACATTTTTCCCTTCGGGTATAAGAAGTACCGTGCAAAATAGAATTCCAAGCATCGATAGGGCGGCCATACAATACCATTGCCGGCTTCGGTGATATTTTTCCGGTTTCATGAATCCAGCCCCCTGAAATACGCAATCGTTTCTTTTAGGCCGTCCTCAAGTTGTATTGTTGGTTCCCACGCCAGTTCGGATTTTGCCAAAGTAATATCCGGCTTCCGCTGCTTTGGATCGTCCTGGGGCAGCGGTTTGTATACGATTTTGGATTTGCTTCCGGTTAGGGAGAGAATCTTTTCCGCCAACTCCACCATGGAAAATTCATTCGGGTTTCCAATATTGACCGGGCCGGTAAAATCCGGGCGGGTCCGCATCGTCAACATAACGGCGTCGATAAGGTCGTCCACATAACAAAACGAACGGGTCTGGCTGCCGTCTCCGTAAATCGTAATATCTTCTCCCCGTAACGCCTGCATGATAAAGTTGCTTATCACCCGGCCATCGTTGGGGTGCATCCGCGGGCCGTAGGTGTTAAAAATCCTGACGATTTTTATTTCAACGTGATTTTGCCGGTAATAATCGAAAAAAAGCGTTTCCGCGCAGCGTTTTCCTTCATCGTAGCAGGAACGGAAGCCTATGGGGTTCACGTTTCCCCAATACGATTCCACCTGGGGGTGAACCGCCGGATCGCCGTATACCTCACTGGTCGAGGCTTGTAAAATCCGCGCCCCGGTACGCTTTGCAAGCCCCAGCATGTTGATTGCGCCGTGAACGCTGGTCTTGGTCGTTTGTACGGGATCGTACTGATAGTGCGGGGGACTTGCGGGACATGCGAAGTTGTATATGTGGTCTATTTCGGCATAGTACGGGAAGGTAACGTCATGCCGCACCAGTTCAAAATAGGGATTAGCGGCCAAATGGGCAATGTTACGTTTTTGGCCGGTAAAAAAATTGTCAAGACAGATAACGTCGTTTTTTTCCCTGATTAAGCGCTCGCAGAGATGGCTGCCCAGGAATCCCGCTCCGCCGGTAACAAGGGTTCTTGTATATAAGGCATAGTTCTGGACGCTCATGCCGGCGCCCCTTTCCGGGAAGCCGG
>JAISOA010000140.1 GCA_031275945.1 Spirochaetaceae bacterium
AATGACTCTCCCCGCCTTGAAAGGCGGGGTATCGTCGTTCCGAGAGGAATGTGATTGTATGTGGGGATACATACCACATTTCGTAGACGTTGCAATACTCAACCGCCCCAAGGCTCCCCTGCGGAGCGGGTTCTTGGGTATGTACCCTACGGACGGAATAAAAACGGCTCCAAAACAAAAGTTCTGGAGCCGTCCGGGGTTTTCTTTTTTCCACGATCCGGCGCATACCCAGGAACTTTCGTATTTGGCGGTCCCCGGGCCGGTATCGAAGAAAATTAGAACTTTACGCCGATACCAATAACGGGCTTAACTTCCCAGCCGAAGGCAAACTCAATGTCGGTATCGCTATCGTCGGTAGTCGAATTACCCCACTTTGTCTTGTGCCAGCGGAACACATCTATGGCCACGTTGGTGCGGCTAAAGATATAGATATTGTTGTTAAAGTGGAACTGGATGCCCAGGTAGGCGCCGGGACCTACCTGAAGGTCCTGCCGTTTTATCCAATTACCACTTGCTCCTATATCAGGCATCCACAGATCGTCGCTAAAATAATACAGGTGGGCCCCAATGGCCAGGGGAATGCGCAGGAAGCTGCCGTTATACAGGTAAATTACCGGCCCGAAAAGGACATTGGCCCCAAAAAGGGAATTATAATTCGAGTTGTCAGAGGCAAATCCCATAATCTTGCCGGCAAAGAAAAAGTCCGTATCCAGGGTAAGGCCCACCTTCCGGGTAAAGTTAAAAAGCAGGGAAAGGCCCAGGGCGGTATTGGCGGTTACGGTCTTATCTTCGATAAGCGGCCCTGGATCGTCATGTTCCGCATTTGTCCAATGGATGGGAAAGCCCACGGTTACTTCCAGGTCGAATTTTTCCGGTTTTGCCTCATCGGCCGGGGCGTCTTCCTGGGAAAACACCAGCCCCGCGGCAAAAACCAAAGCCGCCAATGCTATAATTTTCTTCATGTTCTGCTCCTTCACAAAATATTACATCATAAGTACTACTACTTATAGTTAGTTTAATTAACCGCATAGAGGAAGTCAATAGCGCGAATTGCGCCACGTTAAATCTAACCATAGGGGAAGGCTTGCGCCATGTAAAAATCTAACTCAAAATGACTTAAGTTGTTATGTTACAAGAAATTAGGCAAAGAGCTAATTCCAAGCAGGATAAAGAGTTACAAAGAGGCGCAACACGTAGCGCCTGCTTTTTTTTGCCGCCTTATCCCCGCATTTTAAGCTTATCCAGCAAAAGGGAACGGAACCGTATGGCGGTTTCAAATTTCGGGTCCAGGGCCAGGGAAGCGTTGCAATCCGCTAAGGCGGCGGGATAATCTTCCAGATGATAATAGGCCTGACCCCTGCGGTACAGGGTGAAATTTTGGTAGGGGTTGATTTCCAGGGAAAGGGTAAAATCGTCCACCGCCCCGGCATATTCCTGGAGCACCGATCTAACCACTCCCCGGTAATATGCGGATTTATAGGATGTTTTGTCAAATTCCAAAGACTTGGTAAAGTCTTCAATGGCCTCTTCGTATTTTGATTGGGCAAAATACGCCATACCCCGGTGCTTGTAGATTAAGGATACAATAGAAAAAGCCGGGTTCATGTCTAAAATCCGGCTGTAAAAGGCAATGGCTTCGGCAAAACGGTTCTGGTTATGGGCATACAGGGCGTTTAACAGAAGATCATCAATGGTGGTCTGGTAATTGGGCTCCGGCAGGGGCATGGGAACCGCTGTTTCCGCCTTATGTTCTTCTTCAAAAAGCAAACCGTCGGTGGAATCTTCTATTTTCCGGTAGAACGAATCCCGGCGTTTTCCCATTTCCCGGTTAAGCTGGCGCTGGTAGCTCCGGATTTCCTGGAAAATACTATCCGCCAGAGAAAGACTTGCATTAACCGCCGCCAGACGGCGTTTTAGGGGATCGTCAAAGGGGGTAAATTCCGCCTTGTACACCAGTTCGTGTTCAACCTCCGCCCAGGCATCCTGCAGAATTGTCCGCACCTGAATTTCCATCGCTTCGACCCCACAGTGTCCCCATTTAGCCGTCAAATCCAGGGGTATCTGTATGAGTAAATGTATCGATTCGTATCCGAATTCCTTAAAGCTAAAATGGGCGCCCTTTCGGTCCAGTTCCGTTACGGAAAAATTCCCCCGGATAAGCTTTTCCACCACCGAAAGATCCTCCAGGAACGGGCAAATAATCCGCAGGGCCAGTAAATCGGTAATTACCGGCTCGATCCCCGGAGTTTCCTTTAGAAGTTTAAGGTATTTTTTATAGTAACTGTCAAATTCTTTGATCCGGCCCTTAATCGTTGGCCGGGAAGACAGGGGCTGAACCGCGGTTTCCAGGATTCCGGTTATATCCCGTAAAACATGCTCCCGGGCCGAAAACGCTTTTTCATAGTTTTTCTGAAGCCGGTTACGATCCGGAGGAACAAAAGCCATGGTTTTCCTGGGATTAAAAAGGCTGTCTGAAAATCCTTTTCAGACAGCCTTTAATTTTTATTCTGAGCCTGCGCGGGGCAATTTTGCCCCGTTTATAACCACGCCGCTAACCGGCAGCGTTAGTTTGTACCACCGGCGCCAACCTCAGGAGAAGGAGTAAACGTATCTTCGGTCGCTTGTTTTTGCTGTTCCAGATACCGGAGGATCTGCTGCTGTCCAAAGCGGCTCATCTCCCACTTCTTCTTATCTTCTTCTCTGGTCTGAATGATGTGCCACAATCCTTCGTCGTCGATATCCCTATCGGTATCAAGGACCGCCTTATCGTAGATAATCTTAACATCCCGAAAATAGGTAATAAAGTCCCCTCCGGCCTTATCGGCGTCCCGCTTAATCAAGAAACCGCCAAATTTGACAAAGGGCGTAGAGGTGGGGTACAGGGGATACAGGCGTAACTCCCGGTTCCGTACCTGGGCCACATAGGCCGGATTATTCCACGTGATTTCGGCCCAGCCGTCAAAGTCCAAATAATCCACAAACATGGTCTTTTCGTTTCCTTCGTTGTCAATAAGGATAACCGAAAGACTGTGGGGAAACTGCAGACCGTATACATTTACGGCAATGGACTTAATGGTACCCACATTTTTAACCACCCCAAGACCGTAGTCGGGTTTTCCATCCTGATTTTCATCAGGACCTTCAAACCGGGAAAGCCCGCTTACGCCGCTTTCCCCGGTACCGGTAATGTTTCCCTGATCGTCAATATCGGCCCTGGCTTCAAAGGCGGGAATTTCAAAGGGGGGCTTTATCAAGGCCCAGGAATTCCATGGTTCCACAGGAAAATTAACCCGTACACCCAGTACTTTCCCGTACCGTTTGGAGTCGGCCTCTTCCGCATAGCTGCGAACTTCCCGCTCTATGGTTCTGGAAGAAGACGCCAGGACTATATTCCAGTTCCTTATGGCCAGAGAAGTCTTCATAATTTGCTTCTGTTCATCGGAAAAGCTGCCGCCGGCCACAGCGCCATAATCCATTATCGTCGCCCGGTTCTGAGTCGGCTGTCCGTTTTCAGGGGCAAGAATGTCCGCCGCAAGTTTCGTAAAGTCAATAAGAACCGCTTCTTCAGCAAACAACCCAACACCCATCAGTGCGATGGTTAAAAGAATGAATATTCGTTTCATTCACAGCTCCTTTACATTACCAGATAATATAATCAAGATATATAAAAATATATGATCTTAAAACAATTTGTCAATACCCTATCGGTTAATTCCGCGGATCCGGACCAAATATCCGGTCAAATTCACTAAAAAAAACCTCGTTTCCGTTTACAAAAAGCTTTACATCCGAAATTGAGCGAAAATTCCGCCTAATCCCCCGGTTTAGGGCCAGGAAGCTTTCAAAGAGCGGCGCCCCCCCCTGAACCGGCAGGGCCGCATCGCCTGAAAAATCGGCGTAGACGGTTCCGTCCCGGTACATAAAGGCTTGCAGCTTAACCCCCTTGGTTAATAGGGGGACGCAGGTTACCGAAACGGGACCCAAAATAAGCTCCTCCACATAATTCTTGATATTCTGCTCCAAAGAACCGGCCTTCCGGAGCATCCGGTCCTCTACCACCAGTTTTCCGTTCTCCAAGGCGGGAAATTCAAAGGTACGCCTGGTTAATCCAGAGTGCAAAAGCTCAAAAAATGCAAAGGCAAGAAGCATCACCAGATACGCCAAACGGCGGATCTGCTTAAAAAAAACCATGCGTTATCCCCTGTCCATCCGGTTTAGCCGCAACATCGCCCTAGGGGGCAATATACCCCCCGGATTGTTCAAATTCCGCCACAAAATCGGTAATTCCTTTATACAACCCTTCGGAAAACAATTTCAAGTAGTTTTGGTCTGCCATGAGGGCGGCGTCATCGGGGTTGGTTACAAATCCCAGCTCCACCAGCACCGCGGGCATCCGGGCGTTCCGGACCACATACCAGTTTTCCGCTTTTAAACCCCGGGAAGGGATGCGGTTTCCTAAGGTTTCCTGAAACCGGTTTAGGATAAACCGACCCATCCTGGTACTTTCGGAGGTAAATTCCTCCTCCAGCATGGCGTTGAGGATGGGGATAACTTCCACAGCGTCGGCGTATTTGTCCCGGTCTATAAGCTCCCGCCGGGTCTCCGGGGGAAGATACCAGACCTCATAGCCCCGGGCGCTTTTATTTAACGACGCGTTGGCATGGATAGAAATATAGATGATCGCCTCGTTATCCTTAAGGGACACGGTATTGGCAATATTAACCCGGTCTTCCAGGGTAGGATAGGTGTCGCCGTTCCTGGTAAGGAGTATCCGTTTTTCCGGGTAGGCGGACTGCAAAAGGGCCGCCAATCCTTTGGAAACCGCCAGGGTAAGGTCCTTTTCCACCGATCTAAGCGTTTTTCCCCCTATGGTATGGGTTCCCACCGCCCCGGGATCTTTGCCCCCGTGTCCGGGATCCACAATAATTGCCGCCACCCTGAACCGGACCGAATCTTCCGCGATAAGCTGGGCCAGGACCTGTTTAAGGGTCCGTACAAAGGAACCGGGAAAACGGAGGTTTCCCCTTTCCCTGTAGGGCAGGGCCAGGGTAAGCAGTTCCCGGCCGTCCAGCAGGACCAGGCCCTGTTCTCCCGGAGTTCCCGCATAAAAACTGATCCGGTGGTCCCCGGCGCTTAAAATCCCCGTAGAAAGAAGCGGGTCCCAGCGCAGCGACATGTCCAGTTCCCGGAGGGTTTCGTCCAACGAATAGACCCTTTCTGAATTTTGGGCACAGAGGGTACCGCAGAGGACCATTGCATAGAAGACCACCAGGGAAAGCAAACCCGGCGGGGAATACACCCCCTTCATAGCAATCCTCCGGGAGGCCGGTGTATAATCCGGTCTATGTAGTAAACCCCGCCTTGATATCCCCCGCGGACGAGGGCAATCCAAAAATCCCGGCCCAGGGGAAGGGTTTCCAGCGCCGGGCCGGTAAGCTGCCGGACCGTGTCCAGGGTTTCCCGGGGATTTCGTCCCATATAATCCCGTAAATTCGAGTGTAAAAAGCCTTCAAAAAAGAGGCCGGGGTTCCGGAGATTATCTGTTTTGGGGCCCCGGGAAGCCGGGGGAGCCATCTCCGGCAGTTCCCGCAGCTCTTTCAAGAGTTTTTTGTCCAGGGTAAAGGCCGGGGGGGGGAAACAGGAACCCTCCAGCGGGCCCTTAAGGAACGCATCGGTTTCCGGGTCCGGGGCGGCCAGCCGGATACGAATGCTCCGGGCGGCATCCTCCGCCGCCATAACCGCGGTTTCCCGGTCCGGGGCGGCGCTGATCACATTCCCCCCCTTGGATACGTTGTTTTCCGGGAACGAGATGCGCCGCCCCGGACCGGCCCGGAAAAAAATGTCTTTTATCCCCGGAATTCTCCGGGCTTCTTCGATCCCCTCAATGGACCGGACTAGGCCGGGGATGGAAATAAAGGCCCGTTCCGCACTGGTCCAATTCCGCTGCGGTTCCAGTCCCTGGGGGGGTATCCCCAGGGCCGCGCAGATTGCCCCCCGGCAGGGTTCCGCCCCGGATGCATAGGGGTAGGTCCAGCCGGACATATACCCCCCGGAAAGGCGGGCGGCGATTTCGCCGATCATGGGGCCTTTTTGGGTAAGTTTTATATCCCCCTTGGCGGCGCCGGTATCAATGCCCAGGACCCGGATACCCCGGATAAATAACGAGATTATGGCATCCCGATCCCTTTGGGGGATACCGGTGGGCATGGTATGGCCCATTTCGATAAAATAGGGGGGAAAACAGATATGCCGGTCCGCAAGGCCGCAGATCGTTATGATTCCCCGGTATATCACCGCATCCACGGAAAATTCCGGCCCTTCCATGTATTCTTCCACAATCACCCGGCGGGACCGGGAAAACCGCAACGCCTCTTCCACCGCGGCCTGTAGTTCCGTAAAACCATCCACCCTGCGGCAGCCCCGGCCCCCCATATTGTCCACCGGCTTAACCACCGCCGGGTACCCCAGGGAAAGATCCCGGGAGGCGGGGGGAACTTCGGCCATGATCGTAAAGGCCGGCGAAGGAAGCCCCGCCTGGGCAAAACGGCGGCGCATCCGCTCCTTATCCGACGCATCCAGGGCCCTCTCATAGGAAATTCCCGGAAGGCCGGTTTTCTCCGCCACCCAGGCTACGGAGGCGGAAAAATCGGTTCCCGCAGTCATAACCCCCTTCAGCTCCCCCTCTGCCATAAGGGTCCGGGCCAATGCCTCTATGGTATGGATATCCTTTAGGTCGATGCATTCAAAGCGATCCGCCGCCGCCGCCAGGGGGGCCCGGGGATCCCCGTCGATCACCACCGTCTCCAGGCCCATGTCCTTGGCGCAACGGATCACCGGCCCCTGCATGATCCCGGCCCCAAGAATTAGAATTCGCCGGTTTTTGTCCCTAGCCATGGTTCCCTCCGGCCACGGGCGGTTCCGCCTTCTTTACCGCGTATACTTCAAAGGTATCTCCCAATCCAAACAGCCTGCTTAGGAGGGAAAAAAACCGGAAGGCCGGCCCCCGTAACAGGACCCCAATGAGGGGGAACCGTTCGGGATGGTGGCCGGTAATTATCCGTTTCCGCAGGCAAAATCCATAGCGCCGTAAAAAATTTCCGCAGCGGCGGGGATCCCAAATGGTCCAGTGATCCCCGGGGCTTTTGTCCAAAAAGGCCCGGAGAGATTTCCGCCGGGAAATGCCCCGGAACGAGGGGGTGGAAAAGGCCAGAATTCCCCCCGGCTTTAGGAGCCTGTTAAGCGCCTCCAGAACCCTGCCGGGTTCCTTAAAATGTTCGATCACATACCAAAGGGTGATAACCTCAAATTCCCCCGGATTTCCGGGAAGGTCTTCGGGAAAACTGCCCCGAATCGCGTTCATGCCCAGGGTTTCCCGGACATACCGGACCGGCTCTTCTGCGGGGTCCAGCCCCAGGACCTCGAATCCTCCGTTCCGGGCGGCCGCAAGGAAGGGTCCGTATGCACAGCCTATGTCCAAAAGCCGGGGAATTCCCGGTGCGGGAAGACCTGCCGTCCTGTCCCGGCCCCGGCTTTTTTTTAAGAGGGCCCGGATAAAGCCAAGCCGCCGTTCCCCCTGGCTTTGGATCCGGGGAAAATCCTCTAAATAGGTTTTTCCGTACTGTTCCCGGTAACGGGAAAAAAAATATTCCTCCGTATAGTCCACCGGGGGAGGGGTAAGCCTCTCCATATACACCATGCCGCAGGAACAGCGCCGGTAGGTTCTATGGGAAAAACGGACCGGGCCCCAGCGGAGGCTGTAGCGGTTTCCACAGAGGGGGCAGCGGCGGTGTACAAGCGGAACGGCCCCAAGAACCAGATCCGCCAGGTTCCCCGGATTCCGGGGCATCCAGCGGCGGAGGGCTCTTTCGCCGTATTCCGCCGCAGCCCTCCCCGGATCCCCGGACCGGAAAAGCCGGGAAAGGGTTTTACATCCCCGGCTGCCCCAGCCCGCGGAATACAATCCCCCGTGGCGGGCCAGAGCCCCGTGGTAGGGTCCGGGATTAAGGAGCAGCACAGGAAGGCGGGCATAGATGGCTTCGAAAACGGTAATTCCAAAATGGGTAATCAGGAGATCGTAATCCGCCAACGATTCCCGGAAAGCTTCGGGGTCCAGGCCGCCGCCGTCAATGACCTGTACGCCCCCCTCTTCCAGGACTCTTACTTTTTCCCGGTGTCCGTACAGGGGACCCAGAACTACCGTGATGGACAGATCCGCCGGTCCCGCGGTCCGCAGAACCCGGACTGTCCTTAAACTAAGCTGGGCGGGATCTTCGGCGCCAAAACTGATAAGCACCCGAGGGGCTCTGGCAGCGATTTCAAACGAAGGGCGCCGTCTTTTGGGCAGGAAGAGCAGGGAAGGATCGCAAAGGTTTGACGGTTCCCGGTGAAGGTTCGGCAGCAGATCGATAAGAAAATCGCAGCCCCTTCGGGAAGCTCCCTCGTCGATCCCCAGCACCGGCCCCAGGGTCAGCCACCGGCGAAGCTCCCCAGCGGGACAGCGGTACCGGTCCAGAACAATCAGGGACCATTCTCTGTTTCCCAGATCCTCGGCGGAGACCAGGAATTCTCCGGGGATTTGCAGATCCCGGGGAAAACCGTTGCCGGTTCCGTGGGGCCCGGTAAAGGGGCCTGGGTCCCTCACGGGGTACAGCCAGGCGTCTCTGCCCCGGGAGCGGAGAGACCGGACCAAGGCAAGGCTGCGGAAGAGGTGGCCCCCTCCCCTGCCCTTTCCATAGACCGGAACCACAAGAACTGCCCCCGGATTTTTCA
The DNA here is from genome assembly GCA_031275945.1 of Spirochaetaceae bacterium. Lineage (GTDB taxonomy): Bacteria > Spirochaetota > Spirochaetia > Treponematales > Breznakiellaceae > JAISLT01. Next base: position 8,770 of record JAISOA010000140.1, read on the forward strand.
AAGGATCCGGTATATCCACGGGATGGTTCATAGGCCCGCGACCTCCAGGATCACCTTACCCAGATAACGGTTCTTCCCCGGACTGCCATTTAAATCCCGGTACAATTTTTGGGCCCGGCGGTAATCCCCGGGGGTATCCACCGTAAGGCGAAGGGGTCTACGCGGATCATCCTGCCAGCACCGGGGGGCCAGGGGCCGGTGGAGCCGGAATAAATCCGGACGGCGGTACAAGTAAGGGCAGACATGCTCCCGGTCCTCGTCTTTGTCCGCCTCCTTTTCCGCCCGAAGGAGGGCCGCGGCGCTTACCGCCTCTACTCCCGCTCCCAGGGGAAGCCCCGCATAGCCCCCGTAATCCGCCCCCAGGGCGGCGGATTCTTCCGCGATGGCCGCGGCGGCATCGGCAAATACAAAGGGATTGTCCGCGGTGGCCCGGATTATCCGGGAAGAATCTCCCGCGGGGTGTGGAAAAAACCGCCCTATGGCGCCGCAATACCGGGCCAGTACATCTTCCTTAGGCCCCGTATGCAGTTCAAATCCCGCCCGTTTTGCCAGGGGCAGGAAGGGGCCTCCGGCATCTTCGGGGCAGGCCAGGATCCGGAGATCGCAGGGAACCCCGGCAAGGGCCTCCATGACCCTAAAGACCAGGGCTTCGCCGTCCAGGGGGAGCAGGCTTTTACCCGGAAGCCGCCGGGAATCCAGCCGGGCCTGGAGGATCAGGGCGGTCACGGATCCGTCCCCTGTTCCCAGAGATCCGTCACCGCCCGGGCGTCCCGGCAAAAGCGGTTCCGGTTTTCGCGGACCCAGCGGCGTTCCCGGGAAAACTCAATCCAGGCGCTTACGGGGTCCCAGCCTGCCTTTGCTAGATAGCCAGGGAAACAACGGAAGGGTATGTGGGCATGATCCAGCCGGAAGACCGGGGCCAGGTTCTTAAGATAAAAAAGGCGGTAGGAAGCGTCCGCGGTATTATCCGCCGGCGGCAGGATCCCGTCAAAGACAAGACGGATAATCTGGGTGGACCGGATATCCTCTCCCCAGAGGTGGGAGCGGAACCCAAAGTCCATAAGCTGCCAGTGAAGATGGGGAATGTTCCGGTCAAATCCCCCCAGCCGTAAAAACCGTTCCCGGTCGTAGACCCCCATGTATTCGTAGGGGAACAGGGTGCCCTGGTTCTCCCATTCCGGCGCCCCCGGCAGAACCTTGACGGTTCTTTTGTACAGCACCGGCATAGTAAGGGTATGAAGAAGTTCAAACCGGGAATTCTGAATCGCCGGGACCGTACAGAGCCGTTTATGGGCAAACAGTTCCGTTATTTTGGCCGCGCCAAGACCGTTAAAAAGCCGGTAGTCGTTCCACAGGACAAAGAAAAGGGGACTGGACAGTTCCGCGGCCGCCAGGTTGATCCCCGCTCCGGGGCTGATCGCTTCTTTAAGCAGGATAAAGCGCACAAAGGGAAACCGGCTGGAAAGGTCTTCCAGATCGTACCGTTCCTGGGGCCCCTCGATAGAAAGGATGTAGTCAAATCCCGCCTTTTCCAACTCCTGAAAAAGGGTCCGCCGGGGATACCGTCCCCCCCGGTTAAGAAGGACCGCGGACAGTCCCGTAGAAGCGGCCCGTTCCGTTCCCCCCACGGCGGTATACGAAGGCAAGGTGGTGTTAAAAGTTAAAGGTATAGTATTCATCGCATACCCTACAGGGGGTCCCCGGTTCTCCATAGTCTTTTTTGCATTGAAGCCGGTACCGTTCTGTTCCCCGTTCCCAGATACGTTCCGGATCTTCTTTGAACGCGTTTCCCAGGGATCCCATTTTATTCTCCAGATCCTCCCGGCAAACCGGGACGGAGCCGTCGATAAGAACCGGAAAATCCCTCATAATATGCCAGCACGGGCGGCGTTCCACCGGAGAAAGATCAACTCCCTGCCGCCGGGGAAGAAAACCGCAAAAATCATCGTATTTTTGGACGATAATTCCCGGTCCGTTTTTCTCTGCTCCCCAGGATTTCCAGGTCCGGTAAAACTGTTCGATTTCGTCCTCGGCCCCGGCGGTTCTAACGGCCTCCACATATACCCGATCCTCTTCTCCGGGCCTCCGGGGAAAAAGGGAAACCAGAGCCTCCACAAAGGATATCTTCTCCGTTTTGCCCTGGGGAAGATCCCCGGGGCTAAGGGAAACGATCCAGGAAAAAAACCGGTTTTCCGCGAATTCCCGAAGGTCCTCCTCCTGGGCCAGGATTTCCAGGCCCTCCCTGTCCCAGCCGGCGCCGGAGCTTTCGACGACCAGAGAAAAAGCCGGCCTTGCCAGCACAGCGCGGATAAGCTGTTCCCGCCGGGGATGGAGGGCCGGTTCCCCCCAGGGGGAAAGATCGATCACCGCGTCCCCCGCAAAATCCTCTATCTTACCTAGAAGTTTTTCAAATTCCTCCGGATCCAGAAAATCCCCCGCCGCTCCGTTCCGGGCAGAAAGCCGGGGATAGGGACAAATACCGCAGGCTCCGGTATGGGCTGCCTGGGGCGGACAGGGCCGGGAAATTTGGATGGGAAAAAAGGCCGGCAGGGTGCGAAGGAATTCGGGATGCTCCGCGATGATCCGCTGGGCATCCCCGGCGCCGGCGCACCGGGCTTCGGCAAAACGCTGCAACAGCAGAAAATTGCGGCGGGAATCGGCGCTTAGGGATATCCGGTGATACCGGAGATCCACCGGAGAGATTTCCGTTTCTATATCGAAGGAATTGATATCCTTTTGCAGTACCTCAAAGAGGGTGTCCCGCCTAACCGGTCCGGAACCGGCCTCGCCGGAGATTTTACAAAGCACCCCTGCGGTAAAAGCGGTGATAAGTTCCGGGGCCAATCCATAGGGCCAGCCGTCGGCGTAGGAATAATCCGCCGCAAACCGCGTATGCCGAAGGGCTATCCGCTCCGCCAGGGAGGGATCAAGAAAGGGGGTGTCCGCCCAGGCATAGTAGGCAAAATCGTAGCCGGAACTTTCTTCCGAAAGGACCTGGAGTAGATCCGGCACGGTCCACTTTGGCCTAGTTATCACCTGCCCGGGAATTTCCGGCAGATCCGCCCCCTGCCCCGCCAGGACCAGAATTTTTTCCGTCCCCGGGAAAGAACCGGCCCGTTCCAAAGCAAGGGAAAAGGCGCTTTGCCCCCCATAAAGGGGTTTAAAGGCTAAGGGATCTAAGGAACCGCCGTATAAAACCGTGAGTGCATGCATACCCTTTACATATCGGCGCTTTAAAGGCGGTGATTTACTCCCCGTCGGCACCCTAAGAGGCTTAGGGGTCCTTATCCCCCGGCAGCAGGCAGGCCGTTTTGATTTCTCCCACCGCTTCGGCAAAGCGGTCGTTCAATTCGTCAAGGTATACATGGAGCCGTTTTGTGTGCTTTCCATCCAGGGGATTGGCCATGAACAACTGATAGGGCTCCACGTCAAGGACCATCGAAAGCTTGGCAATGGTATCCGGGGATACCCACTTTTTCCTGTTTTCAATATCATTCACAAAGTTATGGGCAAGCCCCGCCAGATTTGAAAGGGCAAACTGGGAAAGTTTTTTCCGGGTCCGGAAGAGCTTCAAGTTCCTGCTAAAGATGTTCCGGATATCGTTGCCTTGAAAATGTTTTGCCATATCCCTGTGTAACCCTGTATGCACGTTTTGGCAAATAACCATGGGACGATTATACAGCCGGTAGATGTCACCTCGTTTATAATATAGCGGTTTTAGCGGCGGCAGGAGCTTCAATAGCATTACTTTTTTCCAATTTCTTGCCCGTTCTTGCCCGGGGAAGTAGTAAAGCTTGTCAAAGAAAATAAGCAATTCATTGTAAGATAAAAAAGTATAGCACGGAAATAATAGAGTTGTCCGGAAACTTCAGTTTTCCGGACAAATTTCGCTAAAAATTGCAACTTCGCAGCCTTATGGCTGCGAAATTGCAAGACTAGTGAGACAACCACCCGGGTTGTCGAACAAGTCTAATTAGTGTCTGTCCACAAAGCCGGTTATTGTACCGGGTTTATAGAACAAGTCCACTGTTTGCCATAAGGTAAATGGCTAAAAAATCCGGGGAACGCGCGCAAGCAGGACCGGGGATCCTGCAATGCGGGGACTTGAAAGACACTGTGCCCTATGGTATAGTTAAGGGGTTGTTCAGAAACCACAGATTCCGTGGGAATCCGTGGTTTCTGCCGAACCAACGGTTCGCCAACAACCACTAAAAAACAACCGGGTGGATAAAGTCCGTTGGACCTTATCCGGCGCTAACCGCAGGTTAGCGAATAACCAACAGGGTTATCGACCCGCGTCCATTGATTTTCAGGGTCGGGTGCGAGGAGCGTAAAACTCCGGTTTTACAATCCGTAATTCCCTACCGGCGGTATAGCCCGCGAGGGGTGCATACGTTTAACGGCTACGGCGGCGTATGCATTCCAGAGTCCGGTGAAATTCCGGCGCCGACGGTATAGTCCGGATGGAAGAAAATCTGCGTATGGCAGCGCTTCGCCATGCGCCTTTCCTTTTTAAAAGAACCCTGAAAACCATAGTAGAGTTGTTCAGAAGCCGCAGATTCCATGGAAGTCTACAGTTCTGAATAAATCCAGTCTTTTCTTTAGCGGGGAACCGCCCCTGCTGTTCTGTCGTGGGGCTAGTTAGGAGGCTTGTATGAAACATCCGGTAACTGCCGCTCTGGCGCCAATCGCCGCGGCCGCCGCTCTCTCCCTTTTTTCGGCCTGTGTAAAGCGGGATGCACAAACAAATTCTTCCCCGGGGACCTCCATAGGGGTCTTTGTTCCCGGGGTAATGTCCGGAAGCCCGGTGTACGAAATGCTTGTGGAAGGGGTCCGGGCCGCGGCGGATCGGTACAGTGCCGCCCACGCCGGAACGGCGCCGGTGGAGGTAATTGTTATTGAGGGGGGCTACAATCAGGCGGAATGGGAGACCAAGCTTACCGCCATGACCGCCTCCCGTTCCTATGATCTTATTGTTTCATCCAACCCCTCTTTGCCCGATATTGTTTCCCACATTTCGGCTCAATTTCCGGATCAGTATTTTTTGCTTTTGGATGGGCAGCTTGAGGGAAATCCCCATGTGTATACCCTGCGGTACAACCAGCGGGAACAGTCCTACATGGCCGGATATATGGCCGCCCTGGTAAGCGAGGCCGCGGACCGGGCATCCCCGCGGCGGGTTGGTTTGGTGGCGGCCCAGGAATACCCGGTGATGAACAATGTTATTCTACCGGGCTTTCTTGAGGGGGCCCGGGCGGTACACAGCGGCTATACCGTAGATTTTCGCATCGTGGGAAACTGGTATGACGCCGCCAAAGCCGGCGAGCTTGCCGCAGATATGATCCAGGGGGGAGTCCGGGTACTGCTTTGTAGAGCCGGGGGGGCCAATGAGGGGGGGATCCGTGCCGCGGACGAGGCGGGGGCCAGGGTTATATGGTTCGATACCAACGGGTACGGTATCCGCCCCGGCATAGTGGCGGGAAGTTCCGTGCTGCACCAGAACCAGGCGGCGTATACCCAGGTACTACGTTACCTGGAAGGAACCCTGACATTTGGGATCGCCGAAACCATGGGAGTCCGTGAGGGCTATGTGGACTTTATCCAGGACGATCCGGTGTATATTGAAACGGTTTCCCCGGAGCTTAGGGAACAGCAGGCTTCTATGATCGAGCGGATTCGCTCCGGAACCCTGGCGCTTCCCCTATAAAGGCCGCGGGCGTGG
>JAISOA010000172.1 GCA_031275945.1 Spirochaetaceae bacterium
AAACTCCGGGGACAGTGAGAGGTATAGAATTGGATCCCCCTCATATTGTAGATTTTAGTAGACATGCCGGAGCTAATGTATACACTGGGGTTCTTTGCCAGGTCCATCAAGGGGGTACATTATTTTATCTTTAAGGGCCAGGCTTCTTATAAGATCCTGATTATGCAGATCCTGTTTACGTTTGTGGACGCCCTGGGAATCGCATCTCTTTTGGCCATAGGGATCGGAGCCGCGGTGAATGTTATTGGCATTCCCTTTTTGTCCAACCTGGGTCAGGACCGGATGATCTACCCCCTGCTTATTGCCATAATTACCAGGGAACTGGGGCCCCTGCTTACAGCCTTTATTATCATAGCCCGGTCCGCCACGGCCATTGCCACCGAAATGGCCACCATGGTGATTTCTCACGAAGTGGAAGCATACATCTCTGTGGGGGTGGATCCGATTGAACATCTGGCGGTTCCCCGTTTTCTTGGGGTAACAATCTCCATGTTCCTGCTTAACGTGTATTTTTCAATCTTTGGTCTGGCCGGTTCTTTTGCGGTGGCCCAGATTTTTAACCCCCTGCCCCCGTCGATGTATTTTAACTATATTCTTCAAAATTTAACCCTGCAGGATATACTTATTTCGGTTATAAAAAGCATCAGCTTTGGCATGATTATTTCTATCATGGCGGTTATGCAGGGCTTTGGGGTCGAACGGGCCAGTACGGAGGTCCCCGTGGCGGGGCTCCGGGCCGTGGGTAATTCCTTTCTCTGGTGCATCCTGGCGGACATTATTATTTCCGGCCTATACTATATGCGGTAAAAGCGCCCCGTAAACGGCAAAGAAGAATGGACTATATACTGGAATTGAAAGACGTGTCTTTTTTTACCCAAAACACCAGGATTATTCAAGGTATAAGCCTTGGATTTGAGGCGGGAAAAGCCACCGCCCTGGCGGGTTCTTCGGGGTGCGGGAAAAGCACCCTTCTTAAACTCAGCGCCGGTTTAATCATTCCCACCGAAGGGGATGCGCTGTATAAAGGAAAAAGCATCGCCGGGATGAACCGTTCCCAGAACCTGGAGTTCCGCCGGGAAAGCGCCTTTGTGTTCCAGGATTCGGCCCTGTGGGCAAATCAGACCCTGCTTCAAAGCCTGGATCTTCCCCTGCGTATCCACTTTCCCGGGATGTCCAAAACCCAGCGGGAAAAACGGATAGAAGAGGTAATGAATAGTGTGGGATACAAAAGGAGCCTTACGATAAGGCCGGCCAGCCTTTCCATGGGGGAACAAAAGCTTATTGCCTTTGGCCGTTCTATGCTCTGCAAACCTTCCCTCCTGTTTCTGGACGAATGGACCGAATCTTTAGACGACAGCGCCGCCCAGCGGCTTATTACCCTTGTAAAACAACAAAAACTGCGTAATAATACGATTATATTCGTTAGTCATAACCTCCATATTATTAGGGAACTGGCAGATTATGTGATCATGCTGGCAGGGGGCCGCACCTATACCAGATTAGCAGGTGAACAGGTAAAATCGGGCCGGGAGCTTGTAGAGTTGCTTGAAAAGGATACTACCTGATGAAATTTAAGATGCGCTTTGTCGATCAAATTGTGGGCATTTTTATTATCATTGCAATCCTGGCTTTAATTTTTGTGGTCCTTATGCTGGGCAAGACCCAGCGCTGGTTTTCCAGAACCTATTCCTACAAAACCTTCGCCGCATCGGCTTCGGGCTTAAACCAGAATATGCCCGTAACCCTTAAAGGTATTCCCATCGGCAATGTTAAATCCTTCCGGCTTACCCCCGAAAATCAGGTAGAGGTGATCTTTTCCATCCATGACGAATACAGGGACAGGGCAAAGCTGGGTTCCCTGATAGAAATTTTAGTAAGTCCCATAGGCCTGGGAAGCCAGTTTATTTTTTACCCCGGCCTGGGCGAAACCATCATGGACGAAGGCGCCCTGGTGCCTATGCATAATTCTGCGGAAGGCAGGGAATACCTTACGCAGGGGCTGGCCTACATCCCGCCCCACGAGGATTCCATCGCTGTACTGGTGGGCAACGCTCAGGCGGTACTGAATAATCTGCAGCAAACCACGGCGATGATAAATGCCGCCTTTGCCGGGGACGATCTTACCGCCCTGGGGCAGAGTATAAACAACATTAAGGAGATCACCGAAGATCTGTCCAGTCCCCGGGGGATTTCAAAACTCCTAAGCGGAGAGGGGGCCGCCATTAGTTCTCTGGAATCCTCTTTTGTGAGCCTTGCGCAGACCCTGGACCACATAGAACAGACCACCCGGTATATTCCCCGGGAAATGCCCCAGATCCTTAACCTGCTCAGCAAGGCCAGAACGGCCCTGCAGAATGCGGAGGATGTGCTTATTTCCCTTAAGAACAATCCTATCCTGCGGGGGGGCATTCCCGAACATGTGGAAGTCGATTCCAGCGGCACCAATCCCAGAAATATTGCATTTTAGGGACGCGCCGCAGATCCGGGGAAGGAGAATCCGTGATTAGACATACCATACAAAAAATGACTCTCCCCGCCCTGAAGGGGATATGGCCCTTCGCAAGGCAATTTATTGTACTGCCGAGTCTTAACCCCGCCATCCTTTGCAGCTTCGAAGATTCGCCCTGGAACTCCTCCGCGAAGCGGGTTCTTGGGTATTCGACCCGGCTTCGAATAAAAATCACCACCGTTTTTCTTCTTCTTTTTCTGTTACTCTTTGCATCCTGTTCTTCCGTCCCAAAACGGCCCGCGGAAATTTTTGCCGTCCTGTCTATGACGGAAACCCAATTAGGCCTGGCCAATAAGGAGGCGGATCAGGGAAATTATACCGAAGCGTTGAATCTTCTTTCCGAAGCCTGGCGGCTTGCGGTATTAAGCGACCGGCCCCAACTGCGGATCAGGGTGAATCTGTCCCGGGGAAACGTACTGTACGCCCTGGGCCGGATAACAGAGGCCGAGAAAATCTGGAAAGAAGCCGAAGCCGAGGCGCTATTTGCCCAGGAACCGTCTTTAGCCGCCGCCAGCCGGGCCTATAGGCTTAGAAGCCAGCTTTTGGCAGGGAGCATAGATCCCCAGGAGGCAAGGGCCCTTATCATGGCTGAACAGGACGCCCTTAAATCTGATAAGCTGCTTTCCGCCGTGGGCTGGACCGTCAGGGGTCTGGCGGAAAAAGAACTGGGTCTTTACGAAGAGGCGGAAAGGTCGGTGGGCAATGCCCTTTCGATCCACGAGAAAGAGCGGTACCTGGAACAGGCTGCCTATGACTGGTACCTAATCGCTTCGATCCGGTCGGTGAATGGAGACTATGCCGCCGCCATAGCCGCTTTAAACCAGGCCATTAACTTCGATCGCCGGGCGGAAAATTCCTTTGGACTGGCCATGGATTGGGCGGCCATGGGCAATGTATTCCTTAAGATGGGGAATGAAGATCCTGCCGTCATATCCTGGCGCCGGGCGGCGGATATTTTGCGGGCCATGGACAAAACCGCCCAGGCTAAGGAAATAGAAAGCCGCATTAAGACCGATAGACAAAGCCCGGAAATCAACAAATCCAGATAGGAAGACAATCCGTTTTTATTTTGGAGAACCTACGGTGGATCCAGCGCAGCCCTAAGCAGGTCCAGGCCTTGATCGAGTTCTTCGTCCCGGATAATATACGGCGGAAGAATCCGCAGGGTTTTTGATCCCGCGCTAAGGATAAGAAGACCCGGCCCGGCCCCGCCCGAAGTCCGGGGGCCCGCCAGGCATGATTCCAGCATGGGCCATGATTCCCCGTCAATGTCGATCCCCGCCATAAGGCCCCGGCCCCGGATTTCCTGCACCCGCGGATGATTCCATGAACGGATTGTGTCCATAAGCCGCCCGCCCTTTCGGACAATTTCCCTCAAAAAGGCCGGATCCGTTACCGTGTCCAGAACCACAATGCCCGCCGCCGCGGCCAGGGAATTCCCCCCAAAGGTAGAACCGTGGTCGCCGGTTTGAAGCACCTCCGCGGCCTTCTCTCCCGCGAGGACGGCCCCCACGGGAATCCCCCCGGCCAGGCCCTTGGCCAGGGTAACCACGTCGGCCCTTACCCCGCAGGATTCCATGGCCAGGAAGGTTCCGGTCCTGCCCAGGCCGCACTGTATCTCGTCAAACATAAGCAGGATGTCCCTGTCCGCACAGAGCTTTGCCGCTGTCCTGATATACTGAGGATCCTGAAAAAAAATTCCGCTTTCGCCTTGGACGGCTTCTACCAGAAACCCCGCGGTGGTCTTTTGATCCAGTGCCTTGTCAAGGGCCCCCGGATCGCCGCGGGGAACAAATGTAAAACCGGGGGTAAAGGGACCAAAATCCCTGTGGAATTTTTCCTGCCCCGTGACCGAAAGGGCGGTGATGGTTCTGCCATGAAAACTGTCCCGCAGGCTTACGATGGTATGGCGGCCGGGGCCGTACTTTTCAAAGGAATATTTTCTGGCAATTTTTATGGCCCCTTCGTTGGCCTCCGCCCCGGAGTTGCCAAAAAACACCTTCCGCATCCCTGCGCCCGCACAGGCCCTTATCAGCTTTTCCGCAAATACCACGCTTACATCGCTTTGGTAATAATTGCAAACGTGGATAAGCTTGGCAGCCTGATCCGAAACCGCCTTAACCAAAGGGGGATACTTATGCCCCAGGCAGTTTACCGCTATGCCGGAACTAAAATCCAGATATTTTTTTCCTTCCGTATCGTACAGCCAAACCCCCTCCCCCCTGGCAAAGGTTACGGGCAGCCTGTGGTAGGTATTCATAAACACGCCGGTCATAGATACGGATATCATATCAATCATCCGCAGGAACATCAATAGACTAATGAGACAACCCGGTTGGTTGTCTCATTAGTCTTGCAATTTCTCGCCTTACGGCTGCGAACTTGCGATTTTTAGCGGAATCCGTTCGGAAAACTGAAGTTTCCGAACAACTCTAATACAGGAAACATAGAAAATTTCTATTTTCCTTAGAATACGCATGTAATACCCGGAAACACTTGTTGACAAAACACCATGTCTTTAGTATCATGAGCGTATGAAACCTTGTGTAAAAACATCCGCCCTTATGTTTGTTATGACACTGCTTATAAGCGCCTGTACCGGTCTTCCGGCAAACGGGAACAATTCTGTCCGTTTTAAAATGTATACCAAAAAAGTATCGTTCCCCTTCGGCACAAGCGGGAATTCGGTGGATCTGTCCTTTCGGATTGTTGAATGTTCCCAGCCCGGGCCCGTTCAGACCCTGGTACAAAAAATTCTCTACAATGGCCGGAACCCCGAAGAATACGGAAGGCTCCTGGCGGAGGACTGGAAAAACGAGTTTGCGGAATTTGCAGACGGCGATCCTGAATATACACAAAGCTGGGATTACACGGAAGAACACCGCCTGGTTCTAAAGGGAAACTATGCGGTGATTACCCAGGAAGTTTCTTATTATCAGGGCGGGGCCCATCCCAACTGGTTTATAAATAACTATATACTGGATACAGAAGAAGCCGCACAGCTTCGGCTTGGGGATATTATTCCTCAAAAAAACATGCCCGCCCTTACTGCGCTGACGAACCGGCAGCTTAGGATTTTTTCGGAAAAGAGTACCGGGGAATCCTTGCCGCCTGCGGCGCCTCTTTCCAGGGGCATCTATTTTGAAGACACCGTGGACTTATCGGAAGATTTCTATCCCACCGCTAAGGGGCTTACCTTTCAGTGGGATCCTTACGAAATAGCGCCCTATGCCGCCGGGAGCATTGAAATTACCCTAAGCTGGCAGGAACTGGAAAATTTCTTAAGCCCCGAAGGAAAAAAACTGGCCACGGTTTTTGCCCCATGAAGTTAGGGTAAACCGGCCTTTAGTTTCTTCCGATAATAAAGGGAGGTTTAGGGAACCCCGGTAAGGCTCCCGGGATTCCCTAAAGACGGAGGAACGCATGAAGCGGTATTGTATAAAAAGCCGGCCCGGCAGAGAAGAGTACCTGGACATCCTTAACGAAACCGGCGACGGGTACAGAATCAGGCTTACCAAATACAGCGACGGAAATAAAAAGATCCGGGAAGATTTTATTAACCATCATCTTTTTGATATGTGCATAAAAACCGGATACCTTTGCGAATTAGCAAACGCCGAATTAACCGCCCTGTCAACGGCCTAGTTTCTATTGCCAGAGGAAGAGCGATAGTTTAAACTGTTTACATGAAGATCCGTGCAAAAATTTTTCTGGTAGTCCTGCCGGTGATTATCGTTACCCTTACGGTGGCGGCGACCGGCTCTTATTTTAACGCCGTCAAGGGCGTTACTCGCATAGCCCAGAGACTCCTTACCTTTAAAGCAGAGGGCCTGCGAAAATACGCCGAAAGTCAATGGAAGTTGCTGGTGGATAACAACTACGACTCCCGGCCCGGCATGATCCTGGCCGCCCAAACGGCGGTGGCGGCTTATGCGGAAAGCATACTTCTTAGCGATACGGAAGTAATCTTTGCCCTGGACGGCGATCTTAAACTTGCCATGAGTACCGCCCCCATTGATATAAGCGACACCGAAAAGACTCTGCTCCTTCCTTTGCTGGAAGAAGAAAATCCGGGCCTTCTGGAGGCAACTATAGGGGGAAAGTTCCGGATCTTCCGGCATTTTTACTTTACCCCCTTCCGCTGGCGGGTACTTCTTACGGAAGAACGCGGCGTTTTCTATGCAGACGCAGAAAAGATAAAAACCCAGGCAATTATTACCCTGGGTTTTTCTCTGGCCGCCGCGACGCTGGTTTTGATCATCGTTACCCGGCGCCTAACAAAACCCCTGGGCCGGGTGATCACCGCCATGAATGGGATTATCACCGGAGGAAAGTTAAACGAACGGGTCAGGGTAGAGTACCGGGACGAAACGGGACATTTGGCTTTAACCTTCAACATCATGCTCCAGGAACTTGAAAAAGCCTATGGGCGGATCAAAGGGCAGGCCTTTGAAGCGGTGCTGGCCCAAAAGAAGGAAGAACGGATACGAAAAATATTCCAAAAGTATGTGCCCAAAGATCTAATCGATAAATTCTTTGCGTCCCCC
>JAISOA010000062.1 GCA_031275945.1 Spirochaetaceae bacterium
CCCCCCACCTTTACCAGAGCCCGGCCCCTGCCTATAATTCCCCCCGAAACGGTCAGGTCCGTTTTGGTAATCGCATCGGTTACGTCAAAGGTCTGCTTGATCGTAACGGAGCCCCCGGAATATATTTTAAACCCGTCCGAAACCGGCCCTTCGATTTCCACATCTCCGGGGAAGATAATGTGCCCCGTCCGGTAGTCCACCGCCCCTTTAACGACCAGAGAATTCTGGACGGTAAGCACCCCCTTGTCTATGACAAGCTGACCGTTAATATCCGCATAAATAAAGGTTCCGTCGCTGCGGGTATTGGCCCCCGCGGAGACTCCCTCGGGCCGCAGGGTACCGTGGGGAAGGACCGTCCCGTAAATATCCTTGCCCTCCTTGCCCGCTTTGCGGGATTTAAGTTTTGCCAGGGCCTGCCCTTTTTTAACAATGATAAAGGGGGAATAGGAGCGGTGATCTATCCTGTCATTCCCCTGACGGTCCGGTTCCGGCGCCTTAAGGTTAGGATTAATCTGGTAATACTCCAGGACCTCGTTTACCGGGGGATTCCCCCGGGCGATAACAAGGTCGCGGATAATTTTATGGTTCAGATTACAGGACGTAACCGCCCTTTGGATGTTTTCCCAGAGTATGCCGTAGACCACATTAAGGCGATTCAAGGCAGAGGCAATATAATCGACGCTAAGGGGCTTTCCGCCGGCCATGGGGGGATAAAAATCCGCCCGTAATTCCAGCTTATCCTCCGAAAAGATTACCGACACATTGGCGTCGTTCTTGCCGCCGGGGAGGAGTAAAATCCGGTTAGTTTGTTCCGTCCTGTTCTTTTCTTGTTCTTCCATACGTCTATATTACTATCGGCTAAAATGCCATATATTGCAAAGTATGGTATACTACTATGCTTTTTGTTAAGTTTGAACCGCCCCCTGGGGATGTGCCGGAATATCCGGTTCCCAGAGGCTGCGTGGGGCCGGATCCCGGAAACTGTTGCATAAAATAGCCATGATACTGTATATTTATGCATGATGAAGGAGCGGTTAGCGCGCCTAAAGGCCGTCCGAAAACTAATAAAAACATACCGCATCGAATCGCAAGAGGCCCTTTTGGGTCATTTGGAAAAAGAAGGTTTTACCGTTACCCAAGCCACCTTGTCCCGGGACTTAAAACTCTTAAAGGTTGGTAAAATTTCCGACGGTCATAACGGTTATGTGTATTCGCTTCCCGGCGAAGACGAACGGCAGGAAACGGAACGGGCCCATATCAACGATTTTTTGCGGGGTTATATTTCTATCGATTGGTCCGGGAACATGGCGGTAATTAAAACCTACTCAGGACATTCCGATGTGGTAGCCCTGGCGGTGGATAACCTGGCCCTGGATGAGGTGATGGGTACCCTTTCGGGCAGGGACAACACGGTTTTTGTGGCCCTCCGGGAGGGGGTAAGCGGCGAGGATTTTCTTGCCCGGATGAAGGAAAGCATACCGGAACTGGAAGACTAGGCCCCTTCCGGTGACGGCCTGGTAATTTTGGCATTTCTGCAGTATTCTAAAAACCAAGGAGCCCCCATGAAGTATATAAATGCGGATAAAACTAACGCGTGGGTACAACTTGCATCCCTGGTCCCTCCGGGGGGGAACTTTGATTCGTTGCGAAGGGTCCATACCCCGTCCGCTTGCGGCGAGGTTGTTGATTTTGCCGGGACCCTTACTGCCGAACGGGTAGGCCGTTGCGAGGTTCCCATGGCCGGGGGGCTTTCGTATAACTGGGCCGCCAAGGCCGCGGACGAGGGGACGATCCGGGCCCTGCAAGCCCTGGCGGATGAACAGGAACTTATTTCCAAATACCGGGCCCTGCTTGACGGGGAGATCGTCAATACGGGAGAAAAACGGCGGGTGCTGCATCACCTTTTACGGGGGCAGCTTGGAAAACCCGTGGTTGAGGGAGCGAAGGATCTGGGTGAATTTTACAAGGCCGAGTTGGAACGCTTTTCTGTGTTTGCCGCCAATGTCCGGTCCGGCGCGGTGCGGGGGGCTTCGGGAAAACCCTTTAAAAACGCCGTCCAAATAGGCATAGGAGGTTCCGACCTGGGGCCCAGGGCCATGTACCTTGCCTTGGATAATTGGGGACAGCGGAATGGGAAAAAAAAACTTTCCGCCTTTTTTATATCCAACGTGGACCCCGACGACGCTTCCGGGGTGCTTTCACCCCTGCATCTGGACGAAACCCTGTTTGTTCTGGTATCCAAAAGCGGCACTACCCAGGAAACTCTGGCCAATGAACTTTTTGTAAAGGATAAACTTGTCCGGGCGGGGCTTGATCCGGCCCGGCATCTGGTGGCGGTAACCAGCGAAACCAGTCCCCTGGCCCATAATCCTTCGTATCTGGATTCGTTTTACATTGATGATTTTATCGGCGGCCGGTATTCTTCTACCTCCGCGGTGGGGGGGGTAATCCTGTCCCTGGCCTTTGGGCCCGATGTATTTAAGGAATTTCTTTCTGGGGCCCACGAGGCGGATGCCCTGGCCCTGGAGGGGAACATATGGAAAAACGCCTCCCTGCTGGACGCCCTGCTAGGGGTTTGGGAGCGGAATTTTCTGGGGTATCCCGTTACGGCGGTGCTTCCCTACAGCCAGGCCCTTTCCCGGTTTCCCGCCCATCTGCAGCAACTGGATATGGAATCCAACGGCAAGCGGGTTAATCGATACGGCGAAGAACTTTCGTATGCCACCGGTCCGGTGGTATTTGGCGAAAGCGGCACCAACGGCCAGCATTCTTTTTATCAGTTCCTTCATCAGGGGACGGATATTGTGCCCCTGCAGTTTGTGGGTTTTGCTGAAAGCCAGCGCCAGGATGACGTGGAGGTAGACGGTTCCCTAAGCCAAATTAAATTAAATGCCAATCTGGCCGCCCAAATTGTCGCATTTGCCAAGGGGAAGGATGACCCCGATAGAAATAAGTTTTTCCCCGGCCGCAGGCCCTCCAGTCTAATCCGGGGAAAGCAGCTAGCCCCTGCGGCCTTGGGAAGCCTTTTGGCTCACTTTGAAAATAAGGTGATGTTCCAGGGCTTTGTATGGAACCTGAACAGCTTTGATCAGGAGGGAGTGCAGCTGGGAAAGATCCTTACTAAAAAAGTCCTGTCAGGAAATTCCGGCGCCGGAACGGGCGATGAAGTTCTGGACGCGTATAGTTTACTGCTTGGAGTTATACCATGAAACAGAAAGACGTAGTTTCCGCATCCGGCGGATGGATTAAGGTTAATATCCGGGAATTTGAAGGTTCCCCGGTCCAGCGTATCAGCGACGACTGGATGCTGATCAGCGCCGGAGATGTTTCTTCGGACAAAGGCAACTGGAATACCATGACCGCTTCCTGGGGAACCCTGGGGGTCCTGTGGAATTCCGAAGTGATCTTTTGCTTTATCCGGCCCGGCAGACATACCTTCGGGTTTGTGAACAGCTCCCCGTCTTTTTCCTGTTCGTTTTTTCATGAGAAACACCACAATGCCCTGGAGATCTGCGGTTCCACCTCCGGCCGGGATACCGACAAGGCTGTCAAGGCGGCGCTGACCCCGGTGGTATTTGACGACGGAAGCATCGGCTTTGCCGAAGCCCAGGCGGTGATCACCTGTACCAAGCTGTACTTTCACGATCTAGACCCCGCTAATTTTTTGCTTGCCGGTGAAATCGAAAAGAACTATCCGCAGAAGGATTACCACCGGATGTTTGTCGGCAAGATAACGGCGGTGCGGCTTCGGGACTGGGGTTAGAAAAACGCCGCCGATTTTAAACAACTCTCATGGTTCACAAAGATCCCGCCATGGAGTATACTTTTAAATTATGCGGTCAACAGTTGCAGTTTTTGGCGCCGGGGCCTGGGGTACCACGGTGGCGAAGGTTATTGCCGAAAAGGGCCATGACGTCGTTATCTGGTGCCACGAATTAAGTACGGAGGAAGAAATTAACCGGAATCATACCAATCTCCGGTTCCTCCCCGGGATCACCCTCCCCGAAACCCTAAAGGCCATGGCGGATATAGAAAAAGCCGCCTTAGGCCGGGAATACATTATTCTGGCCATTCCTTCGCTTTTTCTTCTTGAGATTACAAAGCAACTGTTAGTCATTCCCTCTATCCGGGAAGGGGAAAGCGTTATCGGGGTTATTACCAAGGGCTTTTTGGAAACCCCCAAGGGTCCCCGGTTGATCCTGGAAACCCTGGAGGATTATCTTCCCGGCTTTTACCGGAAATCTCTGGTGTATGTGGCCGGCCCCAGTCACGCAGAAGAGGTATCCCGGGGCAAAATTACCGGCCTTATCGCCGCCAGCGAAAGCGCTAAGAATGCCGTCCGTTTCCGGTATCTGTTAAAAAACCCCAAGCTTTTGGTATTTTCCTCCCTGGATGTCCGGGGGGTCCAGGTTGCCGCGGCGGTAAAGAACGTTATCGCCATAGCCTTTGGGATCATGGACGCCCTTAAAACCGGCAGCGGCGATGTATCAAACCCGGGTGTAGAAGATATGTTTGGCGATGGAACCGAATCGCTGCTTTTAGCGGCGGGGCTTAACGAGATACAGGCCCTGGGCATGGTTATGGGGGCTACGCATCCGGAAACCTTCTCTTCTATATCTGGGGTAGGAGATCTGGATGTAACCTGCCGCTCGGTATTTGGAAGAAACCGCCGCTTTGGCCGGGAAATCATAGAAAAAAATATACTGGCCTCTTTTAAAAACCTGGACGACTTAATCAGCCGCATAGGGGAAGTGGGCTACCTGCCGGAGGGGGTCGCGGCGGCCAGGTGCGTTAAGATCCTTTCAGAAAAGTACAAGGTAAAAATGCCCATTTCCATCGGTATGCACCGGATCTTAAACAAGGAAATAGGGCCCGTGGCATTCCTGTACAGTTTCTTAACCGATCTGGGATAATTCTACCAAGGCAATTCTGTGAAAAAGGATAAGGTAATTCCATGCTGGATAAACTAACCCAGAAAATGTCGGATGCCTTCCGGTTCATTGCCGGAAAATCCACCATCACCGAAAAAAATATAGACAGTGCAGTAGAGGCCATTAAAATGGCCCTGTTGGAAGCGGATGTTAACCTGCGGGTGGTCCGCCGTTTTGTTAATTCCACCATAGAAGAGGCCAAGGGCGAAAAAGTGCTGCGATCCGTGGATCCGGGCCAGCAGTTTATAAAAATTGTCCACGACAGGCTTGTTACATTTTTAGGCGGAACCGGCGAAGACCTTAAACTGAAGGGTCCGGACACGTTTTCGGCAATACTCATGCTGGGTCTTCAAGGGTCGGGAAAAACCACCAGTTCGGCTAAACTGGCCCTGCGCTTAAAAAAAGAAGGCCGCCGGCCCCTTTTAGTGGCCTGCGATCTGGTCCGGCCCGCGGCGATGGAGCAGCTTTCAATCCTGGGCGGACAGATCGGCGTTCCCGTTTACAAGGAAGTGGGGGCCCGGGACCCGGTGGGGGTTTATCAGGGAGCCCTAAGACTGGCCCGTAAAGAACTGTACAATACCCTTATCATCGACACCGCCGGGCGGCTGCAGATCGACGAACCCATGATGAAGGAACTGGGACGGATAAAAGACGCTGCCAAACCCGATGAACTTCTTCTTGTGGCCGATTCCATGACCGGCCAATCCGCGGTGGATATGGCCAAGGCCTTTGACGAGAAGATCGGCCTTACGGGGGTAGTGCTTACAAAATTCGACTCCGACACCCGGGGCGGGGCGGCCCTGTCTCTTAAGACGGTAACCGGCAAGGCCCTTAAATTTATTGGAACCGGCGAAAAGCCCGAAGACTTTGAACACTTCCACCCGGACCGCATTGCCGGTCGTATTCTGGGCATGGGGGATGTGGTCGGCATGGTGGAAAAAGTCCAGGGGTTAATTGATCAGGAAGAAGCGGTAAGGCTCCAGAAAAAAATGGAGAAAGAGAACTTTACCCTGGACGACTGGCTTAACCAGCTTCGGATGGTAAAAAAAATGGGATCTATCCAGAAAATGCTGGAAATGATTCCCGGCATGACGGGGCAGGTTAGCGAAGAAGATGTAGAAAAAGAAGACTTTAAACACCAGGAAGCGATCCTTTCGTCGATGACCGGCAAAGAGCGGTTCAATTATCTTATTATCGGCCCTTCCCGGCGAAGCCGAATCGCCAGGGGTTCCGGCACCTCCGTGGCCGAAGTAGGCAGGCTTATTAAAAAATTTGAAAAAATGCGCACCATGATGAAGAAGATGGCCAAAATGAAAAATCCTGAGGCCCTGCAGCAGATGATGCAGCGGGGACGCTAGAGGTTTGTTGCGTTTTGCGCATAAAACCTCCAAGAATCCACAGGTGCAACAAGCTGCGGGGAGTAAAACCACCCCGGCGGCCTTCCCCGTGGAAATTCTTTGTAACTTTACGTATAGTTGTATATTAGGTACATAACGATGGAAAACTCTGTGTCCCCAAACTGGTGGGAACCCCTGGCGTTTCGGGATGGTATGTGGTACCGGTGGTTTCTTTTAGGCGCGGAGGTTCTTGTATGCCGTAAAAAAAATCACTGGTACGGACTGTGTAAAGACCGGTACTGGAGAGACCGTACCGGTGAATGTACGGGGCCGGAAGAGGCGGGATCCGCCGATCCCCAGGGAACCGTTCTTTTTTGGAACGGCCCCGGGGACTTCGTTGCGGCCCTACGGCCCCTGCTGCCGGTAAAGCCTTTTTTGCTTAACTTTCCCTGGGGCCTGCGGCTTGGACCCGAAACGGAACTGGCCGTTGATCTTGAGCTGCCCTTTTTGCTGCGGTTGAGCGCCGTAAAGAACCACCAGGCCGGGGAATCTATTTTTGCCTTTAAACCCTTTGTGGTAAACGAAACCTGGTACGGGGACACTTCTATGGAAGGGGTGCTGTGCCTTTCCCTGAATGTGGACGAGCCCCTGGGCGGACCGGCGACGGAGCTACAGGAAAATTCCCGGCAGACTATCCGCTGCCGGGCACTGCTAAGAAACAGGACTAAAACCACGGTGGGCTTGGACAAACTTCCCCTCTTGGCGGATCAATTTTCTATTTACGAAAACCGCCGGGAACTGGTAACCGATACCCCGGTATTTGACGTTTTTGGCAGCGGGGATTTTCGCATGAATTTTGCATCACCGGACCATACGGGGCTTCTTGTCCCGGGGAACAAGAACGGCGTGGGAGAAATGCTTATCTACCACGGAACGCGGATCATTAAGGATATTACGAGGCGTTAGAATGAATGCGGAGGCAATCATCGGCGAATTTAAACGGTTTGTGCAAGATGCAAACCCCATGAATATAACCCTAAAACTTGCGGGTATAATCCTGGTGGTATGCGGGATCCTAATAGTCTTTAACCTGATCCAATTCTTTCTTTGTAAGTTCCTTAAGGGAAAAATAAGCGATCAGCGAAACTTTATGCTAAAAAAAGGAATACGATACATGGGCTTTGTATTGGCCCTGCTTTTTGTATTCCGCCAGATGGGAATTAACACCACCGCCATCCTGGGGGCCGCGGGAATTGCCGGCGTGGTGATCGGTTTTGCGGCCCAAACCTCGGTTTCCAGCTTTATTTCCGGCTTTTTTTTACTTTCAGAAAAACCCTTTACCGTAGGGGACGCCGTTAAAATAGACAACATTACCGGCATAGTGCTGTCGGTGGATCTTTTGTCGGTTAAGTTGCGGACCTTTGATAACCTCTTTGTCCGAATTCCTAACGAAACCATCAGTAAAAGTACGCTTATTACCATTACCCGCTTTCCCATTAGGCGGCTGGACCTAAGCTTTTCCGTAGCCTATAAAGAAGATCTGGAGCGGGTGCGGGATGTTCTTTTTGAACTGGCCGCGGCAAACCCTTACTGCCTGGAAAACCCTGTCCCGTTTTTTGGTATCGACGGTTTTGCCGATTCGGGGATTAATCTGTTGTTTAACCTGTGGTTTGAAAAAGACAATTTCTGGAATCTTAAAAATTCGATTATTATTGCCATTAAAAAGCGCTTTGAAGCAGAAGGATTTGAAATCCCCTACAAGAAAATCGATATTACCCTTGCGGACAAAGGCACCGTAAACAGCTAGTTTTATTTTTTCCTTTGCATTATCATATATTGTGTAAGCTGTATAGGATTAGCAATCAAGGAGTGTTCTAATGAGCGATGGCCCCGCGGGATTTCCAGAAAACGGATCCGATCAAGAGCCCCTCTCTCCCTTTGGGAAAAAGCCCCAAAAGCCCCGGCGTTTTGGGGGTTGGAAATTTACGGTTGTTTATTTGCTTCTTTTTCTGGCGCTGATGAGCGTTGTCAACTACTTTTTGGCGGGTAAATCTGCTACGGTTATTGATTTTTCCGAATTTAAAAACAGGATTTCTTCCGGGGAAATTAAACGTGTGGAACTAAGCGAATCGGCCTTTACCGGGTACGTGAATGAAAAGAAGATCCCTCAGGCCCAAAATACGCTTCCCTTTCAATTTGCGCTGTCCCCCCGTTCCACCGGTGAGGGGGAAAAAATTTACAGGACCATTCCCATAAACGATCCGGATCTAATTAAGCTGATGGACGAAAAGAAAATTTCTTACTATGCGGTATCCCAGCAGGGCGGGGCGATCCTCAACCTTATTCTTAGCTGGGTACTCCCCATTGTGTTTTTTGTTATCGTCTGGCGTTTTCTTATGAAGCGTTCCGGCCTGGGGGGTAATGTACTTTCTGTGGGGCAGAACAAAGCGGTAATTGTTGCCGAAGGGGACATCCTTACCCGCTTTAAGGATGTGGCGGGGGTCGACGAGGCCAAGGAAGAATTAATGGAGGTGGTGGATTTTCTTAAAAGCCCCGCCAAGTATATCGAGATAGGAGGAAAAATTCCCAAGGGGGTGCTGCTTATTGGTCCTCCGGGAACGGGAAAGACCCTGTTGGCCCGGGCGGTGGCGGGGGAAGCAGAGGTGGCCTTTTTTCGGATGAGCGGAGCCGATTTTGTAGAAATGTTTGTCGGCGTCGGCGCCGCCCGGGTGCGGGATCTTTTTAAGCAGGCCCGGACTAAGGCCCCCTGTATCATATTTATCGACGAACTGGACGCCATAGGCAAAAGCCGGATCAACAATATTGCCGGCAGCAACGACGAACGGGAACAGACCTTGAACCAGCTTCTGGTAGAAATGGACGGCTTTGACGGTACTTCGGGCCTAATTATACTGGCGGCAACAAACCGCCCGGATGTGCTGGATCCGGCCCTGCTCCGGCCGGGCCGTTTTGACCGCCAGGTCCTGGTGGACCGGCCGGACCTGAAGGGCCGGGAAGAGATACTTAAAATACATTCCCGGGGAGTTAAACTGTCCCCGGAGGTGGAACTGGTGGGCATTGCCCGGATAACCTCCGGCTTTTCCGGCGCCGACTTGGCCAACATTGTCAACGAAGCGGCCCTGCTGGCGGTCCGGGGGGGCAGAAAACTGGTAGAACAGCGGGACTTTAACGAAGCCATCGAAAAGACTGTGGCGGGGCTGCAGAAGAAGACCAGGGTTTTAAAAAACGAAGAACGAAAGCTTACCGCATACCACGAAGCAGGACATGCCCTGGTGGCGGCTTTTACCCCCAATGCCGATCCGGTCCAAAAAATTTCGATTATCCCCCGGGGTTTTGCTTTGGGGTATACCCTGCAGATGCCGGTGGAAGACCGGTATACCGTTACCCGGTCGGATCTGCTGGGAAAGATAGATATACTTCTGGGAGGGCGGATCGACGAAGAAATGATCTCCGGGGAATATTCTACCGGTGCCGCCAACGACCTGACCAAGGCTACCGACATAGCCCGGAAGATGATCACCGACTACGGTATGAGCGAGCGCTTTCGCAATGTGGCCCTGACCTCCCGGGGCGTGGCCGCCGCCGGAACCGACCGCCAGGAACCGGTGTTTCAGCGGGAATATGCGGAAAGTACCCAGCAGTACATTGACGAAGAAGTGGCCCGGATCACCGAAGAACGGTACGAAAAAACCCGGCTTCTGCTGGCCGAAAAGACGGATCTGCTTAACCGGGTAACGGCCCTGTTGTTGGAAAAAGAAACCCTGGACGAAAAAGAATTTAACGATCTTGTTAAGGGCGCGCATAGCCCCTAGATGTGTGCCCTCAGGACAATAGGATTGTTTAGAAACTAGAGTTGTTTAAAAACTTCAGTTTTTAAACAACAACCGCTTAAAAACAGCAAAATGCTCCGCATTTTGCTTAGATTTGTTCAATAACCAACCGGGTTATTGAACAAGTCCACTGAATTTTCTAAAAACAAGCGCTTGAAAACCGCAAAATACGGAGCATTTTGCCCAGACTTGGCGGTTAAAGCCCCTTGGACTTTAACCGTTGCTAACCGCAGCTTAGCAGATAACCAAACGGGTTATCGAACAAGTCCCACTCTAAGCCTCCCGTACACAGGTCTTCTTTGGAATCCTGCTGCCGTATACCGCCGGTACCCGGTCATTACCGGTTGATTTTTAAATATTTTTGCAGTTTTTCCAGAACTTCGTTAAAGTCCAAGGGTTTGCCGATATGATCGTTCATCCCCGCCGCAAGGCATTGTTCAATATCCTGGCGGAATACATTGGCGGTTAGGGCCACAATGGGAATAGCTTTTGCCCTGGGTACATTCAGGGCCCTAATGCGCCGGGTAGCTTCATAGCCGTCCATTTCCGGCATGTGTACATCCATAAAAATCATGTCATAGGCGCCGGGGTCTTCGCTAAACAGACGCAAGGCTTCTTTGCCGTTTTCCGCGGATCGAATGGCCAGGCCGGTGGGTTCCAGCAGGGCGGTAACAATTTCCCGGTTAATTTCTATGTCCTCCGCCAAAAGCAGGGTATGGCCCGTAAAGTTTCCCGGTTCCGGATATGCCGTTGCTTCGGCCTTTGGTGTCTCCGAATCGATAGATTCGCTTACCAGGTCCATGATGGCCGAAGAAAACAGCGGCTTGGAAAGAAATTTATTAACCCCCGCAGACCGGGCATCTTCTTCGATGCTGGTTAGTTCCATGGCAGAGATCATAATAATTATAGAGGGGCTGTTACTGGTTATGTTTTTTATCCGGCGGGACAATTCTATGCCGTCCATACCCACCATTCGCCAGTCTAAAAAGTAAATATTATAGGGTCCGGATTGTTTAATAAGTTCCAGCGCTTCCTGCCCGCTGGCGGCGGTATCGCAGAATATATGGAACCGTTCCATTATGTCTTTAAAGTTTTCCAGTACATCCCTGTCATCGTCCACCGCCAGAATGCGAAGGTTCTTCCGGTTTATGCCGGGCAGCAGGCTTGTCCGGATTTCCGGCGCTTTCTTTAATTGCGCCGTAAAGGTAAAGGTGGAACCGGCCCCTATTTTTGATTTTACCGTGATATGCCCGTCCATTATTTCGACAATGCGTTTTGAAATGGCCAGTCCCAGTCCGGTGCCGCCGAAGCGCCGGGAAATGCTTGAATCGGCCTGTTGAAAAGAAGTAAAGAGCTGGGCCTGCTGTTCCTCGCTTATGCCAATCCCCGTATCGGTTACCTCCACTTCAATGACAACGGTATCCCCCTCTGTTTTTACCGGCTGAATTTTACAGGTAATGGCCCCGTCATCGGGGGTAAATTTAACCGCATTAGAAAGAAGGTTCGTAATAACCTGGGCAAGCCGCTGTTCGTCCCCGATGACGGCCAGGGGAAGGTCTTGAGCCAGCTTTACCGTAAAGGATTGGTGTTTTTCCTCAAGCCTGGAGGCGATAACATTGGTAACCCGCTGGAGCAACCTTTCCAGGTTAAATTCCTGGAAGGAAAGTTCGAATTTATTAGCCTCGATCTTGGACATATCAAGGACATCGTTAATAACCCCTAAAAGGTGGTTAGAGGCGTTTTCAATTTTACCAAGGCAATAATCTTTGCGTTCGATTTCGTGTGATGATTTTGCCAGGTTTGTCATGCCAATGATGGCGTTCATGGGGGTGCGCATCTCGTGGCTCATGTTGGCAAGAAAATTGCTCTTTGCCGTGCTGGCGGCTTCCGCTTCCATGCGGGCTCTGGTAAGCTGGGTAATGTCTTGAAGAATCATGATTACCGAATGTTCATCCAGAATTTGCTTTAGCATCACCGAATAGTTGCAAGGCATTCCGTCCGGTCCGGAAAGAGAAATCTCGTCCCGAAAAATCCCCAGTTCTTCCCGGGGATCAAAGAGGGCCTGCCAATCGGGCTTGGCTAGAAGGGTGGAAAGCAGCCGGGGATCGCCGCTGCTAAGGTTGTGGTGGGAAAGAATTTCCGCCATGTTTTTATTAATGTAAACCGGCGCAGCCTCCGTATTAAATAAGGCCAATGCGGCGGGCATAACGTTAAAATGCGAACAGAATACGTCCATCATGGCGTTTATACCGGCGATGATCAGATGGTAGTCTCCCTGGTGAACAGAAAGGTCCGCCCGTTCATTAAGGTTCCCTATCCTTGCTGCCTTGGTAAGCTTGGCTATGTTTCCTATAACCCTTTGTATGGAATCGGACATAATAAGATATGCTTTTCCCAGGCGGCCAATCTCGTCTTCTCTGCCGGTAATATCCGGTGGAAGCCGGTTTTCAAACACACCTTCGGCAAGTTTATGGGCCCTGTCGGTGATCACCGCAAGGGGACTGCTAAGGATCTTCTGCATGGTGGTGAAAAAGACCAGGGCAAAACAAAGGATTGCAACAAAAGAAAAAAGAATGCTAATTCCTATGGCGTTTTGCAGGGGGATCATGAAATTTGACCGGGGAACCAGGAGCCCCAGGGACCAGCGGGTTCCCCTGATGGGTGAATAGCTTAAAAACATTTTATCATGGATCCCCGGTATAATCGCCGACCCTGTCTGGCCCCCCAGCATAAGGCGGAATTCGTTTTTGGAATCTTCGTCCAGGGCAATTTCCTTTTCCACCGTATCCTGGCTGTACACCCTGCCCAGGACTTTATGGGCAATAAATTTACCCTCTTCGTTAATAATAAAGGCGCTGCCGGCGGCGGCCACATTAAGGTTATTAATAACATCGGAAAGGGTGTCGTATTGGTAACTTCCCACCAGATAATAGGAGGAATTTCCGGTCCCATCCTCCGGATGGCTGTGCAGGGGAAGTCCCATGACTATTTCAAGGCCCTGGGACCCCACGGAGGTATCGTCAATTGCCAGGCTTTCTGTGGCGGCGATCAGTTGAGTAAGCTTGCGGCCAAAAATATTCCGGGGACTGGATTCGGTTCCCACCTCCAGGATACCGTTGGACCGGTAAACGCCCAGCCAGACAAATTCTATGCCGGAACTGACGAAGTCCAAATGGGCCCGTATGGCTTCCTGGTTGGAACCGGGATCGGAGAATATGCTGTTTTCCCTAAGCAGAAAAAACCGGTCTGCCAGGGTATGCAGGTTGGCCTCCACATTCTGGGACGCGGATTTAGATATGGTCCTGAACAGGCGAAGAAATATACTATCCGACAGGGAACTCATAAAAAAGATCATTACCCCCACAAGTCCGATATTTAGGATCAATGTTGCCAGAACGGTAATAAAAATTATTTTAGTGGCAAGATTTTTTTGGGATCCGGGCTTCATGGTTCTTTAGCCGGAATATCCACCAGGGCAACCTGTTTTGATCCCTCCCTGGCCTGTTTAATAGCCGCATTCGCAAGCTGAACAAAATTAGCATAGGATTCGGTTGCTCCGCTTATGGCCTCTATGAGATTCGCATTCTGGAGGATTAACAATGCGGTGGCATACATTCGGGTATACTTGTTGGGGTATGTCCCGTCGCTGGCGTTCATGGTTCGCATATAATCCGGATTCCAGGATTTAATAAAGCCGCTGACATTCCTGGCGTTGTATTCCACCGTAACAATATATCCGTTGTTGATCTGGATCGAGATATATTCCTTCCAGCCGTGGGAATCGAAGTCCCTCATCTCGGCGGCATAGTACCCGTCCCGAAAGGCCGGGCGGGGGTTCTTGTTACTGCAGGAAAGAAAAGAAAATCCGGCAAGAATTCCAATAGCAAGGTAGTTTCGTATCAAACCTGTCTCCCCTCCATCCCTTCGGAGAAGCTAGGATTTTTTCCGTCTGGAAGCAACAAAACGGGAAAAATCGTTGATGTTTTTGACTACAATCTTATCACTAAAAAGCTCCATCCGTCGCTGGGTTACAAAGTGGCTGATAAGGTCCCTGGCCTGGTTAACGCTCATCCCCGCCCAGTGGGCTATGTCGTCCACGGAGGTTTTAAATTCCCTGCGCTCCGTGGTTTTGTCAATATTTGTCTGCGTTTCATCCAGCATAAGAAAGACATCGGCAATCTTGGCCTGATCGTCATCCAGGGTTAGGATCATAAAACGCCGTTTTGAATCGTAGATCCGTTTAGTAAACATTTTAAGAAGCTTTAGGGCAATCTGGGGATTCCCCAGCATTAAGATTTCAAAGTTTTGCCGGTTAAATTCTAGAACTTTTACCGTGTCCAGGGCTATGGCGGTGGCGGACCGGGGGGAATTTTCAAGCAGTGCCATTTCGCCGAACATTTCCGAGGGCTGTAAAATATCCAAGGTTTTTTCGATGTCCCCGATAATTTTTACCAGTTCTACCCGGCCCGACTGGATTAGGTAAAATGTATCTCCCGGTTCAAATTCGGAAAAGATCATTTCCCCTGCCGGAAAGGTTCTGGCAAAGCGGCCAAATGTGGACATGTCCATACCGCTATTCTCCTATAATGGCCTTTAAGGCCCGTTTTGCTTTAATATTAATAGCGTTGTCGTCGTCGCCGGTTGTCATGGTTAGAATTTTTTTGTAGAAGGTAGCCGCCTGATCTTTTCTGCCCAGCTTTTCATAGGACTGTCCCATAAAATAAAGACCGTTTCCCAGATCAGGATGCCGGGGATACTTGGTGATCATGCCGGTAAAATACTTAATGCAATCGTCGTATTTGTTAAGCAGAAAAAGGCAGCGCCCGATTTCGTACGCACTTTTTGCCGCATACTCCGGATCCTCGTTGGCATCGACGATCTTTTTAAAGGCCAGGTATGCCTGTTGATACTTTTCCTGGGAAATCATGCTAACCGCATCGTAGTAGGCTTTGGCGGTGTTTCCAAGCTGTTCCGAAGGCCCCTGGCCGGAGAAGGAATCCGCTCCGGAGGGGGCCGATGGGGCAAGGGACTGGGGAGGGTGGAGTACCGACTGGGGCATGCGGCCTGCCTGGGATTCGGCCAATTCCAGATTTTTTGCAGCCTGGGCCGCATGGCGTCCCGAAGGATAATACGTTAGGTACCGGGAAAAAACGTATTTGGCCTGGGAAAAACGCTTGTTTTTAAGGTAATATTCCCCCACGTTGTAAAGGCCCATTTCCGGCTGTATGTCCTCGGCTTTATCCATTAAGTTTGAAACCTGATGATGTATGCGCCTAAGCTGGTTGGAAAATACCTTAAGCATTTTCATAATAATCCGGGTATTGGCCTGGGCCAGGGCTTCAAATTCGGGAACCGTAAAGGCCATGATCGCCGCATCCTGGATGGCGATGGCATTTTCTTCCCGGGGATAGCGGCCCAGGGCGGACTTGACCCCAAAAAATTCCCCCGGTTGAACCAAATCGTGTACATCCATTCCTGTTTCAATATCCTGATAGGCCAAATTTACCGTGCCGGACTGGAGGATAAATATTTTATCCGCCGCATCTCCCTGAAAGTAAATAACAGATCCTGATCTATATTGAAAAGGTTTGGGCATTTTTTTTACTCCCCATCCGGCTCAAAGGGCAGGAAATCCAGTTCCTTCTTAAACCCTACCTTGCTGCGGGCCATTCTATAAAGTCCCGCAGGATCTCCCTTAACAAACATGGGCCGGTGGTTTACTGTAACCTGGGTATATCCGGGTGGAAGCTTCCCGTCTAAGATATCAAGAAACCGGAGTTCGCCATAAATGGGCCTTCCCTCGAGGCTTAAAAATTCAATGTCCCCCATGGAGGCTCCCAAAAGGTTTTCGTAGGGGTCCTCTATGCGGGCCTTAAGGATTAAAATATCCGCCAGTTTTCCCTCTTCTAAATCTCCTATCCGGTCCTGCATCCAAAAGGCTTTGGCGGCATTGGCGGTAACCATTTGAAAGATGGTCTTGGCCGGAAGGTCTTCCCCGTACATTGTACGGTACAATTCCCTGTCGTAGCGCATCTCTTCTAACAGGTTGGCAGAACCGGTGGCGGAAGAATCGGTTCCAATGGTTACGTTTATTCCCGCTCTAAGCATCTTTCTAATTTTACAGGTAACATTAAACATAAACATATTAGAAAACCCGCACCAGGAAACGCTGGCCCCGGCGCCGGCGGTTTTTTTAATATCCTCGTCGCTAAAGCCGATACAGTGAACCAGAAGGCAATGGCTGTCGAGGACCTTAAGCTTTTCCAAATAGGCAACCCCGTTCATCGATTCTTCGTCGAAGCCTTCGGAAAGGTGGGTAATAAAGGGCCAGTTGTGCTTTACCGCTTTTTTGTATTCCGTTTCAATGCCGTCCCCCCATTTTAAATCGTAGGAAGAAGCTTCATGGGCCAGGCCGTATTCCAAAATAGCCCTAATGGGCAGGGTGGGAAGTATTTGATCGTTAAACTTCTGGGGAAAATGATCGTTTACCGTCGTAACCCCGGAAAAAAGGCATTTGTACCCCGAAAGGTGGTATAGATGATCCCGGCTTAACTTGGACCGCTCTTTAAAGGTATCCGAGGCCTTAAGATCGTTGTCCCAGGGCAGCCAGTTAAGGTAAAAGGTTCCCGGCTTGGGGCCCACCGGCGGACGGTAGTTGCCCTGAAGATGGTCGTGGGTGTTAATAAGCCCCGGATATACGACGGAACTTCCCTTTAGGTCAACCACGCAGCCCGGCCCGGAAGAGACTATTTTGTTCCCCCGGACCCCCAGGATTCTACCGGCTTCCTTCCTGCCGACGAGTACTCCGTTCGTTAATGTATAATCCGACACCTAAAGGCCCATCCTTAACTGCGTTTTATCATTTTATGATCACCGGAGTGAACAGTCAACGACTCTATACCTACTCTATAAGTATCGGCAGAGAAGGTATATTTTTGTATAAGATTCAATATGTTATTATAATAAACCATAACATGATAGATTTACACACCCATTCAAAAGCCTCTGACGGCAGCCTAAGTCCCGCCCAGTTGGTAGAAAAAGCGGTTCAGACAGGGATACGGGTCCTTGCATTGACGGATCATGACACCCTGGCCGGCCTGGAAGAGGGTAAAAAAGCCGCGGAAACCCTAAAAATTCGCTTTATTTCCGGAATAGAACTGGAAATTCAGCCGGAAAAACCCGGCCAGGGGCTTCCCGCAGGGACGGACTCTGAAACTGCAGGGGCATTTTCGGGTATTCCCCCTATTACGGGGGAATTTCACCTTCTTGGTCTGGGAATCAGCCGCATAACGGCGGATTTCCGCTCAACCCTGGACTGGCTGCGGGAGGCCCGGGAGCGGCGGAACCTTAGTATGATCGAAAAAATGAAAAATGTCGGAATAGAGGTGGATTACGAGTCCGTAAAAGCCTTTGCCGGCGGGGCCGTGGTGGCCCGGCCGCATTTTGGTCTGTTTCTTGTCAGCAAAAAGGTGGTAAAGAACCAGGAACAGGCCTTTAGCCGTTGGCTGGGAAAGGGCCGGCCCTTTTATACTCCTCGGGAGGGCCTTGCATTTGCAGATGCCCTTAGGCTTATCCACCAGGCCGGGGGCGCCGCCATACTGGCCCATCCCCTGTCTTTGTACGTTTCCTGGGGCCGCCTGCCGGATCTGTTTGCCCGGCTAAAGGATCAGGGCCTTGACGGTATTGAAGCCTGGCATCCCAACGCCGGGGTGGGGGCCTGTAAACGGCTGGAAGAGCTGGGCCGCCGCCTGGGTCTTTGCATCACCGCCGGCAGCGACTTCCACGGCTCGTCCAGGCCGGACCGCAAACTGGGCCATACCGCCGGAGGCCATAGGATAGATGACAGGTTTTTAGAAGCCCTGGAAGGAATTCTATGAGGGGGCTATATGTGTACAGGAGTATCTAGAGAACCGGTTATAAAGACGATTTATTTGGCCGGTGGCTGTTTTTGGGGGATGGAAAAATACCTTGCCGTGATCCCCGGGGTAGTACGAACCGAGGTTGGCTATGCCAACGGCAAAACCGCCAATCCATCTTATGAAGAGGTTTGTTACAAAAATACCGGCCATGCGGAAACGGTTCGAGTTGAATACGATCCAAAAAAGATAAGCCTGGCGGATTTGCTAGGACTATTTTACCGTGCCGTCGATCCGGCGTCGCTTAACCGGCAGGGCCCTGATGTGGGAACCCAGTACCGCACGGGGATCTACTACACCTGCGAGGAAGACCGGCCCGTCATAACCGGTTCCCTGGAATCCCTGCAATCTGCCATTGATGAGCCGGTGCTTATAGAAGCAAGGGCCCTGGAAAACTACTATCCCGCCGAGGAATACCATCAAAAATATCTCGAAAAAAATCCCCGCGGATACTGCCATATCGGCAGTTCGGTCTTTAAAGAACTCTAATTAAACACAGGCCCCTTCAAGGATACCGGGTATTTTTTACTTAAAAACCTTGTCTGCTTGTTTGGTAAACCAGTTAAGAAATGCCTCTACCCGGTTGGTAAAGGAAGTGCCCACCCTTTCATTCATGCCCGGAACAGAGGCGGCATGGGCCATGGAGACGGCATAGATTAACAGAAAATCCCCGGCGTCGTAGATCGCCACCAGAGACCGGAGCTTGTTTTTGCCCACCGCCGGGATAATGCCATAATTCATGGCCGTTAGATTTTCCTGAACAAGGATCAATGCATCGGGCCGGGCGTAGTACGTGTACCGGTATACGTTGTCCCCAAAGGACAAGTCCTTCTGCCGGGCATAGATCGTTAGTTCCGCGGGCGGATTGGCGTAACTTGGATCGGGCCGGGGGGTATTGCCATCCGGTCCGCTTACGACCGTAGAACTTTCGTAAAAGGTCCGCATACTTCGCCGGCGGGCCGAATAATATTGAAGCCCCGTAAGGGCGCTTAGGGCCAGGGCCTGGTTGTACAGTCCCGTCCGCTCGGCGGGGCTCCAGGCGCCGCCGTTCCGGGAAGAAGCCTTGCGGTACAGCCGTAGCGTTTCTAAAAAAAGGGTAGGATCCAGATCTCGTATAAGCCTATCCGTCATATTTTTTAAATAGGGATCCTCAGGGACAAGGGCCGGAGAAATATTTTTATACTGAGTCAGGCTAAGTTTTTCGTTTCGTCTAAGGGGCTCCGCATGTTCCGCTTTTACCAGATTTGTAAGCGGCAGAATCTGGCCCGATCCCGGGACCGGCAGCATAAAAAAAAGAAGGGGGCAAAAAATCAGTTTTTCCCAAAAGATTGGGGCCGGTTTGCCGGCCAAACTGTTCGGCCCTCCCTTCATCGTAGACCCCGGTAATAAATCCGCACCTGCTTATATAAACCCTCTCCTTCGCTTTTCGTTTCAACGTCGGTAATGTCGTTTAAGGTGGTATGAATAAGCCGGCGGTCAAAGGGATTCATAGGTTCCAGCAATACGGAACTTTTGGTTTCCCGTACCTTGTCTGCCACCGTATAGGCCAGGCGAACCAGGGATTCCTCCCGGCGTATACGGTAATTTTCGCTGTCCAAAATAATCCGCAGATCTTCCCGGCCCTGCCGGCCTGCATAGACATTAGCCAAAAGCTGGAGGGCGTCCAGATTTTTCCCCTTTTTTCCAATTAAGATAGAGGAGTATTCCGATTCGATCTTTAATCCCAGTTTGCGCTCTTCCCGGTAAAGGACCGAAACCGTTCCCCCATAGCCCATTCGTTCAATAAGCCCTTCCACAAAGGAAACCATGTTTTTTTCAAAGGTTCCGCTACTTTCGCCTGCGGAACTTCCAGCGCTTCCGGACCGTTTTCCGGTCCTTGGGGCTGGGGTTTCGGCCTTCGCAAGGCTTGTTTTTCCCTCTGAAGAATCCCCGGTATGCACCTGTATTTTTACAAATCCTTTTTTAAATAAGCCTGAACGTTGGGTTTCCAGAATTTCAACGTCAAATTCGTCCTTTTCAATTCCCAACTCCATGGCAGCCCTGTCTATAGCTTCTTTTTCGGTGCGGCCTTCAAATTCGTATATCATAGTAATCCTCTCTTTAAAAATGGGTGTATCAGCGTCGTTTTTTGCGCCTGGGGGCAATAACCGGCGGTTTACTGGGTTCTGCCGGAACGGGCCGGTGGGCGGCCAAATACTTATTCAGGATAATCTGCTGAACCAAGGTAAAAAGATTCGACATAATCCAGAAGACCAAAAGCCCCGAAGGAACGTTGTAAAGGATAAAGAAAAACATTATTGGCATGGCGTACATGAACATTTTCATGGAGGGGTTTCCCTGTTGATCCGGGGTTCTGGTGGCAAGGCCATAGAGTAGCTGAGACCCCAGATAGATAAAGGGTAGCAGCCGCAGGCTGGTCCAGCCCAACAGCGGAAGGGGCTTGGCAAATTCCCACACCGATTCGGGGAGTGAAAGATCCGGTATCCAGCCGGGAAGGAACATTGCGCCCCGTAAATCGAAGTGGGTATTAAAAAGATTGTACATGGCAAAAAGTATGGGCATCTGGATTAACAGGGGAAGACAGCCTGACATGGGGTTGTGGCCCTCTTTTTTGTAAAGCGCGCCCATTTCGGCGTTAAGCTTAGCCGGATTGTCCCGGTATTTTTCCTGCAGTTCCTTAATCTTGGGGGCCAGGGTCTGCATTTTCACGCTCATTTCGGAGCTTTTTTTTGTTAAGGGAAAGAGAAGAACCTTTACCAGCAAAGTAAGCAAAATAATTGCAACGCCGTAGTTGGGTATAAGCCGGTAAAAAAGTTGAAGGAGCAGTTTAAGCAGCGATTCCAGGGGACTTAAAAACCCGCTGGTACTGGCCGCCTTGGTAAACTCCAGATCCCGAAGCTTAAAGCCGTTATTACCCGTATCGTAGCGTCCCAGGTTCTCCTGGTTTTTAGGCCCCAAGTAAAAGTGAAACACATCACTTGATCCGGTGGTATCCAGGGCCGGCCGTATCAGATAAAACCGCGAAGCCGCAGGTAAGCCCGGTTCGCTCTTGGCGGAAAAAGCCAGCCCGTACAAGGTGCCGTCGGGAACCACCATGGCGGTAAAGTACTTTCCCGCAATCCCCGCCCAGGTAAAGCGGGAATCGATTATTTTTTGACTGTTTTCTCCCACCTTTTCTTC
>JAISOA010000119.1 GCA_031275945.1 Spirochaetaceae bacterium
AAAATGCGGAGCATTTTGCAAGACTTGTGAAATAACCAACCGGGTTATTGAACAAGTCTATTGTCAAAGAACAAAATGCCTGACTGTAGACCTGTAGTATACCGTAATGTTACGTAAAAAATCAACGGTAAAAAATACAGGGTAATCCATAACCCGACCGGTTACCTGCTAAGCTGCGTTTAGCGCCGGGTAAAGCCCAACGGAATTTACCCGCCAAGTCTTACAAGAAACCCTGCGGGCTTCAATGCCCCGCATTTTGCCCAGACTTGTTCAACAACCAGCCGGGTTATTGAACAAGTCCATTGTACCTGTGTGCCGGGCAAAAAATTAGCTGATTCATTACCCGGCAATCTTAATCCTCTTCTGCTTCAAGCTCCAGGGGTCCCAGCAGTTTTTGCGTATCCGGTTCCGGCAGCGATTGAACGTGTTTTAGCCTCCGTTCAATCTGCCGGGATCTGGTTCCGGTCTTTGCTAATTCCTCGCTGGCGCTGTCAAGTTTCCGTTTTGTGGCCTCTAGAACTTCGGCGAATTTTCCAAATTGCGTTTTAACGGCGCCTAGTAAATCCCATATTTCACTGGTTCTTTTTTCAACTGCCAGGCTTCTGAATCCCATTTGCAGGCTGTTTAAAAATGCCGAGATCGTGGTGGGCCCCGTGATGGTTATTTTAAATTCATTTTGGATGCCTTCAAAAAGATTTGGTATGCGCAGAACTTCCGCATACAATCCTTCAAAGGGCAAAAACATTATGGCAAATTCAAGCGTATGGGGCGGATCAACGTATTTTTCATGGATATCCCTTGCATATTTTCTTATTTTGTTTTCCATGTCCTTTTTTGAGTGCATAATTATCTGTGTATCGCCGGTATCATAGGCAGACATAAGGGCCTCGTAGTCTGCGCTGGGAAATTTTGAATCAATTGGCAGCCATATAAATTTGCCCGAATCTTCTTTGCTTGGAATTTTTATTGCAAATTCAACAATCTCGCTGCTTCCTTCTTTTGTTTTAACATTCTCTGCATATTGGCTTGGCGCAAGAAGCTGTTCAAGTATTGCCCGAAGCTGATATTCCCCCAAGACTCCTTTTGTTTTAACATTAGACAGCACTTTTTTTAAATCCCCAACGCCGGTGGCCAGGTTCTGCATCTCTCCCAGCCCCTTTTGAACCCTGTCCAGGTTGTCGCTTACCAGCTTAAAAGATTCCGTTAAGCGTTTTTCTAATGTGTCATGCAGCTTTTCATCCACAGTTTTTCGCATTTCTTCGATTTTTATACCGTTGTCCTGCTGAATTTCCGTTAATTTTTTTTCTATGGTTTCCCTGTTTTTTTCGAAAACCGCGGCCGTTTCTTTCGTTAATGCGTCGATCCTGGTAGAAAATTTTTCTTCAAAGCTTTTTAATGATATGGTTAATTCTTCTCTGCTGATTTTATTTGCCGTGTTTACCGAATCTTGAACCGCCTTTAGCTCCCTGTTCAATGTTTCAGAAAATCCAGAAATATTTTTAGACATTTTTTCTTCGAATAAATTTATCGACCTAACCTGTTCCTCCCGATTGGATTTAGAGGAATCGCCTATGGACTCTATGATGGATGTTATTTTGTTGTCCACAAGCCCCGTAAAGTTTGTTATGGATTGATTGAATTTTTCTTCAAAGGATTTAAAGGATAAAGATAATTCCTCCCTAATATCCTTGGCCGACTTGTTTAGCTCTTCCCGGTTTTGGCCAAATTCCTCCCGCAGGGTGTTTTCGTTTTTATCTATCTTCTTTTCATATTCTTCCAGTTTTAACAGTACATATTCCTGGGAATGTTTTTTATCCCCCGCCGTTTTTATAAGGAATAAAACAAAATGTAAGATAATAAGCACCGGAACTAGTAAGGAGACGATAATATTAAAATCCATGGGTCTTTTCTCCTATGAGCATCCGGTGGTATTCCCGCAGGTGTCGCACTTCATGCAGGTGCCATTCCGGACCAGGGTAAGGGATCCGCAGCTGGGGCAGGGATCTCCTTCGTAGCCCTTAAGCCGGGCCTGGATAATACGCTGGGCCGTTTCTTCCGGGGCTCCGCCCGCCGGCGCAGCATGGACCGTTCCATATTCAATTCCACGCCTTGGTATTCCCGGTCTGCGGTGTTTTGTTTCGGGCCTTTCAAATTCCAAGCCGGTCTTATCCGTGGTCTCGTCCTTGGTACCGGTGGACAAAAGATCTTCAGGCTTTATCTGTCCCAGATCGGTCCGTTTTAAATAGCTGATCGCCAAATCCCGGAAGATATAATCAATCACGCTGGTGGCCATCTTTACATAGTCATGGCCCTGGACGGTACCGTTGGGTTCAAAGCGGCTAAAGGTAAAGGCATCCACATATTCCTCCAGGGGAACCCCGTATTGCAAGCCCAAAGACACGGCGATGGCAAAACTGTTAAGCAGGCTCCTGAACGCGGCCCCCTCTTTGTGCATGTCCAGAAAAATTTCTCCCAATTTACCGTTATCATATTCACCGGTACGGATAAAGATCGAATGGCCGCCTATTTTTGCCTTTTGGGTATACCCCGAACGGCGGTTGGGAAGGGGCCGCCTAAGTCCCCGTATGTCGCTGCGGCGGCGGTCAAAGCGGACCGGGGCGTCTAAATCCCGCTGCAGGGCCAGGATCGTATCCGCCAGGGGGTCCAGGCCGGGGGTAAAGGACGAAAGGGGCTGGGATAGTTTTGAACCATCCCTGTACAGGGCCACGGCTTTTAAGCCCCTTTTCCACGCCAGCGTATAGGCTCCTTTGACATCTTCGTAGTTCGCCGTATTGGGCATATTGATGGTTTTGCTGATTGCCCCGGTTATAAAGGGCTGGACCGCCGCCATCATTTCTACGTGGGCCTGCCAGGGGATGGAACGGCTGCCGTTTTTTCCCGAAGGAGTGGCGGTGTCAAATACCGGAAGATCTTTAAGCTTAAGCCCCGGGGCGCCTTCAAGTCCCATGGTTCCACAGGCATACAGTTCCGCTTCGGCAATCTCCTGCTCACTGAATCCCAGGTGCTTTAAAAGGCTGAATCCCGGCAGGGACCAGGTTGACTCAGGAACAGCCAGATTCTTTTCCACCAAATTTTTCCCCAGGATCCAGGGGTTAAAGACCCCCTCCAGGGACAGGGCGTTTGCCACCGCCACTTCAGCGGCGGCGATAGCTTCGGTGGTAAAACCTTTTTCCGCGAGGCTTGTGGGATTGATCGCCGGGGAACCCTCTAGGGTTTTATGGCCCGTGGCATAAAAAGTAATGGCGTCGATTTCGCTTTTTTTGTATCCCAGGGATTCCAGGGCCGTGGGAACCGACTGGTTGATAATTTTAAAGTACCCCCCGCCGGCAAGTTTTTTGAATTTTACCAGAGCAAAATCCGGTTCAATCCCGGTGGTATCACAGTCCATCAACAGCCCAATAGTTCCCGTGGGGGCCAGGGCGCTTACTTGGGCATTGCGGAAACCCCGAGCCTCTCCCAGTTCCAGCGCCTGGTCCCAGGCATGCCGGGCCGCTTCCAGCAGTTCCGCGGGGCATTTAGCCGGATCTATGGGCCGGGGAAGCGTATGCAGGGCCTCGTATTCCTCCGGTCCGGCATTGTAAGCTGCCCGGCGGTGGTTCCGGACAACCCGGAGCATGGCCTCGCGATTTTCGCCGTAGCGGATAAACGGACCCAAGGCGGCGGCCATCCGGGCCGACTGGGCGTAGGCTTCGCCGGTAAGGATCGCGGAAAGCGCCGCGGCCACCGCCCTGCCTTCTTCCGAATCGTAGGCCAGGCCCATGACCATAAGAAGGCTGCCCAGGTTGGCATAACCCAGCCCCAAGGTCCGGTACTGATAAGAAAGTTCCGCAATTTTGGGGGCTGGAAATTGCGCCATGACCACCGAAATTTCCAAGATGGTGGTCCAAATGGCAATGGCATGAAGATACCCTTGGATGTTAAAGGATTTTTTCTTTCTATCGTAAAAGTGAAGCAGGTTTACCGATGCGAGGTTGCAGGCCGTGTCGTCCAGGAACATGTACTCCGAACAAGGATTGCTGGCCCGGATCTCCCCCCCTCCAGGGCAGGTGTGCCAATCGTTGATGGTGGTATGGTACTGAAGTCCCGGATCGGCGCACTGCCAGGCGGAGCGGGCCACCAGGGTCCAGATATCCCGGGCCTTTACGGTTTTAACGGCCTTTCCCGATACTCGCTCGGTAAGTTCCCAGTTTTTATCATCTTCCAGGGCTTTCATAAATTCATCGCTTACCCTAAGGCTGTTATTAGACGACTGGCCCGATACGGTATTGTAGGCTTCGTCGTCCCAGGCCGTGGAAAATACCGCCGGCTCAGGGGAATCCCCCTGTTCAATGCGGCGGAGCAGTTGGTAAAGGTAAGAAAGGGGGATCTGATCCACCAGGGCCGATCTAAGGGCTTCGGCAAGTTCATGGTTTTTCTCTATATTAAAAGCGTCTTTTTGCGGACCCCGGAACGAAGCGGCGGCTTTTTGTAGGGTCTCCAGATGTTTTTTGATCACCAGGGATCCGGTTACCATAGAGGCCGCTTTGTGCTCCTCTTCGGCCTTCCAGTTTATGTACCGTTCCACGTCCGGATGATCCACATCCAGGGTAACCATTTTTGCCGCCCGCCGGGTGGTGCCGCCGCTTTTAATAGCCGAAGCAGACCGGTCCCCTATTTTAAGAAACGACAGCAGCCCCGAAGAAACCCCGCCACCAGAAAGCTTTTCGTTGGAGCCCCGGAGCCGGGAAAAATTGGATCCTGTACCGGAACCGTATTTAAAAAGCCGGGCTTCCCGGGTTACCAGATCCATAATGCCCCCTTCGTTTACCAGATCGTCCTTTATAGAGAGGATAAAGCACGCGTGGGGCTGGGGCCGTTTGTAGGCGCTGCCGGACTTTTTTGTTTCTCCGGTGGCCGGGTCGGTATAGTAGTGCCCCTGGGCAGGACCATCTATGCCATATACCGCATACAACCCGGTATTGAACCACTGGGGACTATTGGGGGCCCCCATCTGATGGGCCAGCATATAGCAGGTTTCGTCGTAAAAAGCCCGTTCATCCTGGGGATTGTCAAAGAAACTGTTTTCCCGGCCCCAGTTGATCCACGTATAGGCCAGACGGTGAAAGACCTGGCGGGCATCGTGTTCCGCGCCGTCGCCGGGCAGGATTCTGCCGGGATCATCCGGGTCCTGATTGCCGGCCCAGTCCCGCCAGAGGTACTGTTTGTCCCCGGGAACCCCCGCCTTGCGAAAGTACTTTTGAGCCAGAATATCGCTTGCAATTTGGCTCCAAAAAGCAGGGACTATTACCGTCTCTTCCTGGAAAATCGCCTTTCCGTCCGGATTCCGGATTTCGCTCCGCCTTTTTTCCCAAACAATATCTTTATATGGTCCGGATTCCGGACTGGTAAAAAACCGCTGTACAGTCATAGCTTTCCCCGGTATTGGTTTCGATATATGAAGAGGATTATCCCATATATAGAGTGTATGTCTAGTAGCATACACCATATAAGGGGTTGTGTCAATAAAATCTTCTTGAAAAAACCGGGCGATAATCTTGACAAGGCCGGTAATCTTCCGTATAGTCCGGGTATGGCACGAAGGGCAATTACGCCACCACAGGCAAAATCCGCCGGTCCCTATTCCCCCGGGATTGACACAGGGGACCTTGTGTTTTTGTCCGGTCAGACCCCTCTGGATCCGCTTACCGGTGTATTGGCAGAGGGGGGCATAGGGGCGCAGACGGAACAGTGTTTTAAGAACCTTTTTGCGGTGCTGGATGCGGGGAACCTTGGCCCGGACGATGTGGTAAAGGTTACCGTGTTTTTGACTAATATGGCCGATTTCGCCGCGATGAACGAGGTATATAAAAAGCAATTTTCCGAACCCTATCCAGCCCGGTCTACCATTGGAGTGGCGGCGCTGCCCCTGGGGGCCTCGGTGGAAATTGAATTTATCGCCCGGCGAAAATAATCCCCTACAGGCGTAATACATCGAAGGGGTCCTCCCCCAGGCGGCGGTGTTGGATCGCTTCCAAAATATGATCCGCTTCGATTAGTTCTTTATCCTCAAGATCGGCGATGGTTCTGGCTGTCCGAAGGATGCCGTGGCATGATCTGCCGGAAAGGCCCAGCCGTTCCGCCGCCTTACGGTACGCCTGGTTCGCCGTTTCCGTGCAGGGGCAAAATCTCCCGATTTGGGTGGGGGACATGCG
This sequence comes from Spirochaetaceae bacterium, assembly GCA_031275945.1. Classification (GTDB taxonomy): domain Bacteria; phylum Spirochaetota; class Spirochaetia; order Treponematales; family Breznakiellaceae; genus JAISLT01. The sequence continues at coordinate 6,213 of JAISOA010000119.1, forward strand.
GGCATTCCGGCGGATCATGCCTGGTATACCGTATGTACCGTTTCCGGAGCCTGATTCGGCAAAGCGGCGGCGCTGTATTTCTACCGCCCGTATAACCCGGCGCCGTATGTCTGCGCTGGATTCGGGTTCCCCGGTATTGTCGTATAACTCCTGGGTACTGCCGGAAACGGGGACCCGTATTTCTATCCGGTCAAGAAGAGCTCCGCCGAATTTTCTCCAATACCGATAGACCTCTTCGGGGCTGCAAAAACAATCCCCGGTGGAAGGGGCATTGCCCTCCGGGTCTGGTTCCCACCGGGATGAGCCAAGCCTTCCGCAGGGGCAGGGGTTGGCGGCCATGATAAGCTGGAAATTCGCGGGAAGTTTAACCGGCCCGTCGGCCCTAACTATAGTAAGAACCCCTTCTTCCAGAGGCTCCCGAAGGGCCTGTAACGCGTCAATGCGGAATTCCGGAGCCTCATCAAGAAAGAGCGTTCCCAGGTGGGCCAGGCTGATTTCACCGGGCCGGACGGTCCTGCCCCCGCCTAATAGTCCTTCGACGCTGGCGGAATGGTGGGGCGCCCGGAAGGGAGGCCGGGTAATAAGGGTGCAGGGACTTTGGGGTTGGCCGGCAAGGCTGTGAATCCGGGTAACTTCTACCGCTTCTTCCGCAGTTAGTTCTGCCATGATCGACGGAAACCGCCGGGCCAGCATGGTCTTTCCTGCTCCGGGGGCTCCAAAGACCAGCAGATTATGACCCCCGGCGGCGGCGATTTCCAGCGCCCGCTTGTACCGGTCTTGGCCCCGGACATCGGCAAAATCGCCGCAGTCAAGGGGCAGTTCCGGCGCCGGGGGCCTGTGGAAGCATGGGGGGAAACCGCCGGTTTGTGTTAAAAGCACCAGTCCATGGGCCGCTTCGTCCAGGCTGGATACGGCGGTAAAATGGATGTGGCCATGGGAGTCCGGGGAATACCCCGCCGGGGCTTCAGGATCCCCCAGGTCCCGATCTATCCGGGGGTGTAATAATATGGCCGCCTCCGCTTCGTTTTCCTTGGGAACGATAAAGAAACGGATCCTCTCCGCCAACCCCGCCGCTACGGCAGCCAGAACACCCCGTACCGGCCGAACCCTGCCGGAAAGTTCCAGTTCCCCCAGGACCATTAACTGTTCGGGGAGGGCCCCCAGGCCGGGAACAAGCCCTGCCGCGGCCATGACCGAAAGGGCCATGGGAAGATCCAGAGCGGCCCCTTCTTTTTTAATCCCCGCCGGGGCCAGGTTAATAAGGATCCGGTCTAAAGGAAAGCTAAGGCCCGAATTACGAAACGCCGCCCGAACCCTTTCCCGGGCTTCCTTGACCGCTCCTTCCGCCAGCCCCGAAATATCGATCCCAGGTATGCCCCGGCGTATGTCGGTTTCTACCCGGATAAGAAGCCCCTTGTCCCCAAAGGGAACATAACCGGTAATGTACATTTTTGCCCCGCTTGCACTCCGATTTCTCCGGATCCAAACCCCGGCGGATACAAGCTATATGGCAAAGACCAAGCTGCTGCTTGGATTGGCGATACATTCTTCCTGCCAAAAGCCGCCGGGCGGCGGGTATGCCGTATTTTAACGGGTAGACCAATGGACTTGTTCAATAACCCGGTTGGTTATTGAACAAGTCTAGGCAAAATGCTCCGTATTTTGCTGTTTTTAAGCGGTTGTTGTTTTAATTTTTCCGTATTTTGACGGCGGCAAATTTAGAAAGCGTAAAGTTACCAGTTGTCATAATCTTATTTGCGCTATGTTAGAAGGAGCCACATATAATTCTGCGACTCCTAGTTGTTGATAGCACTCCATTAAAATATCCTATTTATCAATGTGTAATATCCATGCCGCTATGTCATTTCTAAATTCAATTATATCGGAATATTTTTCCGGTTGATGGGCCCATTTATATATTTTATAATAAAACTGCTTGTCTTTGATATTATCTGCAATATAAGCTACGCTTTCCACGGGAATATTATAATCAGAGTACCCATGAAAAAACACAACCGGAATCTCGATATCTTTATAATGGTCAAATGGCCGTATGTCTTTAACACTGTTCCACCAGCGAAACGTTACTCCATTAATGATTTCATCAAAGGAATCAGGATATTCTTCTTTTCCGGGTTTATATTCTTCAAGATAAAATCTATACATATTCACCCACTCCTGCCACTTTTTAGGCCCTTCCCGTTTAACCAGAATTTCATAATCTTCATATAAAGACAATCCGCCGCCTGAACAGGATACCAGCGCCTTCACATTTGATTTATGCTTTTCATCGATGTTCCGGTAAACAGACGGCAATAAAATCGCCCCCTCCGATATTCCAATTAATATTATCGATGAAAAATCGTGCTCGTTAAGATATCCGTTAATAAGTTCAGTATAACACGCAATAAGATTTTCTGCAGTATAACGTTCTCGATCATCCATATCGTTTTCATAATTATTTCCCGGCTGTCTTTTAAATTTTTCGGGAATTAAAAATGTGTAGGTGTCATTTAATACTTGTAACAATTGAGCTCCATGGTGAGTTTCGGTCCATTTTTTTCCGTTATAGAGGCCCAGTACGGAATTCCACCCTGAACCTTCAAGATTTATGATTAGCTTGTTTGAATTTTCCGAAGGAAAAGCATATCCCCGGCTATCCCCATATGTGACGATCTCCATATTGGGATATGGATCTTTGTGATTGAATGTAACACAAGATACTAAGAAAAGAACGGGTAAGATAAAAAATGTAATAAATCCTTTTTTCATTTACAACTCCTTCTATTTTGTTTACGTTTGCGGATTTTTTACCAAATATTCCGTTAACAGTTTTGCCCGTACTCATTCCCCATAGGGCACCGCTGGTTCCAAGGTAAATCTTGTATTCTCAAGGACATTCTTTTTTGAGGACCGGTTGTTATTATTAAAAATACTCATTATTTTAAATCCTGTTTACCGATAAAAATCCCCTGCTGTATATACGTTTATGTTCTATTTTTTATGCAGTGTCTCATAGACAGAAGCGGAAAATTCCGCGCTTTAGTAATGCTGTTCCGCATAGTGTATCCAGCCCCCGGCGCTAACCAGAGCCTTTTCAAAGGTTCCCAGACGGAACGAAAATAGCCTTTCTTTCGCCACCCCTTCCCCGGAACCGGCGGTCTCGTTAAAGGCCAGTGTTTCTGCTCCCAGGTCCACGGACAAGATCGTGTCCCTGTCCGCAAAATCTTTAAACAGCGCATCGATATCGCCGGAAGGAAGCTCACAGGCGATCATGCCGCAGTTATACATATTTTGCCGGAAGATCCGGGCAAAACTTGGGGCAATAACCATATTGATCCCGTTAAGCTCCAGTACCCAGGGCGCGTGTTCCCGGGAGGAACCGCAGCCGAAATTTTCTCTGGTTACTATAACGCTTTTTCCGGCGCAGGATCCGGGGGGCGTAAAACCGGGAAGCGCCAGGTCTTCCAATATGTGGGGTCTAAGGGATTCCTTGGTGTTCTCCGTAAGGTACTTTGCCGGAATAATCTCGTCGGTGTTGATATTGGCCCGGTCTAAAAAAAGAACAGGTCCGCCAAAGTGTTTCATGGTTCTTCCCGGCCCCTTCCCGTTTCGGCCTCCGCCGGTCTAATACAGCCCGCAATGGCTGCCGCCGCGGCCGAAGCGGGGCTCATAAGGTAGATCATGCCGCCCTTCCCCATACGGCCAAAAAAATTCCGGTTGGTGGTGGAGGCGCAGACTTCTCCACCGGCCAGTACTCCGTTGGACATACCCAGACAGGCGCCGCAGCCGGGGCTTACCACACAGAACCCCGCGGCGGCAAAATCGGCGATAAGCCCTTCTTTCAGGGCCTGCAAATATACTCCCTGGGTTGCCGGGGAAAGTATGGCCCGCAGCCCCGGCGCGACTTGTTTACCGCGGATCACCGCGGCGGCGGCCCGCAGGTCGCCGATTCGTCCGTTGGTACAGGAACCGATATAAACCTGATCAATCCTGGTTCCCTCAAGTTCTCTGATAGGTTTTACTTCGTCGGGCTTGTAACCGGCACTGGCCAGGGGTTCTAAGACGGAACAATCAATGTCGTAGACCGCATCGTATGCCGCATCCGCATCGCTTCGCCATCTTTCAAAATCCGCCAGGGCTTCTTCTTTGGATCCGTAAACTTTTTCTCCGGCCCCTGTCCCTTCACACCCATGGGCCGGGCCGGTAGACGGTTCCGGGCCGGCGGACAGTCCCGGAGCGGCGATAAAGGGCCACAGGTAGTCTACGGTTACCCTGTCGGGCAGGCAGATACCGCTGGTGGCCCCTGCTTCCACCGCCATGTTGCACAGGGTCATCCGGCCCTCCATGCTCATTTCGTCAAGCACCGGACCGCTGAATTCTATTACATGATCCGTGGCCCCTGAAACTCCCAGCCGGGCGATAATCGCCAGTATAAGATCCTTAGGATAGACCCCGCCGGGAAGCTTCCCGTTTAGATTCACCCTAAGGGAGCGGGGCTGCTTAAACGCACAGACGCCCTTGAGTATCCCTACCTCCAGATCCGTGGTTCCAATTCCGGCGGCAAAGGCTCCAAAGGCGCCGTGGGTACAGGTATGGCTGTCTCCCATAATAATCGTATACCCCGGTCTGACAAAACCCTTCTCGGGAAAAATGGCATGGCAGACCCCGTTTCTGCCTATATCAAAAAAATCCCCTATGCCATGCCGCCTGGTCCAGTCCCGCAGAATTTTTCCTTGCTCTGCGGTGGCGGAATCCTTGGCGGGACTAACATGATCGATCACCGCCTTAATCCGCCGGGGATCAAAAACCCGGTCCAATCCCCGGGACTTTAGATCGGTGATGGCAAGGGGGGTGGTTATCTCGTGGCAGAATACCGCATCTAAGGTAAGTACCCAGGTTTCTTCGGATGGTTTATCCCTAAGATGGGTTTGGAAAATTTTTTCCACCAATGTTTTGCCCATTCAAGCGCCCCGGATCCCTTCGCCGGTATTACCCGTCGCAGGCATAGTTTTAGTAGATACAGAAGCCATAATCATTGTGCAGATCGCCAGAGCGCCGGCGGCGGTTACCGGACGTAGCATCGTTACCTCTCATGAAACTATAGATCATTTGCGGGCCCCTGTGCTATATTCTCCGCGGAAGGCCGCAAAAAGGAGGGCCCATGCGAGAAATGCGGAGAAAAGACCGGGACCGGGACCGGGGCTTTGCGGAGGCGGTGGTGGACACGTGCCGCTACGCCGTCCTTGCCACGGCGGACGATGATGGAAGCCCCTACTGCGTCCCCCTTTCCATTGTGCGGGAGGGGGAGTGGATTTATTTCCACTGCGCCCGGGAGGGCCGCAAGATCGACAACCTGAAAGGCCGGAACCGGGTCTGCCTTTC
>JAISOA010000138.1 GCA_031275945.1 Spirochaetaceae bacterium
GGTTACATAACGCCATTTTTGGTTGCTGGTCCAGCCGTGGGGGGGCATGGGAACCCCCTCGGCGATGTGTCCGGGGCCGAAACTGGGGATGCAGGGAAAGCTTCCCGCAATATGGTAAAGCAGATTAGCCTTCCAGAACGAACCATGTTCTGCATCGCTGTAGGGCTTACCGGTATTGGACCGGAACCAGGGCATCCAGTGGGCATTGATCCAATGGGTGGAATAGTCGTCGCCGTTCCCGCTGCGGCGGCCGGAAAGTTCAGGAACCATTCCCCCTATGTCGTCGATCATCACCCTAAGGTTTGTGTTTTCAAGTACCGTGGCTTCCCGGCCCCCCAATTCCACCACCCGGCTTACCAAACTCTTATCGTCTGCCATGTTTTTTTCTCCGTTTGCGCCGTTAAGTCTTCCTTTAAGATAATCCTTTTTCGTAAAAATATACAATGACGTACACTGCTTTTCCAGGGCATGGCTCAGGTACGCTAGAAGGGGCCGTTTCCAGTTTCCCGTCTCCGTTTCAAGAAAAAAGCGGTACAGGCTTATGATGTGTTCCCGAAGCCATGCAATGTCCTCCGGCGATACCAAATCTCCCGTATAAAAAGGGGCGTATTCCGGGGGAATATCCCGGCCGGTTCCGCTTTTAAACAGCCCATAGGCAAAGGTTTCCGCATCCGCGGCGGTAAACCGGGAAGGGTACAAGCGGTTCATTGTATATAGGGCCGCGGCAACGCAGTTGATGCTGTGCTGCTTAACGTAAAGCACCGCATCGGTAATGCGCAGGGCCCCCGCCAGGACCCGCTCCGTAAGGGATCCCAGGGCTTCTGCTTCCCCCATGGTCCGCACGTATTCCCGAAACCGGATATAGGTCTGGATAACTATCATTACATGAAGGCTTGGAAGGCACATAAGATGAGGATCAAGAAGGTGGATAAGCCTAAAGTAAAATGTTTTTGTATACCGGGGCCGCGTTGTGGTAGAAAGATTTTTTCTGTAAATTTGAAACGCAAAAAGGTACAGCCGTGATATGGAATTAATAAAATCTACCGCCATGGCAGGACCTTTTTTGGGGTACCGGATGCAGAGGAACCCCACGATGCGGATCCAGAAGCCGGTAAAATCGAGGTAGATCCGGACAAACCGGGGATTAAAGGGAATGCGATCATCCAGTTCGTGCTTTATCCAGGATACGGGAACCCGGCCGGGAAAGAGGGCGGATTTAAATTGAAAGAAAAAAAATTTTTTTAGGATAATGGCGATACAGCGAAGCCCTCTAATAAGCACCGGGGGATGGATTATTACCTGCAGTACCGTGGCGGCCATGCCGGGGAAAACCTTCTTCATCCCCTTGCCTTTTACCCCTTTTTATTTCATAGTACGGCATTATATCCCCTAAGGGGGAATTCTTCAAGCGGGAGAAAAAAAATGCTGGGACCGGTTGTAAACGCCCTTACCGTCGCCGTATGTTCCTGTTTAGGCTGTTTTTTAATCCGGGGAATTCCTCCGCGGTTTGAGGATACCCTAAAAAAAGGTATCGGCCTGGCGATTATCTACGTGGGGATCCGGGGAGCCATGGAAAATCAACGGGAACTGCTTCTTATTGTAAGCCTTGTACTGGGGGCCCTGGCAGGGGAACTTATTGACATAGACGGATGGATGAACCGCCTGGGCCTTTGGGCGGAAAAAAAACTCCGCATGGAGGGCGCCAAGGAGGGGGGCAGATCCTTTGCCAAGGGTTTTGTATCGGCCAGCATACTTTTCTGTACCGGCTCCATGGCCATTGTGGGATCCATGCAATCCGGGCTTACGGGGAACCACCAGATTCTGTATGCCAAATCCATTCTGGACGGCTCAATTTCCCTGGTTTTCGGCGCATCCATGGGTATCGGTGTGCTTTTTTCGGCAATTCCGGTTCTGGTGTACCAGGGGGGCATAACCCTTCTTTCTATAGCGGCCAGAGACTTTCTGAGTCCCGAAATTATCACCGAAATGTCCGCGGTGGGTAACCTTCTGGTGGCGGCCATCGGCTTTAACTTTGTCTGCCTGGCCGGAAACGCGCCGGACGAGGCCGGGGAAATCAAGGTGGCAAATCTTATTCCGGCGATCTTTATTCCCTGGATCTACATAGGATTAGAAGAGTTGCTTCGATCCTTCCGGGGCCCTTAGGAGTCCCGGTAATCCGGATGTTGTGCATGAAGGGCGCCAAAGGCGCTTGAGCAAAAAATCCACCCGTGCAACAGGTTCCTAGGCAGCTTTACCGGGCCGGAAATTCCGCGGCCCGGATTCTCTTGATACCACCGTCTATTGAATAGCCTGGGTATTCTGATTAAGATCAAATAAAGATGCAAAATAGTTTGGCCCAGTATTACCTGTTTCCTGAAGCGCTTCTGAGGCTTTCCGTGGGTGATTATTCAAATTCATCCGCGGCGTCCTTGTTTATCGCAGGGGCGGCGGCGGGTCTTCTTATGTTCTCGTCCCTGGGGCTTCTTTTATTGCTCGGCTTAAACCGCCGGAAGCCGGATACAAGTTCCACCGAGTACCGTTGCCGGATTGGTGCAGCCGGGGCCATTCTCTGCACCGCCCTGGGGCTGGGGTTTCCCTTTACCCCCGGTTTTGGGGGCCTTTCCATACTGACGGCTTCGCTGATGGAACTTGCAGGATTACTGGGTTTTACCCTTTCCCTGGCCTTGCTGCTCCTTATACGGGTTTTTCCCCAATGGGGATTTACGCAGCTGCTGCCCCTTCCCCTGCTGGCCCTGGGGGTATTGGTTTTTCCCCTTTTTAGGCAGCTTAAAGCCCCCTTTGCCCTGGGTTGTTTTTCCCTGGCCCTGGGACTTCTATGCCTGGCCCTCCTGGTGTACATGATAAAACGCCGGCGTCCCTGGGCCCTTTTTTTGTGGAACGCCCTGTTGTACCTTGTGTTAGGCTTTTCTTTTGTACTCCCCCTGCGGGGAGCCTTTGTCTGGCCCGCCCTTTGTTTGACCTACCTTTTGCTGGAATACCGCCTCTTTTCCCGGCTCTCCCTTTTGTCTTCGTTTTTGCCTTTGCCCGCGGGCCCGGTCAAGCCGGAACCGGTAAAAACCGGTTCCGGGCAAACCGTCCCCATGCACGCCACGGCGGCGGCCACCGGGCCGGAAACAGTACACACTGAAACCCTGGAGGCTGAAGTTGTACAAGCCGAACCTGCACAAGCCGCGACCCCGGAAACCGAAAGTGAACCGGAGGCTGAAGCTGTGCAGGCCGAAGCCGTGGAAGCCGAACCCGTGGAGACGGAGGACAAGAAAGATCCCCCGGGTATCAATGTCCCCGGCGGAGTGCCCCCTTCAAAACTTCCGGGAACCGTCCCCTCGGTAAGTTCTTTTATACCCCGGGAATTTCTGGCGATCCTCAAAAAAGAAACCGTGGCGGATCTTAAACTGGGGGATCATATTAAACAGGAGATGACAATCTTCTTTTCCGACATCCGCCAGTTTACGGACCTTTCGGAAAACCTTACCCCGGAAGAAAGTTTTGCCTTCGTTAATTCCTACCTGTCCCGGATCGTGCCGGAGATAACCAAAAACGGCGGCTTTGTGGACAAATACATCGGGGACGCTATTCTGGCCTTGTTTCCCCAGGCCCAGGGACCGGATATGGCGGTTAGATCCGCCATTGCGATTCAAGGAAAAGTCCGGGAATACAACGGACACCGGGCAAACTGCGGATACCGGCCCCTTTCTATGGGCATTGGCCTTCATACGGGAACCCTCATGGTCGGGGTGGTGGGAACCGAGGATCGCATGCAAAGTACGGTTATTTCCGATGCGGTAAATCTTGCCAGCCGGGTAGAAAGTCTTACCAAGGCCTTTAGGGTTTCCCTGGCCATCAGCGAAGAAACCTTCAAAAAGCTGGAAGATCCCGGCTCGTACCAATACCGTTTTGTGGGGAAGGTCCGGGTTAAGGGAAAAGCCGAACCCGTATCCATCTTTGAAATTTTCGACGGGGTTGACGAAGAACTCCAAAAAAAGAAAATCGAGGCCAACCGGTTTTTTGAACAGGGCATGTTTCTGTATTACCAGAAAAAATATACCGAGGCCCTCCAGGAATTCCGCAGGGTTCTGGAAATTCTTCCCGACGATGGCGCCGCGGGGTTTTATATTGAAAACTGCCTTACCAAGATCACTGTTTAAAGGAGAAACAAGATGGATCCACGGGTAGATGAACTGTACCGGCTGATTACCGGAGCAAAATACTGTGTGGCCCTAAGCGGCGCCGGCGTAAGCACCCTGTCGGGGATTCGGGATTTTCGGGG
>JAISOA010000153.1 GCA_031275945.1 Spirochaetaceae bacterium
CAGTACGCACAAACCCCTGCTTCTTTTTATGAACGAAGAAGAGGGAGCTGCCCTGTACCGGGCCCTGGGGGGAAAGCCCGGTCCCGCAGTTCCTGAAGCGGAACTGGAGGATTTTCTGCGGGAGTTTTGCCGCGGCGCCCCCCGGTCCTGTATTATCCTTAAACGGGGGGAACGAGGGGCCTTGGTTTTTAAGGGGAAAGCCGTGGTAAAGGCCGAAACACAGGCTCTGTACTTAAAAAACGCCGCCGGCGCCGGGGACGCCTTTGCCGCGGGTTTTCTTGCCGGCTTTTTACGGCGCCGGACCCTGGAAGAATGTGCCGCCCTGGGAAACCGGACAGCGGGTACATTCCTTGCGGCCATGCCGGAAAATCGCCCCCGGCCCCGGGGATACGCTGAAAAACCCGGTACGGCAAATTAAAGTCCGGTTTCTGCGTTGCATTACGAAAGCTCGTGAAAGCCCGCTAATTCCCGCCGCAGCCTACAGCAGGACTTCCTCTTTAACCCTGTGTGCCTCTTGCGCCCCGGCAAGTTTTTCGATTAGGGCCAGGGCAAATTCCGCGGCGGTTCCCGCGGCCCGGCTGGTAATAAGGTTGCCGTCCGCCACCACCCTGCCGGACAGCCAGGTTCCGTCCTGTACCTGCTTTTCCGTGCCGGGAAAACAGGTAAAGCGCTTGTCCTTCAACAGTCCCAGGGGGGCTAAAAATACCGCCGGTGAAGCGCAGATGGCCGCCACAAGCTTTCCCGCCGCGGCCATTTCCCGGTAAAAATTTCCCGCCGCGGAACAGGCCGCCAGATTGGAAGCCCCGGGCAAGCCCCCGGGAACAAAAACTCCGTCCCAGAACGCAGGACCGAACGTACCCTGCTCCTGAAGGTCCGGTATGGACGTATCGGCGGTAAAGGGAATCCCGTGGGCCCCCGTGACTTTCCGTTCTTTCGTTATGGCGGCGCTTACCACTTCTATCCCCGCCCGGCGCAGATAATCTATGGGGCTTACCGCTTCCACTTCTTCAAAGCCCTCCGCTAAAAAAACCAGTACTTTTTTTCCCATAACTATGCTCCCTTTGAATATGTTCCCTTAGGACCGGCATACCAGATCCCTGCGTTGGACCGGTACTCCGGGCCGATTATCCATGGATTTAGTATATAAAAATGTTGAATCTCCCGCTAGATATATTCTATACTAAATTACATGGCAAAGTCCCTTAAACCGGCGGATATTTTTAAAAAGGCCCTTAAAATACTCCGGGTGCATTTTTAGCCATGGCCGGATTAGCGGGCCCAAAGCCCCCTGGGCTTATTCCCCCGGCAGAAACCCCAGGAACCTACTACCGGTTTTTCAGTCAGGCCGGATCCGCCATGGCCATTGCGGACAAGGGCGGCATCCTGGTTGCCAGTAATGATAAATTTAACGAGCTTATCCTTTCTCTTTCGGGAACCGCCGTGGAACTGAACAGCGATACCGCCCGGCTGGGGGCCTCCTTTGAATTTCTTCCTATCCACGATGCGGTGCGGTTTTCTAACCTCCTTTCAAAACTTGCCAACGGGGATGAAGAGCGAATGGACTTTAAAACGCCCTACCACGACAAACTCCGCAAGGTCCATTGGTTTAAAATTCATGCATGGAAGATCCGCCTGGATTCCCGGGTGGATCTTTCATGCCGGGGACCCTTTATCGGCTTTATCGTAAACGATGAAACGGTGGAAATCGAGGCGGAAGAAAAACTCCAGGAGGATATGCGGATCGCCGAAAAAACCATGGAGGCGAAAAGCCGGTTTTTGGCGGCCATGAGCCACGAGATCCGTACGCCGATTCAAACGATCATCGGCATGACAGAACTGCTGGAGGCTTCAACGTTAACGGCCGACCAGGCCGAATATGCGCGGCAAATACAGTTTTCGGCGGAGGTGCTTCTTTCTCTGGTTAATAATATCCTGGATTATTCAAAATTAGAGGCGGGCAGGATGAACCTGGAATGTATTCCCTTTTCCCCCGCCGATTCCATCCGGGGGACGGTGGAAATGCTTTCCCTGGAGGCTTCTAAAAAGGGGCTGGAATTGATCCTGGACATTCCCCCGGAAGGGCGGCAGCCAATCCGGGGAGACCCCCACAAGTTCCGGCAGGTGTTGATTAATCTGGTTAAAAACGCCATTAAATTTACCCCCCGGGGAAAAATTACCATAGGGCTCGTCATTACCCACGGGGCGGATTACCGCAGCAAAACCATTACGGTGGTGGTGGAGGATACGGGAATCGGGATCCCCGAAGAGGTTCGGGAAAAGCTTTTTACCACCTTTATGCAGGTCGATTCTTCCCACACCCGGCGTTTTGGAGGAACCGGCCTGGGATTGGCAATCTCCCGGAACCTGGTAAGGCTCATGGGCGGGACCATTGAAATGGTTCCCCGGGAAGGGGGAGGCTCGATCTTTCGCTTTACCATTTCCGTTAAAGACGCCGAAGCGGTGGAACAGCCCCTGCCGTCACCGGCAGCCGCGTCCGCACCGGTGAACACGCCGCCGCTTCCTCCGGGCTTTGTTGTACAGACCACCGCCCCGTTCCCTTCGGGGTGTGGCCTTTTTCCCCCTCTGACGCTTGTGGTGGAGGATCAGGAGGTAAACCGGCGGCTTTTTGTGATGTTCCTGGAAAAAGCCGGGATCCCGGCTCTCTGCGCCGCCGACGGGATAGAGGCCCTGGAACAGGCCGAAAAAAAACCCGTGGACCTTGTCTTTATGGACATACAAATGCCCAGGATGAACGGTTACGAGGCGGCGCTGGAACTGCGAAAACGAGGATTTACCAAGCCCCTGATAGCCATTACCGCCGGAGGATTTTCCGGGGAACGGGAACAGTGCATACAATCCGGTTTTAACGATATACTGTTAAAGCCATTTAAAAAACACGACATTGAGGCGATGTGCCGTAAATGGGCGGGGACGGAACCCTTTGGCCCGGCGCAAGTGGAAGTTCCCGGCGGGGCGGAGCAGGGGAGCCTCGCGGTTTTCAGCGGGAAGGAACTGCTGGACACCTTTATGAATAACGGGGGGGCCGCGAAAAATACCCTTGCCGGTTTTCTCCGCCGTACCGGGGAACAGCTTGAAGTCCTGCCTTCCCTGGTACGGGAAAAAAACTGGGAAGAGGCATTCCGGATTGCCCATACAATTAAGGGAAGCGCCAGGACCCTGTCGGGAATGGAACTGGGGGAGGCCGCCGCTATTTTGGAACGGGCCTATAAGACCATCGATACCGGCGTCATGTCCGGGGCCCTGGCAGGGCTCTGCAGGGCCTTTGAACGTTTTGCCCGTGCTGTGGAGGACTGGAGGGCCCCATGACATATTCCTGCTTGCACACCCATACCACCTTTTGCGACGGAGAATCAGATGTCCATACCATGTGCGCCGCCGCATGGTCCAAGGGTTTTACGTCCATAGGTTTTAGTTCCCATGCCCCGGTAACTAAAAAAACGGGCCTTACGACCGGTTGGCACCTTCCCGATGAACGGCTGGAGGAATACATCGATACGATTCGCCGGGAGCAGAAACTTTGGGAAGGAACCCTGAAGGTGTATCTGGGACTGGAGGTGGATTTTATCCAGGGTCTCTGCGGCCCCGCGGACAGGGACATCCAGGACCTGCCCCTGGATTACATTATCGGGGCGGTTCATTATGTGGTTTCCCCGAAAAATGGCGGACTTTTTGCGGTGGATTCCCCCCCGGAGGAATTTGAACGGGGGCTGGAGGAACTTTTTAACCATGACGGAACGGCTCTGTACAATGCGTATTACGACGCCTACGGCGCCATGATCAGCGCCGGGGGCTGCGATATTTTAGCCCACCTGGACCTGGTAAAGAAAAACAACCGCCGCTTTACCTTTTTTTCCCCGGACAGCCCGGAGTACGTAGACCGGGTGGAAAAAATCGCGGACCTAACCGCTGTGGCCCGGATAGCCGGGACCCAAACAGGGGGCCGCAGCCCCGTGGTGGAGGTAAACACCGGCGGCATTATCCGGGGCCGGACCGCCGGCCCTTACCCTTCCCTGGAAATACAACGGCTCCTTCACAAGCGGCATGTCCCCTTAACCATAAACGCCGACGCCCACGGGCCGGATCAGCTGGGGGGGGGCTACGAAATTGCCAGAGAAACCATGATCAGCGCCGGGTATGCCGACATGCTGATTTTTGAGGGGAGGAAGGACGGAAGAGCCCTCTGGAGAGAAGAGGCTTTGTAATTCTTTAGCAGTCTGTTATGCAATTCCCATTTATGGGGCTATTGCCTATTCTCTCAGTCTGTACTATATAATTTTTCCATTTCCTTTTCAAGTTCGTATTTCTCGGCGCATGGACGCGCCGCATTTTCTTCGAATAATTTCTGTTTTCTATTGCACATAACGTTCCGGCTGTAACCGACGTTTGGGCGGGCACATAAGGGCTTTGCGCAGTAAAGACGGCCCGCCCAAATGTGCCCACAGTGAGGCGTGGGAGTGAAACGACCTAACCGAACGGAGGGCCGAGGGGCCGCCAGGCCCCGTAGCGGTTACAGTCCTGTTATGCGATGTAAAATCTGTCGCGAAGCGCAACGCCACGGATGGCGTTGCGGCTCTATTTATATTCCGCCTTCCGCTTCTAGTATATAGGCAATATAGTCGTCTTCGTTCCGTTTCTCTCCCCATTCATCAAATTGTGTGGCGTCGATAACAAATGTCCTGTTGTTTATTATAACAATATTCCAGGCATGGTTTGCGGGAGGAAAACCGTAAACATGAGGAGGATTATTGTTATAGGTTTTAACTTTTTCCCAATCCGCGTCCCTGTAAACGCCGTCATAATGCCCATTTATAATGTTGTTCACGCCAAAATCTCTTCCTCTGCGAACACGGAATGTGTATGCATTTGTATCAAACCATTTTGTAACTTTATCAATTGCATTATTAGGTGATTCACCTGACGTAGCAACATAATTTTCCAACCCTTCCTGTTCTGCAAGGCGGGCAAGTTCCATTGCATAATCTGAACATACCCCTCCTAATTCGTTTTGTCCTTTTACTGTGTTTCCAGTATCATTATCCAGGTTACCGTCATTATCTATATCATAAAAAAACAAAGCGGCCGTATCATCACGAAGTTTCTTTGCTACAAGAAAATCCACGTCAGAGGTATCATCCTTTGTAAATGTTTTCTTGACATTTTTATAGAATTTTCCGCCATACCAACGGAAACCATCACCTGTATTTGTAAGCAATAGTTCTATATCTTGTAATTTATAAGAAACAATCCATTTTTTGCCATCGGCAGTTAAAAAAGTTATATTCTTCCTGTCAAAGGTAAAAAGGCCGTTTATATTTCCAGAATCCCATTTTTGTATAAATGAATTTCCAGAAAATATAACAGTAGCATTTTCAAAGCTTGGATTGAGGTGGCCCCAGCTGCCTTCAAATTTTGTCGGAGCGGTATCAGCAATAATACTATCAAAGGTTACCGGAGGAGCACTTGTGCACCCAATAAATCCCACGCAAAAAACCAACAATAATCCCCAAAAACCAACTAATAAATTTTTGTTCATTTCAAACCATTCCTTGGAAAAAAATTTACGGAATATACATTCCGTCTTACTAAAAAGATATTATCGACAAATTTTACTTTTGTCAATAATATCTTCTATTTTTAGCCGCCATGGATGGCGGCGACTCCATAAATTTCAGATTTTATGTCGCATAACGTTCCGGCTGTATATGACGTTTTGGCAAGCCCGATAAAGGAAACCGTAGGTTTCCAGGGCTTGCCAAAATGTGGGTGGAGTGTGGCGTGGGAATGGAGCGTAGCGGAATGACCTAGCCACACGGAACCCCGAGGGCGCTACTGCGCCCGAAGCATATACAGGCCTGTTATGTGCAGTACCACCTTGTTTTTATATTTTAATTCTATTATCTATTTTACTTTGCAT
>JAISOA010000028.1 GCA_031275945.1 Spirochaetaceae bacterium
TGGACTTGTTCAATAACCCGGTTGGTTATTGAACAAATCCAGGCAAAATGCTCCGCATTTTGCTGTTTTTAAGCGGTTGTTGTTTAAAAACTGAAGTTTTTAAACAACTCTACTAAACAAAGAAAACTAAAGTTTCTCCAGATCGTAGGGAGTTCCCTGGTACACAAAGTTAAGCCAGTTGTTAAAAAACAGGTGGGCGTGGGCCCTCCAGCGGACCACCGGTTCCCGGGCGGGGTCGTTTTCCGGATAGTAGTTTTTTGGTACTTCAATAGGAAGGCCCCTGGCCAGATCCCGCCGGTACTCCCTGTCCAAAGTAAGGGGATCGTATTCCAGGTGGCCGGTAACATAGATTTCCCGGCAGCTGCGGGCCGTGGCGATAAAGATCCCCGTTTCCGGGGTTTCGGACTCTATGGTCAGTGCTGGGCAGGAACGCGCCGCCTCCCGGTCGCTTTCGGTATGCCGTGACTGGGGGGCAAGAAATTCATCGTCGAATCCCCGGAAGAGGGGGGTGTGCCGTTCCTGTTCGCTTAGACCGTGGGGAAATATGCCGAAGAGTTTTTTGGGAAGATATTTTTTCCCAATACCGTAACGCCGGTAAAGCCCCGCCTGGGCTCCCCAACAGATATGGAGGGTGGAAAAAACATTATCCGCCGAATAATCGATAACCCTAACCAGCTCGTTCCAGTAATCAACCTCTTCAAATTCCAGGGTTTCTACCGGCGCCCCGGTAATAATAAGCCCGTCGAATCTTTGCCAGGTAATTTTTTCGGAACTGGCATAGAATTTTTCAAGATGTCCCGGCGGGGCGTTTTTCGATTCGTGGCTTTTCATGTGGAGCAGGGTAATGTCCACCTGCAGGGGAGAGTTTCCCAAAAGCCGGAGAAGTTGTATCTCCGTGTCGATGGTGGTGGGCATAAGGTTTATAATTGCCACCCTAAGGGGACGGATATCCTGATGAATGGCCCGATCTTCGGTCATGACAAAAATATTTTCTTCGTGCAGTGCATTAAAAGCCGGAAGAGTTTTGGGAATCTTAATTGGCATAGCTGGAAATGTAGGAAATATAGAAGAAAAAAACAAGTGTATCCGCGGCGCTGTCCGGGCCCGCCCGGCGGATTTTCTTGCTTTTCCTTGTTTTCCCCTCCGGGAAACATTATACCTAAAATAGGCGGCGGGTTTTGCAATCCGGTATTGCGGGGCCATTCCGCCCAACAGGAGGATCGTATGAAAAAATTGTTTGTTCTGCTGCCCTTGGCGGCACTGTTCTTTTCCTGCGTTTCTAATACTCCCCGGGCGGGTTTAACGGAAAAAGCGCGGGCGGAACAGGCCCGGGACAAGGCCCTTGCGGTAAGGGCGGATGTTGCGGCGAAAAATGAATTTACCGCGGCCCAGGGGGTTTTTAACGAAGCCGCCGGCCTTGAGGTGTCCAATAAGGCCGCGGCGGGGGCTAAGTACCAGGAGTCGGAACGGCTTTTTACTGCGGTGTATGAGTCGGTTAAAGCAGACCGGGACGCAGCCCAGAAAGAACTGGATGCCGCCCAGGCGGCGATCAAGGATGTCGAAAACGAGGCCGCTAAGCTAGATCGGCTTCGGGGAGAAAAAAAATAATGAAAACCCTATGGATCTTTGCCCTTCTTTCTTTAAGCGCCGGGCTTTTTGCCCAATCCCTTGAACAGAACGAGTATTACCGGAAGGCGGTGGAATTGGCCGGCCAGTCCCAGGCGGCCATGGACGCCGCGTCCTATGACGCCGCGGCTAAATACGCCATTGAGTCCCAAAAATATGCCGCCCTTTCCAGGCAGTACATCGAGCAGGCCCTGGAGGCCCTTCAGAATCCTTCGGCCCTGGCCGCGGAGTACGAGGTAAAGCTTAACCCTGCAAACCGGGATTGCCTGTGGCGCATAGCCGGGTTTAATTTTATTTACGGAGACTCCAGGGAATGGAAACGGATCTACGATTACAACAGAAGTACCTTCCGGCGTCCCGATAATCCTAACCTTATCTACCCCGGGCAAATTCTAAAGATTCCGTCGATTAACGGAGAGGCCCGGGAAGGCCGCCGCTAAGGACACGCTGAAAAACAACCAAGGGCGTTTTCAGCGTGTCCCTACGGTCTGGAACATCAGAATTTGGTTCCCCTGGGCAGCGCCGGCGCTTTTACTCCCAGGTGGCGGCTTATGCCTTCAATAAGCAAGGCATGGTCTTCCAACTGGGGAAGGCCGGAAACGGTAACAACTCCCGCCAGGCCCGATTCCTTGATCCTAAGCGGAAAGCCGCCTCCGGCGACGGCGTAACGGCGGGGATCAAGGCCGCGGCTTTCCAGGGTTTCCCCTTTTTTCTTGAAATAGGCGGCGTTAAGAAGGGTGCTTTTTTCCGTGTCCCGTACCAGCCGGAATTTCCGTATCATCCAGTATTCGTTGTCGGGGTTGGTGCCTTCCCCGGCCCACTGAAAGACAACAAGCCCCGATGTCAACCGGATGCTTACGGGAGCGGGTAGCTTCCGTTCCCGAATCACGTCGGCAAATGTATGGCCCAGATCCCATGCGTCCTGCCGGTTAAACCGGGAAAACTGGAGGAGATCTTCCTGTTTTTCCATGATCTCTATGAGTTTTTCAAGTTTGTCCGCCATGATTTTTCCTTATAACTCTATTGTTTCATCACAAGCACCGAAGGATCGTAATCTTCCGGGGGAATAAAGCCCAGCAGCTCCATGCAGGTTGCCGCGATGGAACTTATTCCAAGACCTTCCCGTAACGCGCTTTCGCGGTTGTCCGCCTTATACTCGCCCTTGTATTCGGGATCGTAGACGATGCAGGGTACGGGGTTAAGGCTGTGGCTGGTTTTGGCCTTGGGCGTTCCGTCGGCCTTGCGGGACACTTCTCCGGTTTTTTTGTCGTGTTCGTACATGTCGTCGGAATTGCCGTGGTCAGCGGTTATAACCAGGACGGCGCCGGCTTCGACGGCCGCTTTGCGTATCCGCCCTATTTGTATGTCCATGGCTTCCATCGAGCAGATCACCGCCTGGTACACCCCCGTATGGCCCACCATGTCCCCGTTGGGAAAATTAAGCCGGATAAAGTCGTATTTCCCCGATCCTATGGCTTCAATAACCCGGTCGGCAATGTCGGCACATTTCATCCAGGGACGCTGTTCAAACGGAACCACGTCGCTTGTTATCTCTTCGTACTCTTCAAGCGTTTCGTCGAACTTGCCGGTTCTGTTGCCGTTAAAGAAATACGTTACATGCCCGTACTTCTGGGTTTCCGAGATTGCCAGGGTGCGAACACCGGAGGCGGCCAGGTATTCGCCCATCGTCCGGTCAATGGCCGGAGGGCTTACGAGGTAGCGCTTGGGTACGTGGGTATCCCCGTCGTATTCCATCATGCCCGCATAGCAGACCGCGGGCCGCCTTCCCCGGTCGAATTTATCAAAACCGTCCTCCTCAAAGGCGGCGGTTATCTCCAGAGCCCTGTCCCCCCGGAAGTTAAAGTACACCACCGAATCCCCGTCTTCTATGGTTCCCACGGGTTTTCCATCTTCTCCGGCAACGACAAATTCCTTCAGGTCCTGGTCGATAATGCCGGGAATTTCTTTGCGGTAGCTTTCCACCGCTTCCCGGGCGCTTTTAAACAGCCGCCCTTTGCCGTGGACATGGATTTCCCAGCCCCGGTGAACCATTTCCCAGTCCGCCCCGTAGCGATCCATCGTGATCCACATGCGGCCACCCCCCGAGGCGATCTGTGCGTCAAAGCCGCCGCCGTTGAGGCCCGCGAGGAATTTCTCAAAGGGGTCTATATATTCCAGAGCGCTGGTTTCCCCCACGTCCCGGCCGTCAAAGAGGGTATGGATCCGTACTTTTTTGATCCCCTCTTCCTTTGCCCGGCGTATCATCGCCTTGAGGTGATCCATGTGGCTGTGGACATTGCCGTCGCTAAAAAGGCCGATAAAGTGCAGAGTGCGCGCCGCGCCGGAGTTACCCGAACCCTGCAACACGTTTCCGGTAATTTCCTTCCACGCCTTGCCTTCAAACATCGCCCCGCCCGCGATTGCCCGGGATACCAGTGCCGCTCCCTGGTTAAACACCCTGCCGCAGCCCATCGCATTGTGGCCCACCTCGCTGTTGCCCATGTCGTCGTCGGAGGGAAGGCCCACAGCTTTTCCGTGGGCCTTGAGCTTTGTATGGGGACTTGCCGCCTGTATGGCCGCGAGGGCGTCCATTTTGGAATCCGCCACGGCGTCTCCTTCTTTGTATTTGCCGTAGCCCACGCCGTCCATAATCACAAGGACCACCGGGCCCCGGCGGTCTTTCCATTGGGGATTTTTCTGTAATGGATCCATCGTATTCTCCTATATGGGCAGACGCTAATTAAAACGTATATCCGCCACGGTTACATCATCCGCCAAAGATGCCGTTCCTATCCAGCTTTTTATCTCGGAGCCGATTAACTTGGCGGAAGCCTCCGGCGGCATCGAATGTAGTTCTTTGATAAGCCTGGTGGCCTGCTCTTCGCCGAATCGCTCGCCGTAGATGTTCATCATGTCCGTAAGGCCGTCGGAATAGGCGCAGAGCCGCAGTCCCCTGGAAATAGGAAGAAGAAGGGTATCGGACAGATCGTATTCGTCTTCAATACCCAGGGGGGGAAGGCTGGGGGTGGAAATTTTATAGCTTATCTTGTTATCCGGCCGGGGTACAAAGATCAGCACCGGCGAGAACCCGCAGTTATGGATCCGCACCTGTTTTACGGTAAAGTCGATGTAGAACAGTACCGCGGCCACAAAAACCCCCGGAGGATTAACGCTTTTAACAAGGGTGTTGATCCGCTGGGTTATTTTTTCCGCGGTCCCCACAAATTCAAAAAGCTCAAAGGATGCAAAACAGGTGCCCAGGGCCATGGTGGTTAGGGCCCCGGAAATATTTTTTCCCGCCACGTCAAAACAACCCACCACAAATCTATCCTTGTCGGCCCTGTAGATCCGGTAAAAATCCCCCCCTATCTCATGGGCCATGTGGTTGTACAGGAACACGCTGACCCGTTTATCGTTGATCATCGATTTTTCCAGCAAAAAGCGCTGGATTTCACCGGCCCGAAGCAGATCCTGATTCCGCAGGACCGTGGTATATTCCAGCATTTTTTTAAGGCTTATCACCCCCAGGTAGCTTCTGCGGTGGTGAACAATGAACCAGGATAATTCGGATTTTTTGCTTGTCAGGGCGGAGTCAATAACCCTGTTGATGTATGCAGAAGCGTCCAGGACATCTTCGGTATGAATAATGTACTCGTCCAGGTCCCTTTGCCAAAATTTACTCCATGCCGAAGCGGCAAGCTTTTCAACCACATCCTTGGGTAGTACCCCCAGGACCGTTCCGTTCCGTTCTACAGGAATTACCTCCAGGTCCGGTCTGCTGGCAATGGTTTCCAGTACCCAATCCACATTTACACTGGCGTTTACCGGCTCGGTTACATCGGTAATATACCCAATCTGCAATGGCGAAAAAACCCGGCCTATGTCCTGTGCGCTTTGTGGCATACTTTTTCCTTAGGTCCATAGGATAGTGGAAAATGGACACTTTGTCTATTATAGGTTATCTTCAAGATGATGAATATGTTAAAAATGTTAAAAGAGGCTCTTCAGTTTGGGTATAATACCCTTTCGGGAAGGATCCTGTTCCACCTGGGCAAGCCAAAGAAGCCCCTTTTTCCCCTGGCGGATCGTCTTTTGGCAGATGCATTCCGCCTGGGACAACTTCCCTCTCCTACGGAAAAAGAGGAAATGCGGGCGGTTTTTGTGGTGGAGCGTCTTAGGGGCCTGGGCCTTCCCTATACGGTAGACGAGGCGGGAAATATCCTGGCCCGGCTCCATTCGGCGGAAGAACAGGAAGATCCGGACAACATCTCCACCGAGCCCCTGCTGGTGTTTACCAGGCTTGTCTCGGAACGGTGGAATTCCCTGGAAAGCCTGGGAAAGCTGGAGCTTCAATACGCCCGGGGAGCCGGCTTGGCGGACGCCCTGGGGCCGGCGGCCATTCTTTCCATCGCCGAAGCTTTTACCGGGGGGCGCCTTTCTTTGGGCCGGGATATTCTGCTCTTTTTTTCGGCCCTTCATTTTGACGATCCCTACAGCAACGTATTCCGGCTTTTTACCTCCGATCGCCGGTTTAGGCCCTTTGCCGCCATAGGGGTTAGGGGCTTCATGCTTGGTTTTCTTACCAGCCATACCCTGGGCTCATACCGGGTAGAACTGACCCTGGCGGAGGAGGAAGAAAAAAATGGAAATACCAATGCGGTGGTAAGCGCCCTAATCGATACGGCCCGGCATTTTAAAAAAGTTGCCGAATCCTTTGGGGATTCGCTGCACATTTATTTTAGACGTATAGAGGCCATAAGTTCCTTTAACCGGACCCCCCTGGAAGGGGCCCTGGAACTGGACTTGGAATCCACCGACAAGGGCCAGTTGGAAGAGGCGGTGGAAAAGATCCGGGCCATTGCCGAAAATACGGCGTACCGGAATGTTAAGGGATCGTTCCGGATCGTGTCATTTATACCCCCGGGGGATCCTTCGGTAAGCGAGGGGCTTAGCCGGATCCTGCTGGATTTAATGAAGGAACTTAAGATTAATGCGGAAGAAGAGGCCAAAAGCGATCCCGCCTCGTTTCTTTCCGCCCAGGGCATTCCCGCCCTTTCGGTGGGCATCGCATCGGGCAGAGAAGGGCTTGGCCGGGATACGGTGGAAATTGCTTCCATAGAAAAGGGCCGCCAGCTTTTAGAACAGCTTATTGTACAGGTAGGAAACCAGAATGGCTGATGAAAACGGCTTGTTAAAAAGAACCTGGCACCATACCCGGTTTTCCGATATTAACAACCTGGTTGCCCTAAAAGAAAAAAAAGGCCTTCGCATATCCTTAGCTTTTCCAACCCTTAACGAAGAAGCCACCATTGGCAAAGAGATCCTTATCATGCGTACCGAACTTATGGACCGTTACCCCCTGGTGGACGAGATTGTGGTGATCGATTCTTCTTCCAAAGACAATACCCGTAAGGTGGCGGAACAGTTTGGCGCCCGGGTTTTTACCTCCAAGGTTATACTGCCCAAGTATGGTAATTTCCGGGGCAAGGGGGAAAACCTTTGGAAGAGCCTCTATGTCCTTGAGGGGGATATTATTGTCTGGGTGGACGCGGATATTTCCAACATATCGCCGAAATTTGTCTACGGCCTTTTAGGGCCCCTGCTGGAAAACGACAGGATCGGCTATGTAAAGGCTTTTTATGAACGGCCCATCCGATCCTCCAGGGGTATTGCCCCCTCCGGCGGGGGAAGGGTTACGGAAATTCTGGTACGCCCCCTCTTTTCCCTGTTTTTTCCCGAACTGGCCCGTTTTGTCCAGCCCCTGTCGGGGGAATATGCGGGCCGCCGGGAACTGCTTGAACGGCTTCCGTTTTCCGTGGGTTACGGGGTGGAACTGGGCCATTTGATTGATATTCTGGAACTGGAGGGCATAGAAGCCCTGGCCCAGGTAGATCTGGATATGCGGATCCACCGTAATCAAAGCACCGAAGCCCTGGGCAAAATGGCCTACGGGATCCTTAATACGTTTTTCGGGCGGCTGGAAAAATACGGCAGATCCCGGATTTTCTATGCTCCGGGAGACCGCCATATTTCATTGGAACGGATAGAGGCGGAACACCGGGTACTAAGGACCGAAATATCCGCCATGGAGCGGCCCCCGATGATAGATATTCCCGAATACCGGGCAAAATTTAACGCTTATGCCCCATAGATTTAAATTTGCCGGGTTTGTTAAAGAAGAAAATTCGCTTCCTTATCCCGGCAAACAAATACAAGCGGCAATGCCGCCATTCCCAGCATGTCTGTAATAACGCGGGGTGAACAGTGGGGCCCCCCGTTAGAACTGGATCCTGATCCCCGCCTTTACCCCCAGCAGCAGGGAGTGTTCATCGTTTAGTTTTTTACCCGCCGTAAAAACCGGAGCGCGGCTATTGCTGTCGTTGCTGGTATACATGTAGGTTAAAGAAGGACCGGCGACTATACTAAAATGGGATCCCAGCTTAAATCCGGCCAGGGGCGTAAAGCTCACAAAATTCTGATCCAGCGTAAGCGGAGTAACACTGTTTAGTTCGGGGTTAATAAAGAAACGGTTTGTTACCGGAATAATCGATCCGATACCGAATCCAAAACCCAAATTAGCTCCCGGGTCCTTAAAGTCCGGATAAAAAGAAACGATGAAGGAGCTGTAGAATTTTTCGACCCCGATTTTAAAAGCCAGGTTTACCGGCATGGTTTCGGCAAAGCTAAGTTCCAGGGCACGGTAGCCCCCCTCCCGGACTATGGAAAGAAGACCAATGGGAACGCCGCCTGCCACGGAATCGGCATAATTAAAAAGACCCACCTGCATCCCCCGGACTTTTTTGGGAGAAATGTTCACCAATCCTATTTGAGCGCCCTCTACCCCCCGGGCGGCAATACTGGCCAAACCCAGTTGTACCCCCAGCAGTTCACCTCCGGCGGTATTGGCTAATCCCCATTGAACGCCCCGGATGTCTTTCCCGGCGATATTGATAAGCCCGGTCTGCCCCGGCCAAAGCGTGCGGGCATTCACGTTGACAAGCCCGAACTGCGGAAAACGCTGATCGCCCCTGGCAATGTTTACAAAACCAAACAGAGGAAAATGAAAATCTTCGGCTACCACGTTTACAAATACCGAATAAACGGAAGTTCTTTTTTCCTTGGGTTCGGCTCCGTCCTCCGCGCCACCGGCAGCTTCTTCCGCCGCGGGAAGGACGGCAAGAACGGTCATGGATAGCAGGATCACGCAAAGTTTTAACTTTTTTAACATAAGATACTCCTTGTAAAACGGCGCATGCCGTTTCATAGTATATTACGGGGCTCAAAAACAGCGAAAACATAACATTTTGTTTCCCTGTTTTCTCTACCTCCTCTTTTAGTATAGGATAGTGTCCATGGCTTTACAAATAATTATGATAGGCGACGTGGTGGGCGAGACGGGACTAAGGGCCTTGGAAGAAAAACTGCCCGGCCTTATCAACCGCCATGGGGCGGATTTTACCGTGGTAAACGGCGAGAACGCTGCGGCGGGCTTTGGCCTTACCGAAGAAACCCTGGATCGTATTCTTGCCGCCGGAGCAGATGTGGTAACCGGAGGAAACCATACCTGGGAAAAGCGGGACTTTTGGCCGGTCCTAAACGGCGGCAAGCCTGTGCTGCGTCCTGCAAATTATCCTTGCATAGAGGGGGTTCCTGGCCGGGGTTGGATTCGGCTGACAAAGGGGGAACGTTCCTGCGTGGTTATAAACCTCCAGGGCCGGGAACAGATGCGGCTTATTGATTGCCCCTTCCGCTGCTTTGACCAGATCTACCGGGAACTGTCCCCGGATGCGGCCCTTTGCCGTCCCGTGGTGGATTTCCATGCGGAGTCCACCCGGGAAAAAGAAGCCCTGGGCTATTATCTGGACGGCCGGGCGGGAATTGTCGCGGGAACCCACACCCACGTGCAGACCGTGGATGAACGGATCCTTCCCCGGGGAACCGCCTATATCAGCGATCTGGGCATGACAGGATCTAAAAACAGCATTATTGGGATGGATATGCAAATTTGCCTGGACCGGGCCCGGACCCAAATTCCTTACCGGATGAAATGTTCCACGGATCCGGAACTGACCATACAGGGCATTGCGGTTACGCTGGAAGAAAAAGCCCTTTCCGTAACGCGGATCAATCTGTGTTCATAAGCACCCGGTTCCTTCCCGATTCCTTTGCGGCATACAGGGCCTTGTCCGCCTTTTCCAGCAGGCTGGAAATTGTAAAATCTCCGGAATTTTTCGCCACCCCGATGCTGACGGTACAGGACATTTTAACATCGTTGTACATGAAGGTAGTACGGGAAATTAATTCCCGTATACGGTCTGCCAGATGCAGCACGTCTTCTTCCGAGGTATCGGAAATAAGTACCACAAATTCTTCGCCGCCGTAACGAGCCAAAAGATCGTAGGACCTGAGAGTAGTCTTCATAACCGCAGAGGCCTCCTTAAGCACCTCGTCCCCCGCCAAATGTCCGTATGTATCGTTGATTTTTTTAAAGAAATCCAGATCCAGAATCATGGCATAACAGGGTGAATCAAAGCGTTTGGCCTTTTCTGTAACGTTCTGGGCCAGCTCCATAAAATGCCGGCGGTTGTATAGGCCCGTTAATGCATCGGTGTAGGCAAATTTTTCCAGTACCTCGGCCCTAATCGAGGTGGTGTTTATTTTGTCTATGGCCAGATAAAGATTTTTATTTAAATCGAACCGGATAACCGAATTAGCCAAAAGTAAAGCCATCGAACTCAGGGCCGATTCCTCATCTTTGCTAAATGGACAGTCTTTGATCCGCTCAAAGCCCACAAAACCCCAGAACAGATCCTTTAAAAAAACCGGAATTAACAGGACCGCCCCAATTCCATGGGGAAGCAGATCGCAGATTTGCTGGGGAGTATCTTTAATTAACCCGGTATAGTTTTGTCCCTCTTCCAAAACCCTTGGCCAGGCATG
>JAISOA010000048.1 GCA_031275945.1 Spirochaetaceae bacterium
CAAGTCTAGGCAAAATGCTCCGCATTTTGCTGTTTTTAAGCGGCGGTTGTTTAAAAACTGAATTTTTTAAACAACTCCAATAATAAAACAGTAAACAAAGGAAGGGTATGGAAAAATCCAGCGCTGCCCAGGTGATTATCGCGATTATTCCCATAGTGGGAATTGTTATGGGATCGATCCTGGTCTTTTTTTACCTGCTGTGGAATCACAAGCGCAGGGTACTCCTTATCAGGGCCGGACAATATCACCGGCCCGAATTTGATCTTTTGTCCTTTAGTTTACTTACAGGAATTCTACTGGTCAGCGTGGGGGCAAGCCTAAGCGTTTTTCTTGTACTTATGAAAGAAACCGGCTATGGCCTTCTGGGGGGGATCATTCCTCTTTTTATCGGAATTGGCCTTTTGATATACTATGGTATTAGGCGCGGCAAACGCCTTTCATGAAGGGCGCAGATAGGGGAAAACCGGAATACCAGACCATCCTTCCGGAAACGGGGACGGAAGATGAAGCCCTGTTGGTTACCCAGATCCTTTCGGGACAACGGGAGCTGTTCCGGCTGCTTATCCGGCGTTACCAGCGGCAGATCCACGCCATGGGTCTAAGTTTTTTTCGCAACCGGGAAGACGCAGCGGATTTTGTCCAGGATGTGCTGTTAAAATGTTACCGGAACCTTGGCTCCTTTAAAGGCCGGGCCCGGTTTTCAACCTGGCTGTACCGTATTGCATACAATACGGCGATAAACAGCATAAACCGCCGCCGGGAATACCAAAGCTTGGCGGAAGAGCCGCTGGCAGAAGAAAACCCGGAGACCGAGATCCTGCGAAAGGCGGCGCGGGAGGCGGTAAAAGAGGCGGTGGCGGAACTGCCGGAAAAATACAGGGTTTGTATAGACCTGTTCTTTTTTTACGACCGTTCCGTTAGAGAGATAGAGGAAATCACGGGCTTTCCGGAAAATACCGTTAAGTCCCATGTTTTCAGGGCAAAAAAACTGCTGCGGAAAAACCTTAGCAGAGATACTGTCTGAAACCGTGAAGAACCCTTCGGACAGATCCTTAAACGGAACGATTATGAAATGCCATACTGCCATAGATACGGTATACGAAACAGAAGAAGCGCTTCCGCTTAAAACCCGGACGGCCCTGGCCTTCCACATACTGTTCTGTGGCCGTTGCGCGGCCCAGATGAACCGGTATAGACAAGTCCGGGCACTGTTGCAAACGGGGTTTTTCCCCCCTGCGCCGGATTTTAGTGATCACATCATGGAACGTATCTATGCGGAAGAAGGGTCCGGTGAAGAGGCCTTTGAGATCCCCGGGGGAATCCCGACCCGGGGCTGGGTTATCGTGGGCCTGGTTGTTCTGCTTTCTTTTTCCACCCTGTTCTTTGGCAGCGACTTTACCAGAGTTGCCATGGACCAAGGCGCATCCTTTCTCCTGCCCCTGGGGATCACCATCGGCATTGCAATAACCGGCTACGGGGCACTGTTTATCGGGAGCCACCTTAAAGAACTATCCGAGCGCTTTAAACTGTAAGGGGTACAATTTCCGGGTTGCTAAAGCTGCATGTATTCCAAGATAAAAAGTTTTTTTATCTGCCCCAGGCGCAAAATAGCATTATACCGGCTTAACAGCTCCGCGTTAAGCGCCGCCTCGTCCAGGACAGCCAGTTCCGCCGCGGTAAAAGCCCCCAGGTATTCTTCTGTAACCGATTTAAAAGCCGAAATCCGGGAAGCCAGTTCCTCAGAAAAAGAGCGATCGGTTTTATCGTAGGGAAAGGCCAGGGAAATAATCAGGGTTTCCGGTTCCGGGTCCGCGGTGGCAATCCGCATGGTCCCCAGGCCGGAAAAAATACCGCTTTCCTCCGTTCCGGTTTCGGAAGCCGAAACCGCCAGGGCCTCTTCTGCGGGGCGGGTTCCCTTTCTTATTAATCCGTAAACCGTCCCCCCCAAAAGAATCGCCACTACTATAATAAGGATCCCCACCAGAACCCGGTAGAGGATCCACATGCCCTGAGGGGGGCGTACATCAACCTGCTTCATAGGTCTATTGTAACGGAATAAGGGAGTTTTGTAAAATCACCCGGGGCCGCATATCCGCCAAAACCCGGACAGCGAGCCCCCGCTATATGTTAAAAACCCGCTTGGCAATAGAAAAATACACCGCCAAAGAGGTCCCGTCTACCAGAGTGGTAATAAGGGGCGAAGCCATGATTGCCGGATCTACCTTCAGTTTTTTTGCCACCATGGGAAGCAGACAGCCTATGCTTTTGGCAATCATAACGGTGATAACCAAACTGGCGCTTACGGCAAGGCATAAATTGCTGCTTCGGCCATACATAAAATAAATCCGCACATAGTTAACCAGAGCCAAAACCAGGCCGCAGATCAGGGCAATACAGAATTCCCGGCCCAGGACCCGGAATGCATCGCGGATCTGTATTTCCCCCACCGCCATACCCCGGATTACCAGGGTAGAGGTCTGGGAACCCGCATTGCCGCCGGTATCCATCAACATGGGAATAAATACCACCAGGGCGGGAAGTACCGCCAGGGCTTCCTCGTACCCGGCAATAATGGTTCCCGTAAAAGTGGCGGAAAGCATCAGCACCAGGAGCCATAGTATGCGGTTCCGGGCAAGTTTGAGTATGGGGGTTTTAAGGTAGGGTTCGTCGGAAGGATTCAGGGCCGCCATTTTTTCAAAGTCTTCGGTGGCCTCTTCTTCTATAACATCCACCACGTCATCCACGGTAATAATCCCCACCATGTGCTTATCCTTATCCACCACCGGCAAAGAAAGCAGATTGTATTTTTTAAAGAGTGCCGCCGTCGCCTCCTGGTCGTCGGTGGTATTTGCATAGATACAATCGCTATCCATTATATCCGAAATTTTCCGGGCAGGATCCGCCAGCATAAGGTCCTTGGCCGACACCGCCCCCAGGAGCAGCCTTCCTGGACCTATAACATAACTGGTATAAATTGTTTCCCTGTTAATTCCAATCCTGCGGATATGTTCAAAGGCATCGTGTACCGTGTCGTGGGCCTTAAGCTCCACATATTCGGTGGTCATAATGCTTCCCGCCGAATCTTCCTGATATTGCAGCATTTGGTTAATAAGCTTGCGCTTTTCCGGATTAACCTGCTGTAATACCCGGTTTACCACATCCGCGGGCATTTCTTCTATCACATCAACCGCATCATCCACAAACAGTTTGTCAAGAATATCACTAACCTCGGTATCCGTCAGAGCTTCCACAATAATCTGCTGTTCCTCCGGTTCAAGGTAAGAAAAAACTTCCGCCGCCATATTTTTGGGCAAAAGTCTAAATATCCTGACCATCTTGTCTTTGCCGACATTTTTAAAAGTATCGGCTATATCAACGGTCCTCATACCGGTAAAGAGCGAAATTAGCTGGGGAATCGCAATAGGTTTTTTTTCAAGAAGCGATAGAATATTTTCGTCCATGGGGTTTCTCCTTAGGTTCCCATAGACAGAAGGCTTAAAAATAGGCGGACGCTGCTATAGGAATTGCAATATCAAATAGGTGGTATAAACTACCGCCACCGTCCGAATCGGACATATTTACCTCCTATAGAAAAAAGCTGGTATACTGCATATAGTATACATATGGAACGGTTTATGCAAGAGCAAAAAACCCGCGTATCAAAGAGCCAGTTTATCGATATACGCAGCGACACCGTTACCCACCCCACCCAGGGCATGCGCCGGGCCATGGCGGAAGCGGAGGTGGGGGACGATGTATACGGCGACGATCCCACGGTACAGCGGCTGGAAAAACTTGGGGCGGAACTGATGGGCAAGGAAGCCGCCCTGTTTGTACCATCCGGAACCTTTGGAAACCAGCTTGCCCTTTTTACCTGGTGTACGAGGGGAACCGAAGTGTTGCTGGGGGAAGAGTGCCATATTATCCAGCACGAGGCGGGGGCGGCTTCTGTAATTGCCGGGGTACAGACCCGGCCTTTGCCCGCCCCGGACGGGGCGCTCTCCGCGGCGACCCTGACGGCTCGCCTGCGCAGGCGGGA
>JAISOA010000067.1 GCA_031275945.1 Spirochaetaceae bacterium
TTGGATAAACACCATCATAAGGGTTTTGCCGTTTTTTTGTAGCCCCTGTATGAGGCGGCTATAGCCGCCCCATACAGGGGCTACAGGGCTAAGTGTTGCACTTCAGGGTTGAACGCGGGCCATACGTCTACGTACACCGCCGTTATTTTTACATGCCCCCTTTTTATCAGCCTCGGCTAGGGCTTGCCGGAAGAGGAATAGGCGTATCCCTTTTCCGGCAAACAGGTACAATCGGAATTCCCCGGCAAACTTGAATCGCTGGGGCGGTATACCCGGATTTCTTAGCCAATGGCAATGGATCCGGTTTCTCCGGTTCTAATTCTGATACATTCATCGATAGGAAGAACAAAGATCTTCCCATCCCCAATATCCGGGGTCCGGGCTCCCCTGATAATGGCATCAATGGTGGGCTTTACAAAATTGTCGTTTACCGCAATCTCCAGCCGGACCTTTTTAAGCAGGTTCACTTCGATTTCAACGCCCCGGAACTGTTCGGTATAGCCCTTTTGCTGACCACAGCCCATGGCATTGGTTACCGACATTTTATAGACCTCTGCATCGTAGAGGGCCTGCTTTACTTCGTTCAGCGCATGGGGCTGTATGTACGCAATAATCAGTTTCATTCTTTTCTCCTCCTACATATTGCTGAAGATCTGGAAGCCGGTGTACGCCTCGGACTTGTGTTCCGACAAATCCAGGCCCATTAATTCATCTTTCGGGCTTACCCGCAGGCCGAATATGGCTTTGATGGCCAGGAAAAGGATAAGGCTTGTAATAAGAGCCCAGGCTCCAACCGCCACAATACCGGTAAGCTGGATGCCGATCTGGGTAAACCCGCCGCCGTGAAGCAGTCCTACTGCGGCGCCGTCCACGTTACCCCAAATACCCACCGCCAGGGTTCCAAACACTCCGCAGACTCCGTGGACCGATACGGCCCCCACCGGATCGTCAACCTTTAGAACCTTGTCGATAAACTCTACCGAAAGCACCACCAATACCCCGGCGATAAGGCCAATGGCCACTGCCGCGCCGGGGCTTACCACCGCACAGGGGGCGGTAATTCCCACAAGCCCCGCCAAAAGACCGTTCAAGGTCATGGATACGTCGGGCTTTTTAAACCAGAGCCACGAGAAAATAAGGGATCCTATCGCTCCCGCCGCGGCGGCAAGACACGTGGTAACCGAGACCCGAGCAATGGCAAGGCCGCTCCAGATGCCCCCCTCTCCCACCGTCGCAATGCCGGTGGAGGCGCCGTTAAACCCAAACCAGCCGAAGAACAGGAGCAGAACCCCCAGGGCCGCGTAGGGAATGTTATGGCCGGGAAAAGCCTTAATGCTGACTTTTCCGTCGGCATTCTTTACATATTTGCCAATCCGGGGCCCAAGTACCAGGGCTCCCATAAGGGCGGCCCATCCGCCGACGGAGTGAACCACCGTGGAGCCGGCAAAATCGTGGAAACCCCGTTCCGCCAGCCAGCCGCCACCCCATACCCAGTGGCCTGAAATAGGATAGATCAGGGCCGATATGAAGCAGGTGTAGATCAGGTAGGATTTAAACTGGGTCCGTTCCGCCATGGCGCCGGATACAATGGTAGCAGCGGTGGCGGCAA
Organism: Spirochaetaceae bacterium; assembly: GCA_031275945.1. Taxonomy (GTDB): domain Bacteria; phylum Spirochaetota; class Spirochaetia; order Treponematales; family Breznakiellaceae; genus JAISLT01. Next base: position 1,610 of record JAISOA010000067.1, read on the forward strand.
AGACAACTTGAAAAAACCAGCTTTTATAGAAGTTACCGCTGTCTATGGTCAGTTCCATGGGGCCGTTAAAGAACTGGTCCGTTCCGATAAGGCCCCCCAGGGCATCTTTTCCGTACATAAAACCCCAGCCTATCATCCAGTACACAATGGCCCCAAAGCAAAAGTCCATTACGTTTTTCATGGTGATATTACCGGCATTTTTAGCCCGGGTAAGACCGGTTTCGACCAGGGCAAACCCGGCCTGCATGATGAATACCAATATGGCGCCAAGAAACAACCATACCACATCCAGGGAAAAGCCCAGACTTTCAATACTTTCCTGTGCAAACGCGGAGGCTCCGCCCAAACACAGAAGCAGTATTGCAATAACAATGAATTTTTTTTGCACTTTCCAGTCCTCCTATGAATTGAGGCTGTTTTAAAATACTAGAAAATTTTAAAACAAGCCTTAAATGAGAGGAAAGAACGGACCGGCCCATGGTGGAGGCATACCCGCTTTTTCCACTGCTCTTATCCTTTGCCTAGCAGGAACTGTGCCAAGTTTTTAAAAAGTTTGCAAAATTGATCGAAAACGGCTTAAAATAACCGTGAATTCCCCCTGGATCCGGACAAATCCGCCACCGTTTAAGGAATTACGCCGGCATACGGCCAAAAGTTCCGGAAAAATCCAGGGAATATGCATACCGGACCATTGGTATAAGATGATTTTTATACAAAAATGTATCTTTTGATAATAGAAAATACATTTTTGTTGGAATTATGCCGGATCTGTTTTCCAGAGCGGCGATCCGCCATTAGGTCTTTACGGCAGCCCTAAAACTTCTCCAGTTGATCCCGTAGTGGTGAACCCGCAGGCCCATCTGCCGTTCCGTGATTCCCAACTGACGGGCGGCGCCGGCCATGTTGCCGTAGTTTATTGCCAGGGCTTCCACAATCAGCTCCTTTTCTAGCCGGGAAAGGGCCGCTTCCAGGGTTGTAGTGGGTTCCGTATGGGTAGAACTGGGAGATTGAAGGCTTGGCGGCAGGCTGTAGGAATGAATAACCCGGTCGGTGGACAGGATCACCGCCCGTTCGACGCAATTTTCCAGCTCCCGGACATTACCGGGCCAGGAATAACTGGTCAGCAGATCTATGGCGGGGGACGAAATACGCTTAATAAGCTTGTTGTTCTTTTCCGCGTATTTTTCGGCAAAGTAATCCGCCAGCAGCATGATGTCGCTTTTCCGTTCCCGCAGGGGCGGTATATGCAAGGGGAATACATTAAGCCGGTAAAACAGATCTTCCCGGAACCGGCCCGCCTTTACTTCGTTTTCCAGATTCCGGTTGGTGGCGGCAATAAGCCGTACATCTACTTTGATTACCTGGTTTCCTCCCACCCGTTCCAGTTCCCGTTCCTGAAGTACCCGGAGGATCTTTACCTGTACCTGGGGAGAAAGCTCCCCTATTTCGTCCAGAAAAAGGGTTCCTCCCTGGGCCTGCTCAAACCGGCCCTTCCGCTGGCTTAGGGCCCCGGTAAAGGCCCCTTTTTCGTGGCCAAAGAGCTCGCTTTCGATGATAGATTCGGGCAAGGCGGCACAATTGATCTTTACCAGCGCCGTGGCCGAACGCCGGGACAGGCGGTGAAGTTCCGCCGCCACCAGTTCCTTGCCCGTGCCGCTTTCCCCGGTGATCAGTACCGTGGCATCGCTGGGGGCCACCTGCATAATCAGCTCGTACATGCCCCGCATGGCCCGGGAGGTCCCCACGATCCCCGATCCCGGGGCGATTTTTCCCTCGTAGTCCTTGGTCCGGCCCTTGGGATTCGGCAGAACTTGTTCCCGGTGATAGCGGAACTGTTCTTCCATTATCCGTTCCCGGAGTTTTGCCGAATCGGCGATAATTCCCGAAACCTTTTCAAGGAAGGCCTTGTCCCAGATCATCTGCAGATCCGGATCGGTTCCCCGGATCCGCCGTTCCGCGCTGAGGGTACCGATAACGGCGCCGTTGGAGCGGACCGGGACGCAGTAATACGTAAGCCCCGCCATATCTTCCCGGGTGCGGTTTTTTGCCCTGTTCAAAAAACGGGTTTCCCGGGAAAGATCGGGGATCATAAGAGAAATGCCGGATTCAAAGACCCGGCCCACGAGACCTTCTCCAAGCCTGTACCGGCCCCGGGCCTTTTCCTGGGGGTTTAAGCCATAGGCCTCTTCAATTTTAAGGAGCCCCGTGGACCGGTCAAGCAGAGTAACCATGCCCCAGGTAAGCCCCGCCCGGAGTTCCAGCAAGGAAAGGAGAGGACCCAGGGCCGCCCGCAGTTCTACATGCTTGTCAAAGGTCCGTACAATGTCAAACAGGAGTTCCAACTCTGCCCGTTCCCGATCAGGGCCGGCACATTCAAACACATTCTCCATCACCATAGGGGAGGAGAATACTACATTTTTGTAGGAAATACAAGCATGTGTCCCCGAGTTATAACCCGCAATAGCCAAAAAGAAAACCGAAGAGTTTTTTATCCGAAAGTTTGGTTTAATACCGGAGCAAAACTCCGGCTCACGCTCTGTTCTGTGGAGGCTCATTCCCAGCCTCCTGTAATTTTCAGATACACGATGGCGGCATCCCGCGACACGGCCGACTCGAACGGCCCACCTACGGCTTAGAAGGCCGTTGCTCTATCCGGATGAGCTAGTGTCGCTTTCGGTATAGTATAGTATAGGTATAGCATAATAGAAAAGAGAGCCCCTGGGTAGGGCCGTTTTAGTCTTATTTTTGTTGCCGCCGGGCAATACGACCCGTGTTGAAAATCAGTGATATGTTCCCTTAATAAGCCGGTAGAAATGTCCCTTGGTATAATAGAGTTGTTTAAAAACTTCAGTTTTTAATCAACAACCGCTTAAAAGCAGCAAAATGCGGAGCATTTTGCCTAGGGCAACACTGATTTAATCATGGTTATAACAGCGCAGCAGATTCGCGCTGCAAAACAGCATATACAACCGGGCCAGGTTCTTCTTCAATCCCCGATATACCACTTTCCGGTATCCGAACTTCTTCTTGATGATCGCAAAAGCATGCTC
>JAISOA010000101.1 GCA_031275945.1 Spirochaetaceae bacterium
AATGCCGGCCAGCGGCTGATTGAACGGGAAATCCCCGCTATCCCCAATGAGAAAATCAGGGAAAAAATCCGCTTCTGGCTTTCGGATATTGAAAACGGCAAACGGGACTTTAGGGTATAAGGAACTAAGGGAAGCCCTGGAAACTCCGGTTTGGTTCCCCTGGGTATCCGGCGAATTTACACATATCCGGCCTTTTGATACCCTTATCTTGACCCTCCCTAAAATGTTTCCGGATTTTTGTTTTTTTTCTTGAACGAAATACATAATCACGGTAAACTGAGCATATGAATATGGACTATGCAAAAACTGCCCTGCTGGAAGTCGACATTCAAAATGATTTTTGTCCGGCATACACAGGAAAAAACGAGAAAGCGCATCCCCCGGGGGCGTTGGCGGTGGCGCAGGGGGACAAGATAATTGACCCCCTAAACGGGCTTGCGGAAAAGATCCGGCAAAGGGGGGGAAAGGTCCTGGCTACCCAGGATTGGCATCCGGCGAACCATGTCTCCTTTGCAACTTCCCATGAAAACAAGAACGTGGGGGACATTATCATAGTGCCGGTTTCCGAACAGGCGGCGGCTGATTTTGCAAAACGGTTTCCCGGTCTAAACGATCCTCCCATTCCGGCGGCAATGCAGCAAATTCTCTGGCCGGTACATTGCCTTCAAAATTCCCCGGGGGCCGCGTTCCACGACGCATTGGATACTGCCCTGATTGATTTCGTCTTCCGCAAGGGATACCGCAGGAATATCGACTCCTATTCCGCTTTTTTTGAAAACGACCGCTGTACCCCTACAGATCTGTACGGCTATCTTACCGGGCAGGGGATCGGGACCCTAATTATCGGGGGCCTTGCCCTGGATTACTGTGTTTTCTACAGTGCCATTGACGCCCTGCGGCTGGGATTCACAACCCATGTGGTAATTGACGCCTGTGCGGGCATTGACGTCCCGCCGGGCTCTATTGACCGGGCCGTCGCAACCATGAAAGAAAAAGGAGCTGCATTTAATTCCATAGATGACTTTGCATAGGCCTTTTTATGCCCGCGGATCGGGTACTATTCCCTATAGAAACGTATATAAGGATATGGCATGAATACCGGTTTTTCAGCGCTGTTTACCGATTTTTATTCCCTTACCATGGCCCAGGGGTATTGGAAGCACCACATGAACAACAGGGCCGTATTCGAGATGTTTTTCCGGCGCCATCCCTTTGGCGGGGGCTTTTCTGTCTTTGCGGGGCTGGAAACCCTTATAGAATGTTTAAATAATTTTTCCTTTTCCCGGGAAGATCTGGCATACCTTGATTCCCTTCATATTTTTGAAGATTCTTTTCTTGATTATCTGGGCGCCATTCGGTTTTCCGGCGCCCTCTGGTCGGTGGACGAGGGAACCATTGTGTTTCCCCAGGAACCGCTGATACGGATAGAATCGAACCTCATCGAGGCGCAGATTATAGAGGGGCTTATCCTCAATATCATTAACTTTCAAAGCCTTATCGCAACCAAAACAGCCCGGGTGTGGCTGGCCTCCAACAAGGGGGCCATCATGGAATTCGGCCTCCGCCGGGCCCAGGGCATTAACGGGGCCATATCTGCCTCCCGGGCGGCGTTTATTGGCGGCGCCGCGGGAACCAGCAATGTTCTGGCAGGAAAAACCTATGGTATACCGGTTATGGGTACCATGGCCCATGCGTGGGTTATGTCCTTTCCCAGTGAAGAAGAGGCCTTCCGGGCCTATGCCGCCCTATACCCGGACAAGACGGTTTTTCTTATCGATACCTACGATACCCTAAAAAGCGGTATTCAGACCGCCATAAAAATAGGAGGGGAACTAGCCGCCAAGGGCAAAAATTTCGGGGTCCGTCTTGATTCGGGGGACATGCACTATCTTTCGGTAGAAGTACGAAAGCGGCTGAATGCGGCGGGTTTTTCCCGGGCAACCATTACCGCGTCAAACGATCTGGACGAATCGATCATAGAAACCCTTACCAGGGCCGAAGCACCGATTAATACCTGGGGGGTCGGTACCCAGATGGTTACGGGGGGTAACGACGCGGCCTTTACAGGGGTCTATAAAATCTCCGCAAAGGACGAGGGGAAGGGCGTTTTTATTCCCACAATGAAATTTTCGGACAACCCGGAAAAAACCACCAATCCCGGGATTAAGCAAATTTGGCGCCTTAAGGACAAAAAGGGGCTGGCGGTGGCGGATGTATTAAGCCTGGAGGATCCGGAAGACCCCGATATTTTGGAAGTAGGCGGACGGTATAGCTTCTGGCATCCCCAGGCGGATTACCGCCGTTTTTGCCATACCATTGAAGGAAACGCCGTTCCGCTGCTAAAAAAACGGCTCCAGGGCGGAGTTCTGCTGGAGGATACCCCGTCCCTTAGATCCATTCAAAAACTGGTACAGGAAGGACTTGAAAACTTTGATCAAAGTTACAAGCGCCTGCTTAACCCCCATATTTACAAGGTTTCGATAACCGAGCGGCTGCGGACCCTTAAACTGAACTTAATAAAAAGCTACTTCGGGAACCTGTAAATGGACCGCCAAGCGGACCTCTATACCATTATTATGGAACAATTTCCCCATACCGATCCGGCCTGGAATTTGCTGGATGCCTTTGATGCGGTTACCAACGGCATGGAAAATCCCGATGCCATGAAAAAAGCCCTAAGCCTTTCCGATCCCCTGTTTACACCCTGGAAACAGTTAATTACCGCCATTGAGGCTCTGTACGCGGGAAACACAGAAGGGTGCCGCAAGGCTGCGGAGGCCATTCCGGACGATTCTCCGCCGGGTAGCCTAAAGCCTGTATTTCGGGCCTGGGAAATACGCCACAGAACCGGGGATCCCCGGCGGCGGGATAAAGAACTTTTTACGGTTTTAACCGGCTGCTGTGAACCGGCGGTGGAATTGTTTAGACGCCTTATCATAGACCCCCATCCCATGGCTCTCATAGCCGAACAGGCCGAGGAAGCGCTACGGCAGGGGCTGGAAGAACAGTTCACCGGCCTGGCGGCGCGGATCATAGGTTCCCTGCGGGAACAATCCTCCCTGTTGGCCTTTCGGTACGCGGTGTATTGCCTTTGCCTTATGAACGATTCGGACAGCAGAGGAGAGGATTTTTTCCAGACCCTGCAAAAATGTCTGGGGGAAGCCAACGCATTTTGCGCCCTGGGCTTTGCCCTGGCAGGCAGGGATAACCACGCCGCGGCTATGTCCCTGGATACGGCGTTAAAAACCGTCCCCTCCCAAGGGAAGGGGAATTTTTTTCTTGGCGAAAAACATTCCCCTTCCCTTGAAACCCTGTCAAAAATTCTAAAAACTCAAACCGGCAAAAAAACCCGGCGCCGCTTTAAAAAAAATTTTGCCCAGCCGGAGCTGTTTTTTGACGATCCGGTGTTTGTCCGGGAAGAAAGACCCGGACCGGATCCTGCCTCCGGCAGGGACAAACTACTGTCACTCCTGCGGGGGGCCCTTTCCGGGGAAGACTTTACGCGCATTGAACTTTCCCTCCAGGTCCCCGGTTCTTTTGACGAATTAGCAGCGGAACTTCCCCCCGCGGCCCGCTACCTGGGACCGGGGATTTGGATAAAGACTATAAAAGATTCGATTAATCCGGTATACTAGCGTTATATCCGGCAGCGAAAAATTACCCTGCGGCGGGAATATGTGGAGTACGGGCTATGACCAACAGCATCGAGATACGTTTTTCCCATACCGGAAGGGGAGGAGCCCGGGAGGCGCAGGCTATTACCTGTCCGTTTGGGGTTCCGGTGGACTCTTTTCTGGAAAGTTTCGGCGAAATCGAAGGTGGACTGGCGGCGGTACGGGTAAACAACGAGATACTCCCCCTGTCCACCAAGCTGGAAATCAACTGTGTTCTGGAACCGGTTTCTCTGGTGAGCCATGATGGGACGGTTATTTACCGCCGTTCCCTGGCCTTCCTTCTTGCCATAGCCGCCCGGGATCGCTTTCCAAGCCGGCGTCTGGTGGTGGGCCACTCCCTGGGGCACTCGTATTATTACACCTTTGCCGACGGTAAAAAACCCGGCCCCGGAGATATCCGGGCCTTGGAAAAAGAAATGCAGGAATTGGTTAAGGAAGATCTTCCCATTTTCTGCGGCTACCTGGCCTATGGAGAGGCCCTGGCGCTGTTTGAAGGAAACCACCAGACCGACACCCTTCTTCTCTTTGAACAAAGAAGCGAATCAAAGGTACGGGTAAACCGCTGCCGGGATTTTGCAGATCTGTATGTGGAACCCCTGGTCCCGCGTACGAGCCTTTTAGACGCATTTGAACTCATGGAATACGGCGACGGGCTTCTCCTCCGCTTTCCCGGCCAAGGGCAGGGAAAAATTATTGAACCCTTCGAAGACAGTCCCAGCCTTTTTTCCGTATACCAGGAGTACAAGAAATGGGGAAATATCCTGGGGGTCCGGGCCGTGGGGCAGCTTAACCGCTTGGTATCGGAGCGAACCATTCGGGACTATATCCGCATAGCCGAAGCTTTCCAGGGAAAGAAGCTGGCGGAAGTTGCCGACCGGATCTACGAACGCCGAAACGATGTCCGGTTAATTCTTATTGCCGGCCCGTCCAGCTCCGGTAAGACCACCACCGCCAAACAGCTTGCGATCCAGCTTCAGGTTATGGGAATGAACCCCATTGCGGTGAGTCTGGACGATTATTACCGCAGGCCCGGCGAAGCCCCCAAAGACAAAAACGGGCAGCCGGACCTTGAATGTCTGGAAGCCCTGGACGTGCCCTACCTGAACCGGCAGCTTCTGGAACTGATGGAAGGCAGAGAGGTGGATATTCCCCTTTTTGATTTCAAAACCGGAACCCGTAAAATCCGGGGCAAACCCATACGCTTTACGGATCAGTCGATCCTTATTATGGAGGGAATCCACGGACTTAACGACGCCTGTACCCCCCAGATTGAACGGAAAAAGAAATTTAAGCTCTATGTTTCCGCCCTAACCCAATTAAACCTGGACGACCATAACCGCATACCCACCAGCGATAACCGGCTACTTCGCCGTATGGTCCGGGACAACCAGTTCCGGGGAACCGGGGCGGCAAAAACCATACAGATGTGGCCCAGCGTTCAGGCTGGGGAGCGAAGACACATCTTTCCGTTCCAGGACGGAGCGGACACGGCTTTTAATTCCGCCTTGGACTATGAACTGGCGGTACTAAAATTTTATGCCGATCCGCTGCTCCGATCCGTTAAACCCAACATGAACGAATACGCCGAAGCCCGCAGACTCCTTTCATTTTTGGAAAACTTTGTCCCCATCCCGCCCCAGTATGTGCCCGGTACCAGTATACTGCGGGAATTTATCGGAGAAAGTGAATTTAAATATTAGACCTGTTCGACTTTCAATGCTCCGCACGTTGCTGTTTTTAAGCGGTTGTTGTTTAAAAACTAAAGTTTTTAAACAACTCTACTAAGCCGGACAGGCGATGCTGATTTCGGCACATCAACGGGCAGAATCCAAAGGCCAGGGCCAGGGATACATTCCGGGCCGTAAATTATCTCCGGCAGTCTTGCGTGTCCTTGTGCTTAGGAGTATTCTTGTACCAGAACAATACCAAAAGGAGTTTATATGGATTTTGTAAAAGAAATGCGGGCCAAAGCCAAATCACTCCAAAAACGGCTGGTGCTTCCCGAAGGAACAGAGCCCCGAACCCTTAGGGCGGCCCGGATCCTGGCGGATGAACAGTTGGCCGCTTCCGTTACCCTCCTGGGCAAGGAGTCTAGTATCCAGGAAATGGCGGAAAAAGAAGGGCTTACACTCGAAGGAATTAATCTGATTGATCCTTCCGGATCTTCCCAAATCGGTAAATATGCCGCTGAATTGTACGAGCTCCGTAAGCATAAGGGCATGACGGAAGAACAGGCGCTGATCGATATGACGGACCCTCTCCGCTGGGGCGCCATGATGGTTCACCTAGACGATGCGGACGCCATGATCGCGGGGGCGGAAAATACCACCGGCGATGTTTTGCGGGCGGGTCTTACCATCATCGGTACCGTCAAGGGACTTAAAACCGCCTCGTCTTGCTTTGTTATGACGGGTATGGACAATTCCTGGGGCAAAGAAGGCTCCCTCATCTTTTCCGACTGTGCCGTGGTACCGGATCCTACAGCCGAACAGCTTGCCGATATCGCTGAAAGTGCCGCCCAAAGCTGCCGGGAATTTCTGGGCGCCAAGCCTGTGGTGGCCCTGATGTCCTTTTCAACCAAGGGATCCGCCAAACACGATGATGTAAGCAAGGTCCAGAGGGCGGTAGAAATTTTAAAGAATAAGAACCCCGGCTTTCTTTTTGACGGGGAACTTCAAGCCGACGCCGCCTTGGTTCCTTCGGTAACGGATAAAAAAGCGCCGGGAAGTCCCGTTAAAGGTAAGGTAAACACCTTAGTTTTTCCCGACCTTGGGGCAGGGAATATCGGCTATAAACTGGTTCAACGGCTGGGTAAAGTCAACGCCTTCGGGCCCTTTCTTCAAGGTTTTGCCAAACCCATCAGCGATCTTTCCCGGGGCGCATCCGTGGAAGACATAGTCGTAACCTGCGCCGTTACCCTGTCCCGGGCAAAATAGGGACAGCCCCTGAATATGCACAGCGGCGCCGGGCATAGTTTTTTCCGGCAGGCGGCCTCTAAGCGGAGCGCCCAAGAGGGAGAACGGAAATTACAGGAAGCCATCGCAGCGGGAAATAAAAAAGATTACCGGGCCGCGGTGGCGATCCTGGAAGAAATTATCTCCGAATACGAGGGGCCCCCGGAAGCCTTTCTATACCTTGGCAGGGCCCTTCATTCACTGCAAAACTATTCGCGGGCCCTGGCGGCCTTTAACGACTATATAACAATTAAACCGCGCTCGGCGGAGGGCTATTTTTTCGCGGGCCGCAGCTGCCTGGTTCTGGGTTTTTCTTCCCGGGCCGTACACTACCTGGAACAGGCCCTGATGCGGAACAAAAAAAACAGCGAAACAATGGCCCTTTTGGGAACCGCCCTTCTTAAGGCCCGGCATTCCCAGGCAGGGCTGGAAATGCTCCAGAAGGCGGTGGAAACGGCCCCGGAAAACAAGCGGATTTACCGGGCCTACCTTAACGCGCTTTTTATCCGGGCGGTCCGGGTCTGCCGTAACGACAACTACGAACTGGGAATACAAATGCTCCGGTTCGTACTGGAAAACGGCAGGGACGGCCCCCTGATCCGGCTTGAGTTGGGCCGGACCTCCCGGCAAATGGGGCTTTTGGAAGAGGCCGTAGAACATTACAGCAGGGCTCTTGAATTTTCCCCCTCTGATCCCATGATACGCTGGTACCGGGCGTCGATTTATATGGAACTGGACAGAAAAACCGACGCCCTCGAGGACCTTTCGATTATCCGCTCCCAGGGGATCCAGCTTCCGGATCTTCCCTGGAACAGTATGCTGGTGGACCGGTTTATGATCACTTCGTTCCTGGAAGAGGGCCAGTGGCGCAGGGCCGCGGACGCCTGCCGGAACTGGATTAAAACCAGGGGATCCGATCCCGCAATCCATGCCATGTACGGGGAAGCCCAGCGGAACCTGAAGAACTATCCGGCGGCGGAAAATCACCTTTTCCGGGCTCTGGAACAAGACGGCAAAAACCTCCGGCTGTGGTATGCGGTGATGCTTGTGGCCTGGGAAGGCCGGAATATGAAAACCCTAAAAAAAGCCCTGTACACGGCAAAAAAACTGGGGGCGGAAAAAGAGATACTTTCCCGGTTTTCGTTGCTCTACGAGTCCGAAACCGCAAAGGATCTGCCGCGGATTATCGCCCTGCTCCAGAAGGCAATTCATACCATGGGGCCGGAACCGGAACTGATGTATGCCCTGGGAATCGGATACCTTAAAACAGGACTGCTGGCGGAAGCGGTAAGCTGGTTTTCCAAAACGCTGATCCTTCAACCCCGCCATGAAGAAAGCTATTTGGGGCTTATTGCCGCCCAGGAGGCTCTTTTTAACGACGGAGAAAAGGGAGCCGCGAAAAATCTGACCCTTTCCTACCGGAATTATCTTAACCGGTGGCCCGATAACCGGTCCATTAGAAGGGACGAAGCCCTATTTTTGATTAAAACCTGCGAGTACGAAACGGCGTCGAAAAAACTGGAGGCCCTTCTTGCCTGGGATCCGGCAAACCCCGGCCTTAGGCGGGTATTGGCCTACGCGTACCGGAAACAGGGCAATTACCGTTCTGCGGCGGTATACCTGCGGGCTCTTTTAAAAGAAAAACCCCGGGACATACGGCTTTTATTGGAATATTCCGGCTGTATTGAACGGGCCGGCGCCATTCAGTATGCAAAGGCAATTCTAAAAAAGGCACATGCCTATTTTACCAAATCTTCAGAAATTCCCACCGCGTTGGGACTCCTGGCATACCGGGAGGGCAATCTGGAACAGACCTTTGAATACCTGCTCGATGCCGCCGGCAGAAATCATGCCGATCCCCGACCTTTCCGGTGGATGTACCTGATAGCGAAAGAAAAGGGGGACATCCAGGGCGCCCGGCGCTACGAGCAGGAGTACCAGCGGGTACTGAATACTGCCGCTTCTCCCCGGCGAAAAAAATAATACCGCTATTTTCTTGTTCCATACTTGTAGAAATTCAAAAAATAGCATAAAATAAAAATATCAATTCAAGCATTAGGGGGAAATCATGGCCAAAAAGAATACCACAGAAAGTAGTCTGCCGAAGGTTCTTAATCTTTTTGATGCATTTTCAAGTGATCAATTACCCAAAGATCAGGGGTATATTGTTTCTTCTTTTATAAACGGGAATACGGGGTATGCGATCTACGAAATAATTTCCTATTCCGGAGTTAAGGCAATTTATCCCGAGGGCGGGGGACTTACATTCCAGTCCCAGGGAAAGAAACTCCATACCCTTATTGAACCCGCATCGTATCCAAATAAAAGCATTGAACCGTATTTACGGGAAAAAACCGATCAGATCCCCCTGCGTTTTAAGGAAGTGAACAAATTAACCGCTAAAAACCAGTCCACCATTTATTATTCCAAGAAACCCATTGAATCCCTGTCTTCATTTACCGTCATGCGGCCCCAGGGTTACAATGTTTCCTTTGTATTCTACAACCGGCCCGATATATACGTAACCTTGGAAAAATTTTTTGAACAGTCCTTTACTAACGACGCGGGGCTTCCCATGTCCGATGCCAAAAAGGGCGCCGCCGAAATAACCGATATTGTCAAAAAAACCATGAATTTTAAAGGTGAATACGACAATTAAGACCGCCTTATAGCAGCAAAAAGCCCGCCGCAAGCTTGAAAGTCTACGGCGGGCTTTTTTTATAAAATTAGCATCTGAATTTTTAGTCCTGGGCTTTTTCCAGTTCGGCCTGAGCTACCGCCAGAAGGGCAATAGGCACCGAATAGGGGGAGCAGGACACATAGTCAAGCCCCGCATCCATGCAAAACCGCACGTTTGCCGGGTTGGCCCCGTGTTCCCCGCAGAGCCCACACACCAGGTCGGGCCGGGTCAGCCGGCCCCGTTCCGTAGCCATGGCGATCAGCTCCCTAACCCGGGGGTCCAGGGTACTAAAGGGATTCCCCACAATAAGATCAAAGAGGGTATAATCCGGCATAAAGGCTGTAAAATCATCCCGGGAAATCCCCAGGGTGGTTTGGGTTAGATCGTTGGTACCGAAACTAAAAAAACGGCCGTATTTGGCTATTTCTCCCGCCCCCAGAGCCGCGGCGGGAAGTTCAATCATGGTACCGATTTGATATTCCACAGGCTTGGCTTTTTTCTGAAGGCGTAATTCTTCTTCGATATCCACGATACCCGTATAACTGGACCCTTCAATTTTCTTTCCATAGGCAATCAGCTTAAGTTCCGACGCGTTCATTATGATGGGGATCATAATTTCCGGCCGGGCGTCTATCTTTTCCGATCGAAGCTTGTAGGCGGCTTCAAAAATGGCCCGTACCTGCATAGCGTATATTTCGGGGTAAGAAACGGCAATACGGCAGCCCCGGTGTCCAAGCATAGGATTAAATTCATGGAGGGCTTCCACGCTGGTGGTTATTTCGGCTTTGGAAATTTTAACCTTTTTTACCCGCTGCATGTGATCAATAAGGCTTTGTATTTCATCCTCGTTATGGGGCATGAACTCATGGAGGGGCGAATCCAAAAGACGGATCGTCACTTCCTTTCCCGCCATAACCTTAAGGATCCCGTAAAAATCCTCCCGCTGCATAACCTGGAGTTTTGCCAAAGCCCTTGCCCTGTCCTGGGGAACCGTTGACAACAACATCTCCCTAAACACATTGATCCGGTTTTCCTGGAAAAACATATGTTCGGTACGGCAAAGCCCCACCCCGTCGGCGCCAAAACTTAAAGCCAAGGCGGCGTCCCGGGGGGTATCGGCATTGCAGCGAACATGGAATTTTTTGATAAAGCCCTTGGTTAATTTGATAAAATCCAAGAACCCCGATTCTTTTGGATTCGGCTCAATAAGTTTGGCGGTTCCCAAATAAACATTGGATTCACCGTAAAATGGCACGTTGAGGGTAATGTAGTCCCCTTCTTTAAAACTTAAATTCCCCAGGGTGGCAATTTTATTCCGGATCTTCATTCCCAAAGCCACCAGAGATACCTTACCATACTGGCGGGCCACCACCGACGCATGGGCGGAATAACCGCCCTCGGCAGTAAGGACCCCGGTACTTACCTCGATGGCCTTAACATCCTCGGCAAAAGAAGATTCCAACACCAGAATAAACCTGGTATCCTCCCCCTTTTGCTGAGCCACCTTTAGGGCTTCCAGAAGAGAATCGGTACTAAAATAAACCCTGCCTATGGCAGCCCCGGGGGCGCCGGCAATACCGCCCTTCCAGCTTTTAAACTCTTTTACACTGGCGGAATCGATCACCGGATGAAGAATTTCATTAAGCCGAAGAGGTTCAATGGATTTAATTACCGTGGCGTTATCGATGATCTTCCGGCCCGCCAAATCTAAAAGGAGCCTTAGATCCGCCTGGGTTGATTTTTGATCCACCAGACGCTGTTCAATAAGCCAGAGCTTGCCGTTTTCCACAGTAAAGCGGATCTGGCGGATTTCTTTGAATCTGTCTTCCAGGGTCCAAGCGATGCGCTGCAGTTCTTTAAGGTGCTGGGCTCCGATTCGTTCAATGGGCTGTCCGGCAGAACCGCTTTCGTTAAATTTTTCCCGGAAAAACTGTCCCTGAAGGATCTTTTCGCCGGTTACTACATTACGGCTAAAATACGCGCCGGAACAGGAATCCCTGCCATAATTACCATAGACCATAGGAGATATCATCAAGGCGGTATCGTTGTCGTTCTGGTCGTCCATCTGGAACATCCGGGAGATCTCGCCCAGGGTGATAAGTATCTGCTGTTCTGCGGTATCGAAGAAACCTTTGGGAAAGTATTTGGCATAAAAATCCATATAAAATTCAGCGCTTTTATCGATTTTTACTTGTTTTTCTTCTTTGCCCAGTTCATTGGAAGGACCCCGGATACCCAGGGCGCTGTCCAGCATTTTTAACTGGGCGCTAATCTCCGCCTGAAGCTTGGCATTAGCCTCCAGTTCCTTAATTCTCTCTTCAATCTTAAGCATGCCCCGGACCAGGAAGAGGACCTCGTGGGCGGCAAAATCCTTTCCTACCCAATTAGAAAATCCGTTAATTGTCGGTTTTGCCAGGCCAAAATTATGCAGGGTGGGATAGGTGGTAATCGCCAGGTTAGAAGAAATAACCACCTTAAGCAGCATGGGGTTAGCCGAATCTCCAAAATCCTTGCCCACCAAGGACGAAACCTTGTTAAGAAGGGGTATAACGTCTTTTCGGATAAGCTTGGGATCTATTTCCGATGCCAGGGTAGTGTCAATTATAAAACCCGGCAAGATAGGAAATTTAAGCTCCGCAAATTCATTCGCCTGGCGGCCCCGGATACCTAAAAGTTCCGACGCCACATTCTTGGGGATCACATCTTTCTGGCTAAAAAAATGTATTCGTTTATCCATATACTTTTTCCTTTAAAAGAGTCTAAGCACATTATTTACCGGTCCCTTAAGAAAAGCCTCAAATTGATGGCTTGCTCCCTGGGCCAGATACCGCTGCAATTTCGCCACATCCTTGATATCGTTTCCTGCGACGGCAAATTCAATGGCGCTGCCATGTTTAACCTTTCCCCATTTAAAAAGGGAATTGATATCCATGATCCGTTCACCATCATAATAAATATAAACCTGAAGATTAGGATACTTGGCATTGTAACTTGCCACAATCCGTTTCCAGGCTTCCACATTCCCGTTATGAAAGAGTTCGTTCTGTACCACCACGGCATACCGGGGGGTCATCCGTACAGGACCGGTGGGTACCGCCGCCGGGGGGGCCGCCGCGGTAACCACCGGGGGCGCTACCCGTTGGGCCTCCTGTACCGGCCGCTTGACTGCAACCCGGCGGGTCGTGCGGGAAGCGGGCTTCCGTACTTTTCCGGGGGCCTTAGGCGCCCTGGGGGCGGCTTTTGTCTTTATGGCTTTTGCCACAAATCCGCCCCGTAACAAGGCCGGAGGGACCTTGGATTTTCCGCCTTCAAAGAAATTTATCGCCAATTCTGCCGCGTGCTGGCAGGCGGCATCCGCCGGGGCGGCTCCCTTCCCCGCATAAACCACCAAAAGTTCCCGTTTTCGCAGGGAACCGAACGCGGCCAATTCTTCCGCAATCTTAGGATTTGCCACCAAAAGGCCCAATTCGGGATGGTGGTACGCCACAACCAGATCCACCCCCTTCCATTTTTCAAATTCTTTCGCCAAAGAGGCAGGATCGCCCACCACCGAACGAAGATTGGCAGAAACCGTTTTATACCCCAGTTTATCCACCAAGAGTACGCGCAAAACAAGCCCTGCCCGTTCCCCCACCATCTCTTCATCGTCGATTTGGTACAGTAGATCCGCCAAATTTTTCTTAGCCGCGGCATCTTCCATAATGGAAATCGTCCGCTTTATATGCCGAACCGCCACATTAAAACCGGCCCTGGTGGAAAGAAATTCAAGATTTGACAATTCATTTATCATATTTTTCTCCCTAGAAAAAACGCCCCCGCAACCGGGGGCGCTTCGGTTTTTGACGCAACCGAATTGTTATTACAATTCTTTAAGTGATCCGCCGCCGGAACCACGGGTCTTCCTGGCCTTCCTGGGCTTTGCCGCGGCGGCGGAAGCCTTTCGGGCTCCTCCCCGGCCCCGCTTTGGAGCTTCAAGAGCCGGAGCCTGCTGAGCGGTGGCTTTATCCCCGGAATTAAGCAAATCCAGATAAGCCTGCCCCGAGGTACCGGCGGCCGCCGCGGCGGCTTCTTCTTCGGCGGTATTCTCCGCAAAGGACTGGTTAATATCCTCCCGAACCGTTGATCTTCGCCGGCTAAAGGACGCAAAGGCCGCATCTTGGAAGCCCTTGGAAACGCCGTGCAGGAACTCATTTAACACGTTTGCCATCGCATCCAGGGTGGCCTTTTTTCGCTTAATGGAAGTAATATCCACATCCAATAGGAGGCCGGGCTGGATATGGTAGGGATTGATCAT
>JAISOA010000131.1 GCA_031275945.1 Spirochaetaceae bacterium
GTGGCCGGGGAGCGCAGAAGCCGGGCCGCCCGCATGGCGGGACTAAAGGAAGTACCGGCGCTTATTAGAAAATATTCCGGCCAGAAACGGCTGGAGATAGCGCTTATTGAAAACATCCACCGGGCGGATCTGAACCCTATTGAGGAAGCTTCCGCCTATAGGCAGATCATGGAAAACGGCGGCCTTTCCCAGGACGAAACTGCGGAACGGGTAGGAAAAAACCGGTCTACCGTAGCCAATGCCCTGCGGCTGCTTAAGCTTCCCCCGGCTATGCGCCGGGCTCTGGAAGAAGGCTCCTTAAGCGCCGGTCATGCCCGGGCCATTCTTTCCCTTGCCGGCGCCGCGGCCCAAGAACGGCTCTTTGCCGAGATCCGCTCCCGGGGCCTTTCCGTCCGGGAGGCGGAAAAGCTGGCGGCGGAACTAGGCGCCGGCGCGAGGAGCCCCAAGCCGGGCAAGTCTAAGCCGCCGGATGCCCGGGATCCCCAGCTAAAGGCCATGGAAGAAAAATGTATCGAAACCCTGGGAACCAAAGTACGCATCGACGGAACTTTGACAAAGGGCCGCATCGAAATTGAGTATTATTCTATGGAAGATCTGGACCGGCTCTACGGCCTTTTATCCACGGCGGGATAGCGCATATAGGAGAAATGAGGCCTGCAAGGTCCGGCTGTTTCAAATTGACCGGAAGGAAAAACGGCGGCCTGCGGAGACCACTGAAAGCTTTTGTCGCCCTCCGCGCTGTGGACAACCGCTTAAAAACAGCAAAATGCGGAGCATTTTGCAAGACTTGCTCAATAACCAACCGGGTTATTGAACAAGTCCATTGTCCAAATGTCTACGGGGAACCCGCAGGCGGTACGAGAACCCGCGGTTACCGGTCATACCATGGGGAAGCTTTGGAAATTTCCGCTGCACAAAATTTACAAAAATGAAGTACTACGGATCCTGCTGTTTCAAAATCGCCATACACCGTGAAGGGGCCGCCGGGGTTATCAAAACGGACGGCCGGTTTATACGGCATGGGACAAAATAGTTTATGAAATTTGACCGTGGATTCTTCTACTACGTAGCCGGAAATGTTATATTTTATAGAATAAGGATTGCGAAATTTAAATCTATGGAGTACAAGATAAAGAAGCTATGAAAGCCAAAAATTACTTGGAAACCCTGCCTTTGAATAAGATTGAAAAACAGTCCGGGATTCCCCCGAAAAATGCCGTGCCCTTTACAGGTTATCCGCGGTCCCTTCCTTCGGAACAGAATAAGCTTCTTTTGGTATACGATCCTTTGGGGCTTAATCCCGTGCTGATGGAATTCCAAGTAGAGGATATTCTCTATGTGGAAGAAATTCCCCAGGCCGTTACGGAATCGGGGGAAGGAATACCCCTGGTGAAGATCTGGGTTCGCCGGGGCGCCCGGGGGGTGCTTTTGGAGCCCTTTACCGTAGACGATCCGATTCAATTTATCAATAAGGCCAGGGATGCCCATGGCCGGCTGCTGCTGGAATCCGGGGCGGCGGAATAGGATTGTCTACGGGCCGTTTTTGCGTGTCCGAAGGTGCGGCTTTTCGCTGTGCCCTCTGTCCTCATCACTGCCGCCTGTTACCGGGTAAGATCGGCCTGTGCCGGGTCCGCCGGGGACCTGCCGAAACAGCCTCTCTATCCGCACATCCCCGAAGCCCGGCAGGGGGACCGGAACTTCCCTGCTACGGTCTTATTACCGCCCTGGCCTGTGATCCGGTTGAAAAAAAGCCCCTGTACCATTGGCGGCCCGGCTCCCTCATCGCATCCGTGGGTTTTGCGGGGTGTAATCTGCATTGTCCGTTCTGTCAAAATTGGCATATTTCCCAGTTTGGGCATGAAATTTCGGATGCCAATGACGGCCCCTCCGCAGGCCGCCGCATGGATCCTGAAGGGCTGATTAGCGCCGCAGAAGCCGGAGGTTCTTCCGCGATTGCCTACACCTACTCGGAACCCCTGGTCCATGCCGAATTTCTTGTGGAAGCCATGGAGATCGCCCGGAACCGGGGTATTGCCAATGTATTGGTTACCAACGGCTGCGCCAATCCGGAACCGGCAAGGGAAATCCTAAAGCTTACCGACGCGGCCAATATAGATTTAAAATGCTTTTCAAAAAAAACCTATGCGGAAATTCTAGGGGGAGATCTACAGACGGTGTTGGATTTTATTTCCGCCGCCCTAGAGATGGGGGTTCACACGGAAATTACCACATTGATAGTACCGGGACTGAACGACCGCCAGGAGGAACTGGATGCCCTGGCGGATTTTGTAGCGGACCTGTCTGGACATCCGGGTAAGACTGTACCCTGGCATTTATCCGCCTATCACCCTGATTGGAAATGGGATGCCCCGCCTACCGGTTCCGCCGAGTTAACCGGTATCGCCCGCAGGATCCAGGAACGCCGGGGAGAACTTCGGTACGTTTACATAGGAAACGCCGCCGCTCCGCCGGAATTCCGGGACACGATCTGTCCTGCCTGCGGAGCGGTTCTGGTAAGACGCGGCGGGTACCACATAGATACCCGGGGACTTACAGGGTCCCTGTCTTATTACTGTGGGGCCTGTAAAAAACCGGCGCCCTTCCGGTATAAATAAATAGTAGAGTTGTTTAAAAACTGAAGTTTTACACAACAAGCGTTTAAAACAA
Source organism: Spirochaetaceae bacterium (assembly GCA_031275945.1). Taxonomy (GTDB): domain Bacteria; phylum Spirochaetota; class Spirochaetia; order Treponematales; family Breznakiellaceae; genus JAISLT01. Next base: position 2,668 of record JAISOA010000131.1, read on the forward strand.
CAAAATGCGGAGCATTTTGCCGAGACTTGGCGGTTAAAGCCCATTGGACTTTAACCAGCGCTAAGCGCAGGTTAGTAAATAAGCAACTGGGTTATTGAACAAGTCCAGTGTCTGTTCACACTGCCGACGTTCGCCGTATCAAGCATGAACTCGATCATAACACATCCTACAGAACCTGTTCGGTCCGTTCAATGATGTCGTCCTGGGTCTGCCGGGACAGCACATTGAAGAAGGCGCTATAACCGGCAACCCTGACAATCAGATCCTGGTGCCGTTCCGGATGAACCTGGGCGTCCAGAAGCGTCTCCCGGGAAACCACGTTAAACTGCACATGGAAGCCCTTAAGCCGGTTGAAAAAGGCATGGAGCAGAAACATCAGCTTGCCGCGGTTTTCTTCCGATTCCAGCATAGCCGGCGTTACCTTTTGGTTGAGAAGGACGCCGCCGGTGATTTCAGGTATGGGCAGTTTAGACACGGACTTGAAGACGGCGGTGGGGCCGTGCTTGTCCATCGCGTGGGAGGGCGAACATCCTTCCGCTAGGGGTTCGCCGGCTTTACGTCCATCGGGGGTTGCCGTGGTACCCGCGCCCTGGGGGACATTTGCCGAAATAGAAGAAGTTCCCGCGTAGTACACACCGCCAACCGGCCCGCGCCCGTAACGGGTGTTGTGATACTTCTTCATCTCGTTGATGTATATATCGTAAGCTTTCCGGACAAGGGAATCGGCGTAATCATCGTCGTTGCCGTATTTCGGCGCGGCGACAAGCAGTTTCCGGATACGCTCGTTCTCCGCGCCTTCAAAGTTGCGCTGCAAGGCGTTCCACAGTTCCGCCGCGGTTACCGATTTATCTTCAAAGACGCATTTTTTTATCGCCGCAAGCGAATCCGCAAGATTGGCAATGCCCACCTGGAGGTCGCTGATAAAATCGTAGACCGCACCCCCTTCTTTCAGGTTAAGCCCCCGCTCGATGCAGTCGTCGCAGAGGGCCGAACAGAGAATGTC
>JAISOA010000133.1 GCA_031275945.1 Spirochaetaceae bacterium
ATTTGACATCGGGATACTTTTCCTTGACGATAAGATAAAAAAGCTGGGCATACCCGGCGCATACGATTTTTCTGTCTTCTATGCATCTTCTTAATCCATCCCATCTAAAAAAAGCTCTAGTGGGATCAGACGTGCGGCACCAGGGATTTGCGGGATGAAGATACTCAATGTCATATTCAAAATAGTTCATCAAAATAAGCCCCACGTCTTCCGGCTCGTACTGGGTAAACTGACGGCACCAGGTCAACACAAAATCCCTGTCGTTACGCAGGCCGGGAAGCGGGGCAAGCGAAGGGTCCCTCAGCCAGCTTTCCCATTCCGCTTTATCTTTGGTAACGGCGGTCTCGCCTCCGTAATATATGGGGTACACGGTTTCGCCGGCCACAGTCAGGGGCTCGGGCGTCGGCACCTCGTAGATTTCCGCGTCGGTCTCGTCATCCACCACGGCGGGAAGGACGCTCATGGGATCGCATTCGGGGACAACGCTTATGGGACTGTCCTCTCCGCCGCTTTTTTTGCCGCGGGATCCAAGGAACGTAAAACAAAGGAAGGCTGCCAGCAGCACGAGGAGGCCCGCCGCCGGCACAATGAAAAATCGTTTCATGTATACTCCGTAGATTTGAGTTTATCCGGCGGGAAACAACTTTCTTCCCCGCCGGACAAACAATTACAACCCTGCGTTAAAAACTTTCATCAAGGTTTAGCGCCCGAATATATCCGACAGCAGACCGCCGTAATACCTGTTCCTCAGCCTTGGTTTATCACCGGCGGCCCTGGGCATTTTTTCCGGCGGGGCCTGTTTGGGGGCTACCTTGGAGATCTGCTTTTTGACCACATCCTTTCCCAATGATACGCTATAGATACAGCCCGTGGCGTCTCCCCGCCGGTTATAAATATACGAATTATCGGTGAACCCTAAAACCTTGCCGGTAAAAGCATAAATAACGCCGTTTTCCAGATAGCCCACGGGTTTTCCGCTGGAGCAAAGGTAAAAGACGGAATTATCCAGATGCACATAGCCCGTTCCATGGTAGTCGTAATAGATCGTTCCCGCGTTTTCATATTTTGGCTCCGGTTTCTCCGGCCGAGGCTGGGGAATGGGCGGCGGAGTTGGAACAGGGGTCGTTTTCGTCAACGTAAATTCAACAAAATCTCCTATCCAATACTCCGCTCGCGGAAAGGTGATTTTCCGTTTGTCGGTGGAAAAGACATAGGGCCGTGAAAAGCTGCCGCCGTTGGTAAATACGGTGCCATTCAAAAATTGAAACCCTATTAACTCATCGGATACACGATACCTAAACACCCTTCGTTGTGTAAGAACCCCGCCGTAAACGTCAGTCACTTCTCCGGTACCGTCATCATAAAAATGATATGATTGCTGTCCTTTCGCTGACTGCAATGAACCCTCTGATACTGCTACCATCGCATCGTTTGACGCCCATGATCCAACAAAAGCTTTTACAGCCGGATGTTCCTCCGGCAATGAACTGTACGAAGGGGTACTGGCGCACCCGGCCATCATAAAAACCGCCGCGAGGATTAACCCCGCCATTCCAAAATACACATCTCTTTTCATTTTACAAAACCTCCCTTGTTTATTCCGACACCTGGCATTTGAAAACGCCCTCAACCATTTCCGCCCGTATCAGCCAGGGATTATAGATTCCGCCGTGGAAGAGAACAGTACCGGGCGGATAACCCGCCAACTGCTGCTCAAGGACGGATTTTATCTTCCTGCCCTCGATCTTGCCGCCGTTTGAATACATAAAGGTCTCATAGTCAGAGACATCCCTCGCCGCGCCCTTAAACTCGTTATACCTTTTCTGGAGCGCCGCCGTCTTTTCCTTGAGAATGGCCGGATAAAGCGCGTTGTATTTTTTCTGATCCACCACGTCAACGGTGCGGGTTACTATCTTTTTTACGTGAATAGCGTAGTAGGTAGTTCCGTGTTCAACGGGATGGTCTATTGAAGTGCCGGATGAGCCAACGTGACTGGCTCCACCAGACGTTGCACTTCTATACGCCTGACCCCTCCGGTATATCCCCGACTGTAAGCCTCTGGCCAGCTCCGCTTTATCCATTTCATAGTCGTAGCACAAGAACGGCCATTCCGCAACTTGCTCGGTTTTCTGGTAGGTCGCCTGCGCTTTGGCCTCACCGGAAGCCTTGCCGGACAGCGCCGAAGCCCAGGCGCCGCCGCCTCCGGGAATGATAACGCTGGTTGACTCGCCGACGGTCGTCTTATTCCCCAGGTCCTTGTTCAGGCCCGCCGCCAAAAAAGCGGAACCGAGGGAACCACAGCCCGCCAGTACAAACGCCAGTACCGGCATTCCCCATAGAAAAACACTGTATTTCTTCATAAGAAAAATTCCTCCCCTAAAAGTACCGCTTTTGTTTCCCATCCCGCATTCGCGGGGCGTATGACAAGCGAATGCCCACGTTGTCTTCCTTTATCACTTTTGCCACTATCACTTTTGCCACAAACGGAAACAGCATATTAATTCTATACTATAGTTATATTAGATGTTTGTCAATAAAAATAAAAAGACTGTTTAATAAAGGAGCTAAGACGAAGGCACATTGTTAGATGGAAGAACAGGAATTAAAGAGCATTTTAGGTAAAAATATCAAGTTTCTTCGGTTCCGCAGACAGTTTTCACAGGCCGATTTAGCCGAAAAAGCCGGCATTTCCATCACGTTTCTCTCGAATATCGAGCGGGGCAACAATTTTCCCCTGGCCGGAACCCTCTGTAACCTTGCCAAAGCCCTTGAGGTAGATGTTTTTGAGCTTTTTAAGGGCACTATAGTCCCGGAAGACCACAGAGAAGTGATATGCAGCCTCTCGGAGGACATAAAGGGTACGATACTTTCGGCCCTGGACAATGTTTTTAAGCAATATATGGGCTAGTAATCCAGCCGGTACCTAACACGCCGCCCCGTTTCGGGGTCCGTAAACGAAATTACTTCGGCGCTAAGGGCAAGACCCGGAACGGCGCTTACAGCGGCGCCTCCGTAAAGCGGATCGTTTACAATGGGCCACCCCGCCCAGGCAAGGTGGCTTCGGATCTGGTGGCGGTACCCGCGGCTAATCCGCAGCCGGAAGATGCGGCCCGGCCCCGGTAAAAAACCCCAAGGACCGCCTTCCCCCGGCGGTCCAGGATCCCGGTTGTCCGCGGTCCAGAAGAGGATTCCGGTTTGGTACAGGGTTTGGCCCGGCCCCGGCAAAACCGGCCGCACCATTTTCCGGCCCCTGCCGTAGGGCCGAAAGCCGCTTTCAATCACCCGTAGCTGCTCCGTTCCGGCTTCAGCGGAAAACGAAAAAAACCCGGCGGCGGGGAAGGGAGGGAAACCCGGGGGGGCCTCTCCCCCGCCGGCGGAAAGTGCCGTATATTCCTTGACGATCCGGTCCTGTTCCTGCCGACAAAGCAGGGCCTCTAAAGCGGCCTGGGTTCTGGCTATGAGTACCAGTCCCCGGGTTTCATAGTCCAGCCGGTGCAGAAGCCCCCCTTCGCGGCCCAGCCTCCCCCGGGGCGCCAGGACATCGGGATACGAGGCCGCAACCCAGCTTAAAAGGGTCCCCTCGTCTTCCCCGGCCAGCGGAGCCGTATGGATCCCCGGGGGTTTGTAAACCACCAGGTATAGCGGAGTTTCCGCGATAATTTTAGGTTCCGGGGACGGGGAATTCCAAAAATTTCTCATCGGCGCATAAGGGTTCCCAGGGTGTTTTTAAACACCCCGGGGAGAGGGGCCGTAAAACAGGAAGCTTCGGAATCTTCGGGCAAGACAATCTTCAAGCTTCGGGCGTGGAGCAGCAGGGGGACGCCGGAAAAAGACCGATCCCCGGAACCGTAGAGGGGATCCCCCAGACTGGGGTGTCCCAGGTACTTTAAATGTACCCGAAGCTGGTGGGTTCTTCCGGTTTTGGGCATAAGCGACACCAGGGAATAATTCCCCCAGGATTGCAGGACCCGGTAATAGGTTATGGCAAGCTTTCCCCGGAGCTTTTTCCCCGGAGCCTTAACCGGGACGGACCCTGCCAAGGGGACCGGTACTAAGGCGGAGCCTGCCCGGGCGGCCCGCTCCGGCAGGATCGTAAAGCGCCGGCGATCCCGGGGATCCCGTATAAGCCGGGTGCGGATCTTCCCCCTTTCTTCCCGGAATCTTCCCTGCACAAGGGCCGTGTAGCGCTTTTTTACGGTCCGGGCCTTGAATTGAGCGGAAAGCATGGCCAGAGCGGCGTCGTCATAGGCGGCAATAAGCACCCCGGAGGTATCCTTATCCAGCCGGTGGACAATGCCGCTCCGCAGTCCGGCTTCCGCCGCCATGCCCCCGGCGGCAGAGGCCGCCGCTTCCCGGGAACCGGCGGCGTCCCTGCAAAAGAATTTCCGCCACAGCAGGGCGTTGGCCAGGGTTCCCGAATGGTTCCCCGCGCCGGGATGCACCACCATACCCTGAACCTTGTTGATTACCACGCAGCGCCGATCCTCGTACAAAATGTTCAGGGGAATATGTTCCGGTTCCAGATACACCGGCGCCTGGGGCAGCCAAGACAGGGCCAGGGCATCCCCGGCCCTGAGCAGCCGGGAAATTTTTACCGGCTTACCGTTCACCCGGACCTCCAGAATCCGGTTTTTTATCTGGGACCGGCTTAAAAGCCGCAGATGTTCGGCCACATACCGGTCAAGCCGGATTTCTCCGGCCAGGTCCTTCACAAGTCCCGAATAGCTTAGCTGGTCCATGGCTAATACATATCCACGGCCCGGGTCCGTTTGTACCGGACGACAAAATAATCCACCAGGGAAATAAGCAGAGAGGTGGAGATGGCTATGCTGAACATCGCCCGTAGTTCGTTGTCGTTCATAGAAACGGCCCCGGCGGATTTTACGGGCCAGGGTGCGTAGCGCCTGTCCCAGCCGTGGCTTGCACAGCGGTACAGGTCTACAAAGGTGGCGGTAAAAAACACCGCAAAGGGAAAGGAGCCCAGGGCGACGATTTCCGCCCTTCGCAGATCCTTTACCCATTGGGGTTTCCCCTGGGTAACGGGGGTATCAACCGGGATCTCCTCTGCCAGGGGCCGGGGACCAAAGGAGGCAAAGGAAAGGGGGAAATCCAGGGCCCCGGGAAAAAAAGGCGGCTCCGCAAAAAGCCTTCCTTCCAGGCTGAAAAAAAGAAACACGAAAAAAACTCCTGGGGCCGTATGTGTTAGTTTCATTGCCGTTCTCCAAAAAGCAGAGTCCCTATCCTAAGCAGGGTTGAACCTTCCTCCACCGCGATCTCAAAATCATTGGACATGCCCATGGAAAGGCAGGACAGATCCGTACCGGGGAACCGGTTCTGCAAAAGATCCCGGGCTTTGACCAGGGCCCTGAAGGAACTCCGGATAATCCCCCGGTCCCGCGTATACGGGGCCATGGTCATAAGTCCGGAAAGCTTTAGGCCGGGAAAGGACAGAACCAGCTCCGCGGCCCGGAAAAGAAGATCCGGACCGGCATAACCGGACTTGGATTCTTCGCCCGTATGAAGTTCCAGCAGAACCGTCAGAGGTTCTGTCCTGTGGGCGCTAAGGGTTCCCAGGGTGATGATAAGTTCGTCCCGATCCAAAGACTGGATGCCGTCAAATACCGCCACGGCGGTCTTTGCTTTGTTCCGTTGAAGGGTTCCAATCATGTGAAGTTCCAGATTTTTATACGCCGCCCGAAGGGGGGGGAATTTCCCCTGGGCTTCCTGAACCCGGTTTTCCCCAAAAAAAGTAAGTCCCCCCTGTAGCGCCTCTTCCACCGCCGCCGGTCCGTGAAATTTAGAAACCCCCATCAGCCGGATCTCCCCGGGTTTTCTTCCCGAACGCAGGCAGGCTTTTTCTATCCGCTCCCTCACCTCTTCTATTCGCTCACGGATACTCATAATGCTTACTCCAAATTACACACCCAGGCTGAAAAACCCGGTACGGCGGACACCGCCCGGCTCATCGAATCCTTAGGATTTACTGATCCGGCCCAGGGCAGCGGCCAATGCGGTAAACTCTTCAAGTCCAAGCTGTTCCGCCCGCTCCCCTCCCCCAAGGCCGCTGTAATCCAGCGCCGTCCTTAGGACCTCACGGCCCGGGTTCCCCTTGAGTATACCGGAATCGGCAAGAAAATGCTCCAGGTTGTTGGCGATGGTCTTACGGCGACAGGCAAAAAGCCCCCGGATAAGGGGATACAGGAGGGCCGGGGGACTTGAACCTCCGGTTTTTAGCTCAAAGCACGCCGCAGCGGAATCTACCCGGGGAACGGGAAAAAACGAAGGCCCCTTAAGGGTCATAAAAACTTTTATGGTATAGGCGGAGGCGCACAGCACGGATATGGAGGAATAGTACGCGGATCCGGGGCCGGCGGCCATGCGCAGAGCCACTTCTTTTTGAACCGTCACGATCATCCGGGTAAAAAAGCGGCCCCGTTCAATAAACCGGCCCAGAAGCGGGGCGGCGATATTATAGGGCAGGTTTCCCAGCAGGTAGGGACTGGGATCCTCAAGATCCTCCCAGGTTTCCAGCACATTGCCCCGTATCAGGTTAAAGGCATGGGGGGGACCAAACAGATCCGCCAGGATCGAGCACAGGCCGGGATCCACCTCGAAGGCCGTTACCCGCAAGCCCCGGTCTAAAAGTTCCCTGGTCATGGCGCCCATACCGCTTCCTATTTCCCAGACCCCCTGGCCCGATCCGGCCCCTAAGCTTTCCACCAGGGCCCTTCGGGCGGACGGGTTAATTAAAAAATTCTGCCCCCATTGTTTGCGGATCCCCAGCCCCCGGTCCCGCAAATATTCCCGGATCGCCGAAGGCGAATTATAGTCCGGCGTCTTAGGCAAAGGGGGCAAGGTAGGTCCTCCACCGGGCCATTTTGCGTGCGACCACAAGAATACCCGCAAAAACCACCGCGGAAAAACCCCATAGCTCCCGGAGCCCCGGCCTACAGGCGGGAAGCTGTGAAAAGAAAACCATGGTCCGTTTTAAAACCAGGTACCACAGGTCCAGCAAGCGGTCCAGGGGAAAATCCGCCAAAGGAAGGTTTAAGGCGCCGGGAATTGAAAGGGCCATAAACCCGCTGGACAGGGGCACGGCAATAAAACCCGCGATAATTCCCAGGGGCCGCAGGACCCCGAAGAAGGCCGTTACCGCCGGAGCGGTGGCAATAAAGGCCCCCAAAGAGGCGGCGAGGCCCGCAGCCGCAGGGGGAGGGAGGGAGCCCCGGAAAAGGCTTTCCAGGGGGCCCCCCAGGATCAAAATACCCCCCAGGGCAAGATACGAAAGGATAAAAGAAATACTCAGGGCCGAAGGGGGATCCGCCAGAAGCTGGATCAGGAACGCTGCCCCCAGCAAGGCCAGAGGTTGCCGGACCGTACCGCTTAACACCAGACAGCTTCCCAGGGCGTACATGATCACCGAACGAACCAGGCTTGGCTGGGGCCCCACCAGTAAAACATACAGAAAAATAAAACCTAAACCTGCCGTAAGGGCCCCCCGCTTTCCCAGGGGCTTTTTAAGGGCCAGGGTCAGTAAGCCGGAAAGAAAGGCCAGATGCATCCCCGAAAGGGCAAGAATATGGGAAAGCCCCGCATCCCGATACGCCCGGGCCAGATCCCCCTCAAGGTTTTCCCGGCTTCCCAGGAGCAAGGCCGCGGCCAGGCCGCCCCAGGATTTTTCCCCAAGCCTTTGGAGCATAGAGCCCCGAATGGCGGTACGCAAGGTCTCCGGGGCCGGGGGGGCCTTTACCGTATGGACAGACCGGGCCGTAAAGGAGATTCCCCCGGAACCGGATCGGTCCGGTAAAAACCGGCCCTCCACATACAATTCCGCCCCTCTGCCAAAGTCCTTAACCCGGTCCATGGTACCCGCGGGAAAAAAGACCGGGATCCTTCCCCGGGCAGAACTGCGGACCCCGTTTGTTCCGGGCAGCAGGGCCTCGGTTTTCTTCAGGTTCAAATAGGCCATACCCCGGCCCTGCCCCGGGAAACCGGAAGAGCCCCCCGGAAGCGTCCGGGGATCGTCCAGCAGAGTTCCCGTAAGGGAAACAATGCGTTCTACGGGCAGGCCCGGCTCCAGGGCGGTCACCCGGGGCAGGGCAAACAAACCGGCGCATAAGCCCAGGTACAGGGCAAGCCAGGGGAATCCCTTCTCTTCCCGGAAAAGCCGGAACTTCCGGAAGAGAGTTCCCGTTCCCTGGGGCATCCCAAGGCGGATCCCCAGGCGCACCACCAATGGCGCCGCGGCCAGGAAGCCGGTTACCCAAAGGGACCGGGTGTAAAAAACCGTAGCGGCAGCCAGGGCTGCAATACAAAGGGGGCTTACCACTTGAGTTTGTCCAGAGCTTCCCGGGCCGCCTGGATAGTGTCTTCGGGATAGGAAAGGGAAGGGATTTGAAGTAACACATCGTAGGAGGCTTTAAAACCCAGATCCCCCAGGGCCCTGACCAGGGCAAAAACCACTTCATGTTCATCCCGGCTAAGCGAGAAGGCCCGGGAATTGTACAGCCCTAATTGCAGGCTTAATACCTGGGCGGCATCAGAATTCTCCAGAGAAGAAAGACAGGCGATGGAATCAAGAAGATCCTCTTTCCGGGAAGGATCCCGTCTAAATTCTTCCATGGTTTGGGTGTAGTATTTAAAAACCTGGGGAAAGGCCCGGGCCCACCGGGTTTCCCGGATCAGGCTAAGGGCACTCCGGCGGAGTTCCGCCATCTCCGTCATTCCGGCACGAACCTGGTATCCCAGGGCCGTCTCCAGGGCCGTTTCCGCAAGCTCCCCCCGTTCTTCCCCGCTTAGCCCTTCCCAGGCCAGGGCCAGCTTAAGGGCCTCCAGTTTTTCCGTGGGAGGATTTTTTACGATAACCTGGCCAAGAAAGGCGCACAGATCATCCTGTACCGCATACATGGCCCGGAGGGCTTCTTCCCCCAAAGTACCGGGATAAAGGAGAGCGGAACTAAACAGCACCGGATAGCAGCGGCGGTCTCCCCCATTCCCCAGGGCAGTAAAGAGGGCGCTAAGCAACTGGGGATCCGGACTCAGCGCGGATGTATACAGGGCGTTTTGATCCGCCAAAAACCGGTTCATGTCTTCAAGCACCACCGGCGGGTCCAGGGCCGGCAGAATTCGCAGTATTTCCAGACGAATTACGTTATCGGGAAATTGCAAAAAAACCTGCCAGAGATTTTCCGCCCCGGGGCTGTAGGAACTTGCCCCCACCCCCCGGACGGCAATAACGGCAATCTGGATCATCTCCGGATCCTCCCGAAACAGCGCGGCGTTTTCCAGCACAAAGTCCAGGGCCAGGTTGCACAGGGGTCTGTAAAATTCCGCCGCCTGATCATCCGTGGCCGCATCCTGCAGTACATTCACCTTGGTACCCAGGCTGGACCGGATAAAAATCCGTTCATAGGACTGTAATATGGGTTCCGTAACCTGCCCGTATAGGGACAGGGCCGCCGTTAGCACAAAAAACAATGTAACCTGTTTGGAAAAAGTCACAGCATCCCCCTTCCTTCTTATACGGCGGCGTCAGAAACGGCGCTTGTATCGTCCCCGGTATTTTCCGCTTCTTCGTCCAGGATCCGGAAAGGCAGTTCGTCGTCCTCCTCCGGAAGCATGCCGAACACCTCTCCCAGAATGTGGTTGCGGGTTTCGATGGCCATGGGATCCGCTTCGATATGGATAAGGGAACGGTTCGTGGTATCAGTATATTCCATGGAACGGATACTGCCGGAAATGCAAACCGGTACATTGTTCAAAAGAAACTGGACCTTAATCCGAAGGCCAACGGCCGCCCTGCCGCCGATCAACACCGCGCAGCCCGAATCGGACAGATCCTCCACAAAGCATTTTAATCCCGGATGCATCTCGATACCGTCCGAGACTTCGCCGTCCCCCAGGATATACAAAAACGCCGCCCTATGGGTCTTAATCCGTACCGACCGGCGTTTCTGGGTCCTAAAAAGGGATTCCCCGTGGCTTACCTTAAGAGAGGCGGTCCCCTTGGAGAAAACCTCGTCCTGCACATCCGTATCAAAAACATACCCCGCATCATTTTCCCGCCAAAAATAAACCGAAAGTTTTAATCCGGTCCAGGAAAAACTAAGGGGTAGCTTGGGATTATTGGGCCGCGAAATTGTAAGATACTGGCCTATATTTTTTACCACCGTGGAATTAAAAACACCTTGACCGTTAACGAGGATCCGCAGAGACTGGCCTTCTTCGATCTGCCGGGTACTGGTAATGCCATTTTTAATTCTGGGTTTTTCCATCTCTATCTTTTTCCGGTAATCGTAGAGTTTGGAAAGAAAATCCTGGGTTGCCCGGTCTCCTCCCCCTGCAAGGCGGGTACTGCGGACCATATTACGGATGCACATATCAAGCTGGGACTGGGACCAGAACAGGGAAGAAGGATCCTCCAGGGCGCTTTTTATTGCCAGCCTGCGAAGAAGTTCTATTTCCTTAAAGCTGAATCCGGCATCTTTGCCTCTGGCAAAAAACTGGATCCATGATTTTTTCTTGTCCCTGCTTGACAGGGAAAGGAAAAGCATCAAAGATGCCGCGACTACGATGATGATGGCTAAAACCGTAAAGACCATTACACGATCCTTTCGTTATAGTATACTATAAATTATCGACCTGAGTTTGTCAGGTACGGAAAAAATTTTACTCCGGCCCGGCGCACAATACCGGTGAGGCGGTCCTGATATTGGCGGCCCGCCCGGACATGCCTTACAAGGAGCGGCTATTAAAGGTCTTTTAGAAGCCCTGGTTCTTTTTTTTGTTTTTTTCTTTCCCCGGCCCGGAGGAAGTTTTTCTTTCGCCGGAGAACTGGCCTCCTCTTTTTTTTGGAGACTCCCCGCGGTCATACTGGTGCTGATGCTCCTTAAAAAACCGGTCCCCTTCCGCAAAAAAGACCTTTCCGTATTAGGCATCTGCCTGCCGGGACTGTGCATAACCGGCTCTCTTATTGCCCTGGCGGTTTCCCGGTGGAATGTTTTTTCCGCTCCAAAACTTATCCTTCCTTCCGGAGCCCTTGCCTGGGTTACCGTGGTCTGCAGTTCCCTAACCACCGGATACCTTGAAGAGGGCTACTTCCGTCTCTACCTGCCCGAACGGTTGCAAAAGGCCGCCGTGGGTCCCCGAAGAAGCTTTATCTTTCCGGTGCTTATATTTGCCCTCTGTCATGCCTATGAAGGTCCCTGGGGTTTCGCCAACGCCCTTGTGGCGGGGATTATTCTTTCTCTAGGGTACCGTAAAATCCCGGGTTTCCACGGTATTGCCCTGGCCCACGGAATCTACAATATCCTGGTGTACCTGAGCGTTACGGCGTTTCAACGGTAGACAGGCGGCGGGCCGGGCCGTTCTTATCCGCCACAAGCCACAGGGTTTCCCAGGGCGCCAGAGTAAGGCGGGTCCACTCCCCTGGCAGGCTCCAGCCCTTTACACTGTCCCCGGTGCCGTTCCGGGAATCCCACACCGCCTCCCGGCTTCCCAGGTTCATTATGCACAAAACCCTGTGCCCGTCCTTTGAGGGCCCCCGAAGAAGCACAAAAAGACTGTTTCCGCCCTTCCCCGGATCCAGCACATACTGGGACACACCGGGGTTAAAAGCCCCTTCCTCCTGCCGGAACGCCAGCATCCTGTTTATTCCCCGGTAGACCTGGCGGCGAAACGACGCCGGATCTTCCAACTCCCGTTCTATCCGGTCCACCGGGGGTTTTTCCCGGTTAATGGCCCGGTTATAGCCAAGCAGGGCCGGTCCGCCGGTCCAGGCTTCGGAACCTATCCAGCTGTGAAAATACACCGCGGGAAGTCCCGAAAGGGAAAAAAGCACCCCATGGGTGGCGAGAAAGGCCCGGACCCGCAGGTTCCCCAGAGAAGGAGGAGCGCTTACCGACACATACGAGCAGTTTAGTTCATAGGGAATGTCTCCGGCGGGGGTGGATTTATAGGAAACCAGGGCGCCCCGCTTTTTTGCTTTTTCAATCGCCGCGGCCAAGGCGTCTTCGGGAACCAGACCCCGGGCGGGGCTTAGACCCACGCCGTCGTGGCTTGCCAAAAAATTAAGAAAGTAGCGCCCTGGCTCCGGTCCCGGCAGGTTTTTTGCCCAGTCCCTAAGGGGACCGGCGTCTTCCATTAAGGCCGCATACAGGGTTAAAGGAGGAAGGGCAAAGTTGTACACCATGTGGGCCTCCGGCAGGGAATCAATTGCCGGTCTTCCCACCGCCGCTCCAAAGTACGAAACATTTTCGTTGTGGGGTACGTTGGTTTCGGTAAGAATCAACAGCGGCAGATTAAGATAGTCGATGATCTCCCTAAAAAGCTTAACCACCGCATGGGTTTTCGGGTGGTGCAGGCAGGATGTGCCGTCCTCTTTCCAAAGATAGGCAATGGCGTCAAGCCGTATTATGCCCGCCCCCCGTTCGGCGTATTCCAGAAGGATCGTGATAAATTCAAAAAGCACCTCGGGGTTTGAAAAATTATAGTCCCCCTGATCGGCGCTGAAGGTGGTCCATACATAGACCTTTTCCGTAGTTTCCGCCGGAGTCTCAGGAATTCCGCCGGGGCCCTTACCGGGACTTTTTCGCTCAAAGGCCGTAAGCAGGGGATGGGTCCTGGGCCGGACCACGGAACTATAGTCATAATCTCCGGGTCTGGTAAGATACCAGGCCCGGTACCTTTCTTTACCTTCCAAAAACCACCTAAACCAGTCGCTATGAACGCTGCCGTGGTTTATCACAAAATCAAAGGCTAGTTTTAAACGGCCCTGCCGGACCCGCAGATTTTTTAGGGCCTCCAGGTTTTCCCAGGAGCCCATGCGATCATCCACCTTCCGGTAATCAATCACGGAGAATCCGTCGTCGGAAGAATAGGGATGAAATGGAAGTATATGCAGATAACTAAAGGTTCCGTGATTCCATTTTTCCAGAAAATTTTTTAAAATCGCCAGCCCCGGCGGATCTTTGGTATCCTCCGGAGTCCTGCCGGAGGCTCCTTCGCCGGACCGGTCCGGAGGTGAAAGCATGTTGCCGTAACTGATAAGAAACGCGTCGGTACAATCAAAAGGGGGATCCTGCCGAGGCTCCGGGGCCACCGGGGATTTCTTTTTTTCACAAAGTTCCAGGATCCGGGACGCAAGATCCCCGGCGGTTTCGGGATCGTAAATAAATTCCAAAAGTCCGGTAAAGGGCGGCATTAGGAACGGCCAAGAATTTGTTTACCCCGCTGATTGGTCAGCTCCAGGTAAGCCAGTTCGGCCAGGCCAAAACCGCCGTTTTCGGCATATACCTTGGCATATTCATCCCAAAGCATATCCTCGTAAATTTCTCCCGCATAGCCGGAACTGATTAGATCGGGCTTTAACACATTCTTCCGCATCCCCGAAAGGATGTTCTTTACCAAAAAAGTTTCCAGGGCCACGCACTGTTTATAAAGCTCCTCCGTTTTGTCGATGCGGGCTTCTCCGGAAAAGGCCCCGGCGGATAAGGGCCCGGCCTCTTCCCGGGATCCCTTTGCCCGTTCCAGGGCCCTGTTCATTTCCGCCGCAAAATCTCCTTGGGGAAGATTCCGCCCCGCCGTTCCCCCGTTGAAGGGAATATAGTCCATGTTAAGAGCCTGGATGCCGCTGCCTATGCCTGCCATTGCTCTACCTCTTAAGGGTTGTAGCCGTACCAAGCATGTTGTCGGTGGTTTGGATGGTTCGGGAATTAAATTCATAGGCCCGCTGGGCCACAATAAGGTTAACCATTTCACTAACCACCGCCACATTGGACATTTCCAAAAACCGGTGGGCAATTTGGCCCATACCCAGATCGTTGGGCCGGCCGGGAATAGGTTCTCCGGAGGCGTTGGTTACTTTAAACAGGTTTTCTCCCACCGCGGTAAGTCCCACGGGATTGGGGAACCGGTACAATTCTATCTGTCCCACCGGAATGGGCTCGTCTCCGTTGATCTCCGGAACCTTTACTTCCACCCGGCCGTCCTTGGATACATTAACGCTGTCGGGCAGGTAATTCGGGGGCATCACAATATCCGGAAGCAGCCAGTACCCTTGGGAACTTACCATCCGGCCGTTCTCGTCAATTTTAAAGGCTCCGTTGCGGGTATAGGCATAGGTGCCGTCCTGAAGCTGCACCCGGAAAAACCCTTCTCCGGTAATGGCCATATCTGTGGCAACATGCGTTTCTTGAATTGAGCCCTGGGTGAATATCCGCTGGGTATCGGCCAGCTTAACTCCGTGGCCCATCTGGGTTCCCACGGGAACCACCGTTTCTTCCGTGGCCGGCGTTCCGGCGGTTCTAATGGTTTGATAGATAAGATCCTCAAAATCGGCTCTGACCTTTTTGTACCCAAAGGTGTTAACGTTGGCCAGGTTATTAGAAATTGTGTCGATATTGGATTGCTGTCCAATCATGCCGGACGCGCCGGTCCATAAACTTCTTACCATTTTGTCACCCCTTTACGCCTATCCATTGTACCGTACATATTGGTTGATCAGAGTTCCCAGCATGGCGTCATGGGTCTGAATTACCTTTTGATTTGCCTCGTAGGATCGGTTTACTTCGATCATCTGGACCATCTCTGTCACCGGATTCACATTGGCGGCTTCATTAAAGCCCTGGTATACCTCGGGTCGTTCCCCGGCGTCCAGTTCTATGGCTTCCCCGGAAAATTCAGTGGCCTGGTATAGGCTGGAACCCTGCTTTCTTAGATACCGGTCCCGTTCAAAACCAACGATTCTAAGGGTAGAAAGACGTACCACCTGACCCCATTCGTTATCTTCCCGGCCAATCATCTGTTCAGGATTATCCGCAAATTCCGCGTTGATCCAGACATTCCCTTCCTTGTCGATCTTAAAATTATTTGCCTGAATCCGTATGGGCCCGTCCTGCCCCAGCACCGGATACCCCTCCTTGGTTTCCAGATACCCTTCCTTTCCCAGCTGAAAGCTGCCGTTCCGGGTATACCGCTCACCATAGGGGGTGGCAACAACAAAAAATCCCTTGCCATAGAGGGCCAGATCATAGTCGTTTTCCGTTTCTTTAAAAGCCCCCTGGGAAAAATCCACAAACAACTCGTTTAATTCCACCCCCGTACCCATCTTTCCGATGATCGGGGCATTATCGTGGGAACCAAAGGGGTTGCGGAATACCCCGTCGTCATCAACCCGGCGCAGAAGCATCTCGGGGTTGGCCTTAAACGATGCCTGTTCCCGCTTGTACGAGTCGGTATTTATATTGGCCAGATTATTTGCGGTCGAATCAAGCCGCCACTGCTGGGCCCGCATGCCGCTGGCGGCGGTATATATGCCTTTTACCACTTCACGCTCCTGTACCTAGTATCGGTTGTTTTCCCAGGAGAAATTAGATATGATAAGGCCATGTTCCCTTTAATCAAGGAGATCCTGTCCATGCCCGGCGATTATAGAGAACTTCAGGTCCGGGGCTGGGTTAAGACAAAACGGGACATGAAAAACATGGTCTTTGTGGACCTTAACGACGGTTCCTGCCTTAGAAACATCCAGTGTACCTTTGACCTGTCCCTGGCGCCGGAAAGGACCGCGGTCCTTTCCGCCCTGGGGACCGGCGCAGCGGTGGAGATTGGCGGAAAACTTGTCCCCTCCCCTGCCCGGGGCCAGGAAGTGGAAATTACCGGGTCGTTTCTGCGCCTTTTGGGAGACGCACCGGGGGAAGAAAAAAACGGCATAGCCCCCTATCCCCTGCAAAAAAAACGGCATTCCCTGGAATTCCTCCGGGAAATACCCCAACTTCGCGGCAGAACCACTACCCTGGGGGCGGTGATGCGAGTTCGTAGCGCCCTTGCCTTTGCGGTACACCGTTTTTTTCAGGACCGGGGCTACCAGTACCTTCATACCCCGGTTATTACCGGCAGCGACG